>DAMU01000033.1:20475-24594 GCA_002499705.1 Euryarchaeota archaeon UBA91
CAATTGACGAATTCGACAAAATGAACGAAGGCGACCGTTCCAGTATGCACGAAGCTATGGAGCAGCAGAAAATTTCAATCTCGAAAGCCGGAATCAATGCCAGTTTGAGAACACGATGTGCTGTTTTGGCTGCTGCAAATCCGAAGAATGGTCGCTTTGAACCGGTCTCCGAAGTGCCTTTTACAGCCCAAATCAATCTTGCACCACCTCTGGTTTCTCGATTTGACATTATTTGGTTGTTAACAGACGACCCCGAGACGGAAAAAGATGCAAAAATTGCTCAGCACATTATTCGCAATCGACTGCAAGGCACAAGCGAGTTACTTGTCAGTGAAGGTAACGCTCCGGATCCTACCAAATCCGCATCGCTCTCAGGGGTTGAAAATTCCGATCACGGGGAAACGCTCTCTCGAGATTTAATTCGAAAATACATCGCATATTCCAAACGCACCGTTCATCCAAGTCTTGAGCAAGATGCACGTGACACGATTGTCAATTTTTATGTTGAGACACGAAAACAAACAGGTGATTCAAACGACAGCGTCGCTATTACAGCACGTTCTCTTGAAGCGCTCGCTCGTCTTGCAGAAGCCAGTGCTCGTATTCGCTTGTCGCAAGTGGCAACACTTGAAGACGCAGAACGAGCAGTTCGGATGACGCGTCTTTGGCGAGAAGAATTGATGGGCGGTAACTTTGACGAGACAACGCTCGTAACCGGCAAGAAAGGGTCCGTTCGTAATCGCGAAAAAGCAATTCTGGAAATCGTTGCAGCACTCGCTGCAAATAACGGTGGTATTGCTCAATTGCTCGATGTGTTCAATGAAGCAGAACGCTACGACATTGATCGTGCAACTGCTGAAGATGTGATTGAAAAATTGGTTCAACATGGAAGAATGCTTCGTCCTTCAGGTTACGAAACGTTACAAGTCGTATAGTGAAATGTCCGGATACTTTCATGGCCGTAGTTCATTAATGCCTTATATTTGTCAATAAACATATATAGTCGTATAGCGACTAACAACCATGCGTAATACGGTATGTTGGATAATAGTGGCTTTGCTTACTTTACAAGTCTCTCTTATGGGGATTGATACATTTGAACAAAACAACAATGATTTTGAAGAGAACAATGAGCAAGAAGTGGCCTTCGCAGGACGACAAAGTTCTGGAATGAATGGAAATACTACAGAAGAGTCGACTTGTTTTTTCTCAAAATGGAATAATCCAGCAGACGGACTCGGCGGTCCAGTATGGGAAAGTAATGGCAATTATCCAATGTATTCAATTGTCGAGTGGCCTGCAAATTCAGGCGAATTTTATCAAACTCAAATTAATTCATCCGGTGGCTCCGTAGAAGAAGGCCATTGGGAAGGGCCGTGCACATGTGACGAAATTGCCGAATACAGCGGCATTAATTGGGATGCTACCGTGAATTACAATGCATGGCAAATCGTCCTTCACAACGGTAGTGCTTGGATTGCACAAGACGCTGGAACCATGGCTGGAGATGAACCAGTTGTAGGCAATGACCTTTGGGTTCAGTGCACACATGAAGATTCTTCACCATGTGATGAATTGGTTGGAATGCAAAACGTCGGCGTGTGGTCTTCGTCGGTTTTCGTCACTGAAGGAGAAATTTACGAATATCCTGCAAATTCGGGAGATTTTTACATGGTTGCTCCACTCATCAATAATCAAACAGTTGGAGAACCAGGTGTCGATTTAGATGCATGGGAAGAAGACTATTGTGATTGTAAAGACATCTGGAATGACAGCGGACAACCTGTGTGGAATTCGACAATTGATTATCTTCAACAGGCAGTCGTTGAATGGCCTGCAGGATCCAATAACCTCTACATCTCATATGATCATGGTGTTGGCGTTGAACCAGGTAGCCCTGACGACTACCTATGGAGAAGTTGTGATGGACAACAACCAAGTGGCAATCTTTGTGAAGATTTGAATGGCTACGGAGGTATGCCTTGGATGAACTCAACCCTTGTTACAACAGGGGAGATCTATGAATTCCCTGCAGGTTCAGGAGTCTTCCATGCAGTAGCCCCTGGATTTTCAAACCAAACAGTAGGTGCCCCAGGTACTGACTTCCAATCATGGTCGAAAGATAGCTGTAGTTGTGATGATATTTGGGAAGCAGCCTCGAATCCAGTATGGAATTCAAACACAGTTTACACCGTTGGTGCTCTTGTCGAGTATCCAGCAGGAACAGGCGATATTTGGATGGCGATTGTTAGCCAAACGACCACAGGTGTAACTCCTGACCAGCCGTTTGCTGACGGCAACCAATGGGAAGTTTGTGGTGGTGAAGAGATCTCAAGTGGCCCTTGTGGCGCCACTTCTGTGGGTGTATGGGATAACCTTTCAAGAGTTTCAACCGGTGAAGTATACGAATATCCAGCCGGTTCACAAAATTACTACGAAGTAATAATTCAAGGATATGTAGACCAAGAAGTTGACTCTCCAACGGTTGATGATGATGGCGTCTGGTCGCCTGTAGATTGCCCATGTATGGAAACATGGGTGTTCAATGGTGAACCTGTTTGGGATGCTTCGGTAACGTATTCTCCTAACTCTGTTGTTGAATGGCCTGCTGGCTCTTCTATGCTCTATATCACTTCGCCTGCACCAGGCCCAGGAGACGAGCCAGGAATGGACCAGGAATGGCAACTCTGCAGTTCACCTGAAGAACCTTCAGAAACTACGCCATGCGCTGGTCTCAATATTGTAGGCGTTTGGGACTCTTCTATGAATGTCACTTCCGGTGAAATTTACGAATACCCAGTCGATTCGGGGACCTACTACCAAGTTAATGCCGGAAGTCCTTTCTTGAGTGTAAGTGCACCAGATATCGATATGGATGTCTGGTCACCAATCGACTGTCCATGTAAGGAAACATGGGTTGCAAATGGACAACCAGCATGGGTAGCAAATACTGCCTACCAAGGAAACTATGTTGTTGAACATCCAGCAGGTTCTGGCGTCCTGTATATTCCACTTGAATCCGGAGGCGTTTCCATCGGTGCAGGAGAGCCAGGCGTTGACACACACTGGGTCCTTTGTGATGGACAACCAAACCAGCCTTCAGGAAATCCTTGTGCTGGTCTAAATGTATCAGTTTGGGATAACACAACTTCAGGAGCAGTTGGGGACATTTACGAATATCCTGCAAATTCAGGTACTTATTACCAGATCATCTTCACTCATGAGGATGCAAATGGTGGACCGAACTGGGTTGCAAACCCTGTTGAAGACGGCAGTGCAGATGAATTCTGGGTGCCTTATTCTTGCCCATGTAAGGAAACTTGGGCAGCAAATGGTGAACCTGTATGGGCAGCAAATACTGCTTATCCAGGAAACTATGTTGTCGAACATCCTGCAGGTTCGGGTAACTTGTATATTCCTTTAGAACCGGCTGGAGTCTCTACTGGTGCTGGTGAACCTGGCATTGATATTCATTGGGTTCTTTGCAACGGAAACGGCGCAAACCCAGGACCTTGTGAAGGAATTACCACATCTGGCGTTTGGAACAGTACAACTATGGTTTCTGTTGGTGATATTTACCAATATCCAGTAGCCTCGGGAATGTATTACCAAGTGACTCAAGTTGATCCAAATGGTATGGTCTCAACTGCACCTGGTGATGACCAAGACTACGAATTTTGGACACCGTATTCTTGCCCTTGTAAGACAACATGGGTTGCAAATGGACAGCCAGTATGGGATGATACAATCGCCTTCTATTCCGGTAACTATGTCGTCGAATGGCCTGCAAATTCAGGAATGCTTTACCTCTCTGAAGCCGGTGGAATTACCGGTGCAGGAGAGCCAGGAATTGACGGCCACTGGATTCCATGCGACGGAAACCCAGAAGTCGAGCCAGACCTTGAGTCTGTAACTGATTCTTTACCAAGTATCAGCGCTGCACTTACCTTGCTCGGCCTTCTCGGTGCTTCTGCATTTGTCGGTCGAACTCGAATTGAGTGAGATATTGAAAGACTCTTTCTCTCTTGATTGAAGGGTTGTAGTCTTGAAGGATGAACGCCTCCGCTGAAGCATGGCCGACCCAATTCGCACAGAACCAGTCGGTAATGTCGAGGATGC
>DAMU01000027.1:0-2079 GCA_002499705.1 Euryarchaeota archaeon UBA91
CAAGAAACCTCATGGTATCGTAATGAAGGTTCGAATTTAGAGTGGCAACGTTTCGAAGCGTGAAACTATAGAAGCGTCAACTAAGAGTGCTCGTACCGGGATTTGAACCCGGGTCGAAGGAATGAGAGTCCTTCATGATGGGCCACTACACTATACGAGCGTGGATGGCTTGGCCACCGCTACCCCGTATTTAGCCGTCACCCATTCAATCATTCAAGCGAAGTGTGGAGGGGGTAATTCTTCAGATATCCATTCACTTTAACCAATGAGTGAAAGTGAAAAAGAGGATGCTGCGCTTGTGATAGCGATTAAGTTTCAGTTGAGGGGTGTTTCGTCGCTTGATATACTGGTGCCCATGAGTTTGGTTCATGCACAACAATGCAAATACCCTTGAAAAATTATCATTCAGTGAACTGTCACGTTCGACTGAAAAAGAACAACAAACCACATGGGCAGAGAAATCCTCCACACTCTATGCTCACCCCAGCGGCAAGCTCCCATCTCGGTTTGCCGCTGCTGGGTGGCAACCCTGGCATCGACCCGGTGGTTCGGGAACTGCCATCATCAGCACAACGGTTGCAAGCCTTACCCGTCGCAGCCAAATCGCAATTCGAGGTGAGGCTTGATGGGAAGAACACAACGTCTACGCCAAGAGATCTCTACCTACCTCACATCGGTTGGAGAAGCAAACACAACCGACATCTTAGAGCATGTAAACAAGCGGTTTCGTTGGGGAGCGACCATGAACCAACTCGGAAATGTCCTCGCACGTGATCGACGTTTCGTCAAAGTCGGTTTCGATGAAGGAACTGATATCGGTGGCTTCAGAATGCGAGTTTGTGTCTGGTCAATCGCTTCTGCTTGAGGCAAAGCACTCAAAACCTGAACGGCTACGCAGAACCATGGCGGTTGATGTTCGAGCCTTCATCGAATTGATGCGGCCGAAGAACATGATTTTGGCGGCAATGACCGTACCGCTTGGTGCTTTGTTTGGACTCAATGCCTCACTCACGCCAGAGCAAACGACAGCAGTTAGTATCCAGATTTTCGCAGTCATGACGTTCATGGGTGCTGGAAATGTAATGAACGATATTCAAGATGTTGTCATTGATACGCAAGCGCACCCGAATCGACCGATTCCTTCGCAACGTGTCTCGATAGAAGCAGCCAAAAAATTCGCTGTGGGCCTTTGGATTCTTAGCATCTCTGCTATGGCATACGGAGCGTATGACTTGGCCCAAAATGATGCTACATGGTGGCCATTGGCTGTAATATATCTCACCGCAGCTACAATGATGCTGACCTATGATTTAGGACCGAAGACCAAAATCAAGGGCCTCATTGGAAACATATCGATCTCGTTGATGGTCGCTGCAGTCATTCTGTATGGAGCAGCAACTGTTGATTCAATGTCTTGGCTGGTGTTCTATGTCGCTGGAGTTGTCTTCTTCACGAACCTCGCTCGTGAGATGGTCAAAGATTGTCAAGACATGCTGGCAGATGAAGGCCTTCGAACAACCCTACCAATGAAAATCGGTTTAGAAAACACGAGAATGGTTGCATATGTGTTGATAATTGCTGGACTTGTGTTCCTTTACATACCGTATTGGCGAGGACCTTTTTCGTTTGGGCAACTTGTTCTTCAAACACCTGCCATTCTTTTGCTTATCACGCTCAATGGACCACTCTACAAAGGTGAAGATGTGCAAGTATCCGCTCGAATTCGAGCAGCAATGCTTCTGGGATTACTCGCTTTCATCCTGACGATGTACGTGTGAGTTATTCGAGCGCCATAAATTCGCCCATAGCATCCCATGCGCCTCTGTTAATGAAGTAAGCAAGTAATGACATTTGACCCCACATCCTATTTTCGGCTTGGTCAAAGACAATTGAATGCTTGTGATCCATAACCCAATCTGTGACTTCATCACCCCGATGTGCCGGCAGGCAGTGCATGAATTTCCAATTCTCATCCATGTTGGATACCAACTCTTCATTGATTTGGAATCCGTCAAACGACTCGACTTTGTCTGTGAGGTGTTCTTCACCCATCGAAATGAAGACATCAGTGTAGACGAC
>DAMU01000027.1:2407-2867 GCA_002499705.1 Euryarchaeota archaeon UBA91
TGTGCATCTTTGACTGCTTCAACAGGGTCGTTTGTTTCAACGACTTTACTGCCATTCTTTTCTGCGATACTCTTTGTTCGAGAAACAACGTCTTCATCCGGTTCATACCCTTTTGGAATCGCATAGTGAATGTCAATCCCAAGCATAGCACAACCGAGCATCAAATCATGAAGAACGTTATTTCCGTCACCGACCCAGGCGACTTTCAATTCTTCGCGGTCATCAAAATGTTCCATAATCGTCATCAAATCTGCAGCTGCTTGGCACGGATGGTGCTTGTCAGAGAGTGCATTAAGGACGGGGACGTCGGCATGCTTGGCGAGTTCTTCAACATCTGCGTGAGAGAAGCATCGATAGGTCATACCACCTAAAAATCGAGAAAGAACTTGCGAAGTATCACCGACTGTCTCTGATTTTCCAAGTTGTATGTCGTTTTTGAGCAAGGTCAATGGATATCCAC
>DAMU01000072.1:0-9129 GCA_002499705.1 Euryarchaeota archaeon UBA91
CGAAAGAAGAAGGGTATCAAAGGATGTTCTGATGAGCAGAATGCTGTCATCATAGCTGCCGCAATCGTTGAACTTGGTGGGGAAATCGGTATCATGCCTAAATTTGACCGACGAGCAACGATGGAACAAGCCGGCATCTCACCAAAGCAAATCATGAATGCGCGAATCCGCATCATGTCGCATTGGAAGGCACGTGTATCCATGGGTTGGGCGGCAATGCCCCCACGTAAGAATGCCAACGACCGACGCGAAGATGCAATTGTTCAAGCGATGGAGCACGTCTTTGACATGCTCGGAGATCACCTTGACGCTGCTGATTTCGAAGCCGTTCTGTATGAGACCGAAGCCCGCCTGTCGTTGCTCCAAGAAGGAACAAGTGAAGCGCTTTCCATCAACATCGAAGAGCGAATGCTCGTCTCTGTAGCCGTGTATGCAAGCCTCACCTCCTTTGGCCTGCAATCCGGTGCTGCCGACCTCCTTGCAAGTGTTTTCGGTTTGACAAGCAGCGGAATTCGCTCTCGATTCGATGCCTTGGTGACAGAATCCGAGTCGGGTGAATTCCAAGACAACGGTGCCTTTGACATGAGCATTACGTGTGGAGAGCAAATCAATGAATCCCAACAGCAGAATGGTTTGATAGCCAAGTTCAGGCTGGCTAGAGCATGCGCGAAGCGAAACTCATCATCGCAATTCTAATTCTGACCTCAATGAGTTCGGCCATCAGTGTTGCTGCGCCTTCAACTCCTACACCTGAAGGAACAGGAGCCCTGTTTGGCGGTCAATCGTTTGACATCAGTGACTCGAATGTAACCACAACGAATCTAAGCGAGCTCCCTCCGATTGCTGAAGTCTATACCGCTACATGGTGCTCCAACTGTGTAGACGTTGAGCACGCTCTTGAGAACATCGAGAACGAAACTCACCTACAGCAGTATCACATTCACCGCGCAATCAATGAGGCTCAAGACCCGCTTGGCAGTATTGAACTTGACCAACGGTTCCATGACAGGTATGGAATCTATGCGCCTCCAATGGTTGTGATGAATGGCAGCGTGATGAAGCTTGGTAGTGTGACTGATTATGATTCGCTTGAGCTTGAATTCTCTGAAATGACCCAGCATTCGAACTCCTTTGGCCTCGGAAACCCCATGAATGGCACTTCGTTATTCTCATGGAACTCAACCAGCGAGACAACGGGCATAGCGTCGTGGTCATTGGAACTGAAAGAACATTCCATTGACCCAAATACGACACATACGCTCTCTGCCTACGCCTGGGTTGTTGAACATTCAGCGAACTTTGAGGAAGGAACCAATGGCTTGGGCGATTATCCCGATGTTCTTCGAGGGATCATACAACTGGGTGATATAGCCATTGAATCTGACCTCATCGTTGGCTCTGGTAGTTCTGAAATCACACTGCCTGCTGCTTATGACGGAAACGATTTGTCAGTTCACCTCATCTACCAATTCAATGCTCCTGTTGAAGAACCGCTTGATGAAGAAGAGTGCCTGATTCCAGAGGGCTGTGAGGAAGACGAGCGTGTGCCTGCAGCTTCACTGATTGCAAGCCTGTGCGTAGTTCTCGGTGCTGCACTTGTTCGCAGAGAGTAAGTCAAGGAACGTATCCGTGACGTCCTTCACGTGGATTGCGGTCGCGTAAGTCTTGTTCAAGTTCCCAACGAAATTCGAATGGAGGGGCACCCATTGGCGCCTGAATAACTTCAGCATAATGCCACCACCATGGGGGAGCACCACGAGCCCCAAGGGTGTCTTGTGCTCTGTTCAAGAGAAGAGTGAGGTCTCTGCGTGCTTGATTACGCGGGTGGTCGCGACGAATGAACTCAATGTTGTTCTCATGCCGTCCATGCTCTACGTAGCCCAATAAAGTCGAAAACCTGCGAATCATTCTACGCTCTTGTGCAGAACGAATCGTTACCGCAAGATGGCAGTTTTCAAACGTGAGATTACCCCCGTCAAGTACACCCATTCTGAACGTTGCTCCAATCGGATGACGCATGAGAGCCTCCCAAATCCGCGGGAAGATTTCGCAAAATCTACGCTCTCCGTTACGTACATCACCAATAGGGTAATGATTTTCATCACGACCAAAATTACGAAGGAACATCCACTCGTTTCTTCCATGAACCTGATCGTATAACTGGTGGAGGTGAGTGTCTGGAAGTTCCCGAGGCATTTCATCGAAGGATTTGTGCCAGAGTTCAATGAACTGTGGATGGGGGAGGGCTGAATCCGCTGCAAGTGCGTGTTCGATTAACATCTCTGTTCGATATGTTCGTAGCGCTCTGTTATTGTCTGCCTCATGCTGCCACATACGCCTATTACGGGCATTATTCCGGCGAAGGAGATGCATCATGTTTCGATTACCCCTCATTTCCCAAGCATTATTCTCATTTGGTGGTGTGTTTTGAGGCAACCAATGGATGTAATTCACGTCTCTTGAACGATGTTTCCGAACGATCTGTTCGAATGATTTGATATCCTTTTGATTGAAAAATCGAAGGTGCTTTTCAGTGACTTTAGGAGGGAATCCCAACGGCGAGTGAAAGGCAAGATGGTGGCGAAGACTATCGATTTTAGTTGAGGTATTGATGTCGTCAAGAAGAGCTAGGATGACCGACACAAGTGTATCTCCAAGTGGTACGGTCGAATGAAAAGTACCATCGTGAATGCAAATCGGACGGGTTATTCGTGATTCAAGAGAATCGACTGACTCAATAATGAAAGGCGCATTGTGAGCGCCTTTTCCTATCCTGACATCGTAGAAATGACCAAGTCGGCCAATGACCAAAATATGCTCGTCATGAACAAAAACCCTGTCGGAATTTCCATCAATCACTTCTCTCAAGAATTGAATAGAACGACGCAATGGTGCAGATATCACGTTACCTGTGACGGTTTGACTGGTCCAGTTGCATTGTAAAGCATAGAGCAACTCTCCTGCATTCGAGGTAAGCGGCGACATTGCGCTAGCGAGCAAGAATGCCCAGACGCCTGGTTCATCCGGTACTGCGGTTTTTCTTGAAGCATTATTCTTGGTACGAACGAGGATCTTAAGCTTGTCACCAACGATGACAAACGGCCATTCAATAAGAGAATCATGCTGATTCGTGGCCATGTAAGAGTGCCAGCGTTCAAGCCACGGAAATCCATCCAATTGTTCAAGACCCCGGGGGTGATTCTTGAAAGCATCAACCAAAGACTGATCGAATTTCCTTCTCCCAACCCTACCCAACCGCTCTCGAACATCATGTGCCCAAACTCCAATTGGATTGAGTGAATAGTTCTCAGGTGGAGTGAGGTGTTCCTCCGCCATCCATTGTATCCAAGTAAAAAGAGCCGATGCTCCGGGTTTCTGAAGAGAGGGCCGA
This sequence comes from Euryarchaeota archaeon UBA91, assembly GCA_002499705.1. GTDB lineage: Archaea > Thermoplasmatota > Poseidoniia > Poseidoniales > Poseidoniaceae > MGIIa-L1. Next base: position 3,392 of record DAMU01000072.1, read on the forward strand.
ATGTTGCGTCTTCGGTAATATCTTGGGAGTCTGCCGGGTTCGACGGATGCAATATTTTTCGTATTCATTGAACCAAAAGCGACGAATAACTTGGTTAAATCCCATCCTGTACGTGCTGATTTCGACGCCAAAACATTGAGCAGTGAAACGATAGGGACCGCAGTAGGCATGGTCCTACCGTTGACCAAGAGGTCTTTGCCAATAAAGGAAATTTGTACACCATCATGCAAAAGAAAGCCGCTGACAAGATGCAGCCTTTGTAAAGTTGTAAGACGAACGCCATTCGAGATTCGTTGAATGATAGCCTTCAATTCTTCAGGACCACAGGGTGATGAAAGAACGGGGTCAAGTGTATTGTCTGCCAATTTCGCCCATTCTACATCTTTTAGTTCAGAGGTATTACGCTTGAGATTCCTCCATCGTTGTTGAGCGGTTTGGTCAGTGCCTCCAATGAGGATTCTTGATTGTTGATGTGCGGAATCACGAATGTCGTGAGACCATTTCGTATTGCTTTTACGGACAGTGATAGAAGCACACAGCCGGCAAGGATTCTCACTTGATTGATGGCCGCATATCTCACATACTGTTGTTGGAGAGCGTCTCGCCATAGCGTGAATGGCTTTCGAGACTATTTCAATGTCACAGAGTAGAAAAAGCCTCAATAATACGCTGAATATCTTCGTCAGTGATGTGCAAATGAACCACGATTCGGCAAGCGTGAGGTTGGATGTCCATGACATCTATGCCTAACTTTTGCAATTTTTCCATAACCTGAGTTGCAGGAATTTCTGATTGGAAATAGACCATATTGGTTTCAACAGTGTCCATATCCACTTCAAACCCGTCAATTTTCTGTATTGATTCTGCAAGTGTCTTCGTTCTTCGATGGTCATCTTCCAGGCGTTCAATATTATTCTCAAGGGCGTACAAACACGCGGCTGCTAGAATTCCGGACTGTCGCATCCCGCCCCCAAACATCTTCCGCCAACGGTGCGCACGGGCGATGAAGGAAGAAGAACCTACCAGAACAGAACCGACTGGAGCGCCAAGACCTTTGGAAAAACAAATCGAGACTGAGTCATAATCGCGAACCATGCGGTCAACAGAGGTATTGGTAGCAATGGCAGCATTGAATATTCGAGCGCCGTCCATGTGAGTTGCACAATCATTGGCTTTGGCAAGGGCTGCAATTTGATCCAGTGTTTCTTGGGAATAGCATGCACCGCCGCCTCGATTCGAGGTGTTCTCGACGCAGACAAGTGACCCATCTGGATAATGAGACAGAGAGCCTGCTTGCTTCCGAATCGCCTTTTCCACATCTTCAGTTCGCATCAAACCTCCATGCACATCAACCAAAGCGATTGAAGCACCGCATAAGGCAGCGTATCCTCCGCCTTCATAGAGATAGATATGGCTGTTTTTAGCAGTGATTATTTCATCACCAGGTGAGGTATGAGCTCGCAATGCAATCGCATTCGACATGGTTCCCGACGGCACAAAGAGGCCAGCTTCTTTCCCACACATTGCTGCAAGTCGTTGTTCGAGTTGAGTTACCGTTGGGTCATCACCAAGAACGTCGTCTCCAACAACAGCTTGATTCATCACCACGCGCATTTCTGGCGTAGGTTGGGTGACGGTGTCTGAACGGAGGTCAACGCGGTCTGATGAGTAGTCGCGCATACCACTCGCAAAACGCCACTGTTCATCAAATCGATGGAGACGCCTAGAGTAATTTCAATTCGCCCGTTATCTGTTCAAGAAGTGTTTCTGAATCTGGCCCCAGAGCCAACACAGTGAGGGAGCCACTCGGGATTTGAGTATGTCCTGCATCATGAACAAGAGTTGTGGAAATTCCCGCTGCCTTTGCTTGCTTTTCAATGGCTAAAAGGTGTTCAGCATCATCACCTTTTAGACATACTTTTTTCTGACCTGTAGCAAGCCATTGTTCGAGATACATCGGCTTTTCCCCGCCAGCTTTCATTGCCGCCATCACTGCACCATGACCAACCTGAGCCGCAATTTTCCCCTTACCCATTTTCAGCCCATGATTGACAATGCAGACCATTTTACAAGGCCCCTGTGGGCGAATGCCGTCAAGAGACGGTGCTGTTATTCGGTGGAGAAATGAACGAAATCCCATACGAACACCTAGTAAGGTTTCAACTCCGAAACCAAAGCATCGATTGCCCGACGAGGAGCCGGTCCAATCCCAAGCACGGTCACCGTTCCTGGGGGGATTTCTGTGTGGCCTGCATCCTTCACTAAATGCGTAACAAGTCCAGCAACTTGAGCTTGGCCAGCAAGACGTTGAAGGGTTGCTAAATCATCTGCACGCAGACAAATCTTGCGAGCACCTGCATTTCTCCAACGCTCAACAAGGCGAGCGTGTGTTTTTCGAGCATTCATGGTGCATGAAACGGCGGCATGAGAGCACTGAACGGCGAGTTTTCCCGCTGACATCTTCAAATCGTGGCGAGCGATAAGAACCATTGAAGGCTCGTCAACCGTCGATGCCATGGCCGTTCACCACCGCAAATTCAATTTCTTCAAGCGTTGGTTCTTCTTCAAGTAAATTGAAAAACCATTTTCCAAGCCAGACGGCAAAGGTGAGGTTTCCTGCCATGTGAAGGAAATCAAATGGCAATCCGTGGCCAAGGTAAATGATGAATTCATAGAAACCAATGCTGCCGTCGAGAATAGAGAACGAAACAAACAGGTCAAACCAAAATGCGGCTACAATCGAAGCCATGCAAACACGGCCAAGATTCAATCCTGTAGAAGTGACCAGTGGGAGTCGAGAGCCTGCGATGGCTACGCTTGCCCATCCAGCTGCTTGGAAGACTGTCCACCAACCGTCACCCATGAATATATTCGAAATCATGGCGACAAGAACGGCGAAGGCTGCACCTCTTCGTGCGCCAAGTTGCGCACCAACCAGAAGTGCTGCGACCGTCACAGGCTGAACGTTTGGAAGTGGTTGCATAACGACTCGCAGTAAAGAGACGGATACAACCAAGCAAATCATGAACAATGAATCGAACACCGGACGCTTGGTAGGACGGGCGAGAAGCAGAAATGCACTACCGAGCAAAACGACATCCAACACCAACTCTGCAAGAGGTGAAAGAACCGGGCCGTGGGCGCCCAATGCTTGGAACATGATTCAACCCAACAGGGTTGATGATTTGAGGCTTACCTAAGTTACACGGGTATCCAGCGAACAATTGTAGAGGATTCAACGGCTGCAGAATCGACAGAAACGACTCCTTTGGAACCGTCTGTGAAGTATTCCCACCCGTTGCCTTCTATCCCGTTTATCGATTCGATATAGTAGCCAAGTTCAGTTAACTCAACACCGAGATTATAGCCCAATTGCTCACACGCATCTTGAGTCAATGAGTACACGGTATCATGGCCAGTCAAACCGCCAATTACCTGATCTTCTCCATCGATTTCTATGATGACAATTTGTGTATCCAGCCATGCATCTGGCCATTCGTCATCCCACTGTTCGTCATTGGCATCTACTGGGAATTGCTCATCGAAGAGTTCCGACCATTGAGTCGATATATCAGGGAGAATCAATATGAAAATGATAAGGAAAAACAAACTTGAGGTTCTGAAAAACCACTCCATTTTCCCATTCAAGAAGAGAACTGTTGACGAGCCAATCAACAAGAACATGATGAAAATAAGTCCTTGGACGCCCCAATCAAAATCGGTGGAAGGTTGCGATTGTGGCAACGGCTGTGGCTGGGTTTCCTGCTCGGCAGCTCGAGTGAAAACACGAAGCAATGACTGGTCGTTGCCAAATACCGTGAACACTTTTCCATCGGCGATGAACTGCAAGGGTGCTGCTGTCCCGTAGCCATAAATTCCTACATCAAGTTCAGTGAAACTAAGGTTGTCAAGGCCATCGAAAGTAAACATGCCCCAATTCGAATTTGGAGTGTTTAAAGGAGCAATGATGAGGCTATCATCCAACCAACGAAGTTCTCCATTGGTAAGAAACGGCATCTGTGCAACCGATTCGCAAAGTACTGTGCATGAAAAAATCTGAACCGAAGAGGAGTCTCCTGTTACCAAAAAGGAACCATACAACGCCGGCTTTGCGGGTGATGGCCCTGCTGGAAGTTGCTGAGATACGCTCCCATTAGAGACATCAAAAACTGCAACTGTGCTTGAGGAAACACCTTGAGCATGAACAATAAGTCCTGCATCAGTAAAAACAGGAGGATGACGGATTTTTCCAAGTCCAAGCGGATAAGAAGTGGTGACCCCCATCCTGTCAACGTGCCATAGGACCCCTGATTCATCACCCGAAAAATAGCCCGTATCGCCAACTGCGACTCCGTTTCTCCAACCGAGTCCTGTTTGGCTCCACCATTGTTGTTCACCATCAGCCAAACAATATTGCCCGATTCCTTTACGGGTTGGAATGATTACAAATTCTCCATCCAAAGCAAATTCGCTTGTAACCCCCCAACCAGCAACTTCAGTCTGTGCAGACCAAAGCAATTCTCCATTCGAAGGTTGGAGGGCTTCAACTCGGCCATCCGTCCACCCTACTACGACCATTTCTGGCCAAACTCCACACGTTCCTTCTCCGGCTGAAACATGAAGTAATGGAGACATGTCATTACTTGACGATTGATTATTTACACGCTGCCAAATTGTGTCCCCCTCAAGGTCAAAAGCAGTGACAGCAGGCTTTCCATTGCCCGATGTTCGGACCAGAACCGCTTCGCCAGTAAACAAAGGTGAGGTCGAAATAAAACCTGATTCAAAGTCGTGTTCCCAAGCAAAAGTGTTGGTGTCTTCCCATTCATTATATCCCTCTTGAGCAGATATCAATGGGAGAAGCAGAAGGCTGAGCAACAGCAACGCTGGAAAGCGCCCTTGCACATGACTCACTCCGAAATATTCTGAATTGCTTCACGAAGCAGTGCGCTGACAACTTTCCCGTCTGCGGCACCCACTGCTTGCATGACTACGCCCATGAGAGGGCCCATAGCGCCCATTCCTCGCTCTTTAACAAAGTCTGCTCGCTCGGCTACAATCGCTTGAATAATTTCTCCTAAATCACCCTCATCGGCCGGCTTGAAACCATTGGCTTCACCGTATTCAGCTATTTGTTCACTGCTTGGAGATTCACCGCTGAAGTGTTCAATGATTTCATTCATAGATTCTCGAGTAACAAGGCCTGCTTCCTTGACGGCCATGACGTTTGCACAAAGTTCCGGGTCCGCTGTGTCGTTTTCAAGAACGACACTTGCCCATCCTTTGTGCGGTAATTGAGATGCATATTGAACAAACACGTCATCAAGTTCTCTCGCCAATAATTGGCTTGCTTGATCGTTTGAAATCTCGTATTGTGAGATTCGCTCTTGCCTTTCATCATCCGTCATTGGAAGTGATTCAAGGGTTTCTTGCCAGCGTTCTGAAGCAAGCGGATAGACGGGGACGTCAGTTTCCGGATACATCCGAGCGCCACCAGGCAAGGGCCGCATAGGAGAGGTTGTACCGTCTTCAGGGGCGCCCTTCTTGACAACAACATTACGCACTTCTTGTGGAATTCGATGCCAAGCCATACGGGCACGAGCAAGTACGCTTTCAAGCGCCAACTCCGCCTGCCATGACGGAGCCAAGCACAATACAAATCCATCATTCGACTCAAGTGAGAGGTGTTTTCGAACAGCATCGACATGTTCTGTTTCAATTCCATAAGCAGGTAATTC
>DAMU01000072.1:9509-10441 GCA_002499705.1 Euryarchaeota archaeon UBA91
AGTCGAGGCAATTGTGCTCCTTCTTTGTCTTCTGATTTAACACCGAATTTACCTGCAAGGCCGGGAAGGGGGAGTGCGAGCATTATCGAGCCGTTGTTCAAACCTGTTTGAACCATTTTAGAGTCGCAAGTGGAAAAAGAATCGCTAACATTTTCGAGAACGAGTGGGAGGTGTTCTGCTACAGAGTGGGCAACTTCAGCCTCAAGAGACGCATCATCACTTCTGCGGTCTGGCGGAAGAGGGGGAGAGGAGGTCATCGTTCGCAATTCATTGGCAAGACGGTAGAAGTGCAGTTGCCTTGACATTTCAAGTCGGATTATACGCGGAATCCAGGAGAGGTCTTGACAACCTTTGATTTCAACACGGTCGCCGCAGGCCAATGACACATTCAGATCTTGACGGATACTGCCAAGGCCTCTGCGCACCTTACGGGTTTGTCTCAAACACCTGCCTAAAGCCATGGATGTTTCTTTTGCATGTTCTGGACTCTGAACATCTGGAGCTGTCGCAATTTCAATCAGTGGTAACCCCAAGCGGTCAAGATTGTAGATGACTTGTTCTCCATCACCGGTTGAAACAGTATCCAGTTTACGAGCACTGTCTTCTTCAAGACACAGCACATCGATTCCAACAGGCCCTGTTTCAGTTTGAAGAACGCCGTCAATGGATACCAAAGAAGTTCGTTGAAAGCCACTTGTGTTTGAACCATCGACAACGGTTTTTCTCATCGTTTGAAGAAGAGTGACAGGCTTTGCTTCAAGCAAAGCAGAGACGGTTAATGCGATAGACACGGCCTCTTCATCGTGAGGGAGCGGTGGTTGTTCATCAAGTTCAATCAGACCAGCATTCGGTGATTGGACATATACAAATGAACGATTACGCCGTGTTTCAAATCGTGCAGCAATATCCACAGCACCACCCTCGCCACGAGC
>DAMU01000044.1 GCA_002499705.1 Euryarchaeota archaeon UBA91
TGTCGCGCCCATTCGGGACGTTTCTGAAACCATTCCTGTTCATGTTCGGGTTGCTCATCGTATGGATTTTCAAGAAGTTTAAGCAAGGATTCACAAACTGAATAATCATCCTTTTCTGCTGCATCAATGGCAAGTTGAGCCATCCAATTACGCAAGACATATTTTGGATTTGCTTGCAACATTCTTTCACGATTCGGCTGACCATCGACTCGATTCCACCAAGCCTCTAACCAATCATTCCAAGCTTGAATCGGAATGGTTGATTCATCATAGAAAGCAGATTGAAGAGCAGAAATGTCCGGCGATTCAATTGAACAAAGTAATCGGAAAAAGATGGTCATGTCTGTTTCGACTTCCTGCAAAAGACTGTTGAGATTACGAATCAATTCTTCATCGGTTTCCAAAAAAGTGTCAAAGCCTAATTTATCGGCCCACATTTTGTTGTGGTGGTGATCAAAACTGTCTGTATATGCAGTTAACACATCATGCAAGCGTTCAGGCGTCTCCATGAGCGGAACCATAGCCTCAAGCAAGCGAGCAAGATTCCAAGCAGCAATTTGTGGCTGTTGACCATAGCGATATCTTCGTGTAGATGAGTCAGTCGTGTTCGGCGTCCAACCAGGATTGTAGTCTTCAAGCCAACCATACGGGCCATAATCAATGGTAAGGCTATGTATCGACATGTTATCGGTATTCATCACACCATGAACAAAACCAACACGCATCCAGTGCGAAACCATCAGCGCTGTTTCTTCTGCAATATGACTTAACCAAGCGATTAATCCATCATCGTCTGCACATGAATGAGAAGGAAAATGAGTTGTGACTGTATGCTCAACCAAGGTTTTCAGGGTCTCTATATCACCGGTTGAAGAATGAATTTGAAAGCTACCAAACCGGATAAAACTCGGTGCAACTCGACAAACAACTGCGCCTGGTTCTTCAGAAGGATTTCCGTTATACATCACATCTCTAACAATCGATTCCCCCGTTGTTGCAAGTGACAAGGCACGAGTAGTTGGAACACCGAGATGATGCATTGCTTCGCTGCAAAGAAACTCACGTATTGAAGAGCGAAGTACGGCTTTACCGTCGGCAAATCGTGAGTAAGGAGTATGGCCAGCGCCTTTGAGTTGTAATTCGAGAACACCAGTAGGGGTGGAAACTTCTCCAAGGGTAATAGCTCGACCATCACCTAATTGACCTGCCCAATTTCCAAATTGGTGCCCACCATATCGCTGCGCATACGGTTGCATACCCTCAACTACCGAACCGCCAGCCAGAACTTCATCTTCACCTCGTGACAATCCAAGTGTTTCAGCAATATTCTCTGACCACAGGTGAATGGTGGGGTTGGGTGCAGCAAAGGGTGTGACCTTTGACCAACATACACCTGGAACTTGTCGTGAGGGCCCATCACTGACCTCATCACCGGGAGTTTGTTCAAGAAAACGTTGAGACCACTTCAATGATGCAAGAGGTCCCATGGGTGAGGGATATTCACGGGCACTATCAACCTGTGTGTGCATCACTCAACTGATGCATCGCTGAACAATCGCAACACAATAACGCCAGCTACAATAAGGCCCATACCAATAACGGCTCCAGCGTCGAGACGCTGATCGAAGAAAAGCACCGAAACCAAAGCGATTCCAGCAACACCAATTCCAGACCAAACAGCATAAGCGACTCCAATCGGTATTGTATCAAGTGTCAATGAAAGAAAATAGAACGCTGCACTGTATCCGAGAAGAACAAGAAGAGAAGGCCAAAGTTTGGTGAACCCTTCTGTTGATTTGAGTGAAGAAGTAGCAATGACTTCCGAAATAATTGCAAATCCCAGCAATACCCACTTATTCATACTGCAAGGACAGAGAGGCGCTACATATCTATTTGCATTGACTGGTGATTCAATTCTGAATTAACCATCAACAGCAGCCATCTTCTCGCATTGGAGCAGTAACGAGAGAAACCTTGTCCACATTGTGAATATTTTGTAATTGCTCAATGGTTTCACGGAAATCCACTGCTGTTCCGATCGCGTGTAAGATGTCAACACAAGCATGACTGTGAGGAAGACAACTGTGATTGTAGGAAGTGATGTCAAGACTTTCCGAGTGTCGTAGATCCATCAATTTGTGTTCGATTCCATGTTGATAATAAATAATGAGATGACCTTCGACAACAACATCGTCGTTCATGTTATTTATTTCACCATGCTCACGTATTTCTGCAAAATACAGTGCCGCATCTCGAAGGAATTTACTTCGGTTTTGATATCCAGATTTTTCAATCAAATTTTCAAGTCCATCGGAAAAAGTTTTGTCGGCACTAAACGATATAATTTGGCTCATGCCAAATGGTTCATCCACTCACTAATAATAATATCGAGACACATACTATTAATTTGGAAAGGCAAACCAAAGTCTCCAAATATTCATTTGGTGAAGCCGCCAGTTTCCATCATGACCGATGAACAGGCAACAAAGCCAAGAGGAGTGCTTCGTGTGTTTTCATTCAAGTTTTCATACATGGATCTTCGTCTTGCAACAGGCACTGGTGTCTTTGCAGGGTTGTTAGCAGCGAAGATATGGACTCCAGTCTTGGATTTTGAATGGTATTGGTACATGATTGCTATGTTTGCCTTAATGATGAAACCCCTCATGAGTTTCTTCTCACAATTCTATTCTTCTTGAGTTGATGAGAAACTTATTGTTTCCATTCATCCCATTGTCCTGAAGATTGATTTCGAATGAACCAGACACCACTCCCTGTTGGATGTTCAAGATATTCGTAACCATCCTCGGCACTCACAGCACCTTTGAGTTCCAAACTTGGTGTGTGAGGGCTCGGCGTAAACTCTGCCACTAATGCAGTAGGAGCGTCTCGCATTGCGACTTTCTGTTCAAGAAGTTCTGTTCTCTCTTTGGAATCAATGGTTCCTGCCAAACCAAAATAAGCATCGTTGTGAGCAATACGTTTCAATTCATCAGGACTTGTAAGAAGAAGTTCATCAATCAGTATGAACAATTTTTCTCTCGTCTCTTTCTTGAGTTCATTATTGGTAAAACGCCCAGTCAAATCTGACTTCATATCTTGCAACTCTTCATTCAGTTCTGCAGGCTCACTGAAGTAGGCTTGGACAAGGGATTGGAGATAGGTTAATTCATTCAATTCTTCTTTGGTAAGTTTTGAGTTCTTACGTAGCACTTGAACCCAACGGAATGTATCTGGAAGGACTGCTGCTACAGCATTGGTTTGCAATAGAGAAAACAGAGCAAGCAAAATCGCTCCGATACCAACTGTTGTAGCTACTGGGTCTCCATCTCCTGAGAAGAAGGATTCGAAAGCTGAAGTTGAATCATCCTCAGAAGAGTCAACAACGACGCAACCGATGGTATTGACCTGAGCACCTGCAGGGGTTTCTGGGCAAGCATCTTCCAAGTCGGAAACTCCATCATTGTCGGTATCAATTACTGAATCATTGGTCTCAGTGCTGTTTTCCACTTGTTCAAACACATCTGCAATTCCATTTCCGTCTGCATCCAAGCAGCCATTAAACCCATTGGCCGTTGAATTACCGTTCTCATCAGGACAGTAATCTGACATGACTGCGCCGTCAATGAAAATGCCCGTCCATTCCGGCATTCGAGTTTCATTCCAAGCGCTGTCGCCCCAATTATCACCGTATCCGTCGCCATCACTGTCGTTCCACTGGCTTGGAGTATTGATGAAGGCATCAGAATCATTGCCATCTTGATTATCTCCAAAACCATCACCATCCGTATCGGACCATTGGCTTCCATCTTCGGGGAATGCATCGATAATATCTGGGAATGTATCACCATCAGTGTCGGTGAAATCATGTTGGAATGGATTGGGGTCGCTGTTATCACCAAGTCCGTCACCATCGGAATCTACAGTTTCATTTGCATCATTAGGGAAAGCATCCGCATTATCTCCTACACCATCGCCATCTGAATCGAGCGTTTCGTTAGCATCATAGGGATACATATCGCTGTTATCCCCAACACCATCGCCGTCGCTGTCAGTTGTCTCTAAAGCGCTGAATGGGAAAGCATCGGCATTGTCTCCTACGCCATCTGCGTCTGAATCAAGAGTTTCACTGGGGTTACTCGGGAATGCATCACTGTTGTCACCAACCCCGTCACCATCCGTGTCAAGGGTTTCATTTGCGTCGTTCGGGAATGCATCGGCGTTATCACCCACGCCATCGCCATCGCTGTCCATCCAATCAGTAGCATCATTCGGATATGCATCACCTGCATCGCTGTATCCATCGCCGTCAGCATCGGGGCAACCGTTCACATCGTGTGTGGAAGTGCCAGCGTCATTTGGACAACCATCATTGACATTAAGCACGCCATCCATATCAACATCATCAGGAGAAATGAAGGTAAACCCAGCCAGAATCGTATGAAGAGTTCCATCTTTATCCACCAGCGTGAGGTCAACTGTATCAGCAGTTTGACCTGCCATAGGTGTTGTCACGACAATGGTCGTGTCGTTCACAACCGTTCCTGTCACGAAGCCGTATTGGCCAAATTGAA
>DAMU01000026.1:0-10207 GCA_002499705.1 Euryarchaeota archaeon UBA91
ACAAAACAACCTTTTTGCTCATGAGAGTTCCAATGTCGGATTGTATATATTAGATTTGTAACACTAGTGTAACCCAATGTATACCCTCTAGTGAGAAACTCATCAGAGGGTACGGACGCGTGGGACGCTTGTCGTAAGGGGATACAGAGGGGGTACCCATCCGTGAAATAGAGATTCAGGATATCTGTAGAGTAATTTAGGAAACGGTTGCCGATGGAGCGAGTGAATGTCGCTCGTTACGAAAAACACGTGGCAAAAGGGTGAGAGCTGGAAGACCCACGATTAAATGCAGAAGATTGAGCATGATGGCTGCTTCAAAGGTCCCTGAACCGAAGGAATACATCCCATAGGTGACCAAGAACAGGACGCCACTGGCCCGCCACCACGTGTCAGGGTTGTTGGTCACCATTCTCAACAGGGTGTGGAATACAACCGTAGTTGAACAGAAGGCAACGGTAGCAACGAAGGTTGCCAGCGTGAACAATGCGGGAGGGAACATCGTATCGGATTGCCTCTCCCATGGCGCCCAGGGTGTGTCCATGCCCACTCCAAGGGTCAACACACCTGCTCCGAGTGTGGCCAGCGCACCAATCAGAAGCAACGTCCTGATGGAGGCTTTTAGCGCCATAAGGTGGAGGGTTATCATGAAGTTAAGTCTGCACTGCAGTACATAGCCTCATGTTTTTGAGATCTAAACAAACTGAGTTCAATCCAGGTTATCGAGGGTTGGAAGAAAATCACCACAGAAGTGGTTTTTCAATTCCTATCCTTAACAACATCCATCACAAGAGCAGTTAATTCCACACGGATCACAGTCACAACAGTTACAAGCCATGCCACTACCAATGCAGGTTATTAATTAAAGGTATCTGAATTAATAACACATATGAAGTTGTTAATACCAGAGCCTAATTTTAAAATTTGATTTCACTGATTCTTATCCAGCCATTCTTGTCCGTACCATTTCCATTGATCTGTCGTCCAACCTTCAGGAAGACCTCCCGGTGGCAATGGTGGTGCTTCTGCGGGCGCCTGAGGGGTAGGTTCTGGCGCTGGCTGAGGAGCGGGTGAGGCTTCAGCCTCGACACCGGCAATTGATTCGAGACTGCCCTCATCACCATAGAGGCTTTCTGCATCGATAGCATTGGAATCTGGAGTATCTTCATCCTCTCCTTCTGGAACAGAGAAATCAAGACTTGCTACGTCATCATCCCAAGCAGAGTCAGAGACAATACCCCCTTGAGCCGAAAGGCCTGCAGTCCCCTCAAGTGCTTCGGTTTCTGCAGATTTATTTTCAGTTGGAACATATGGGACTCCGTATACCTTAACCAACGAATTCGTCTTACGTCGCTTAGCAATTACGCCGACAACGATGATAATCACTGTCAGAACGAGGAAGGCGCCTCCTCCAACCAATGAAACTTGTTTCACGATGTTTGAATCAACTTTGTTGGTATCGAGTAAACCTGCATTTTTACTTGTATTCCATGCTGCAAAGCTTAGGTCTGAATCATTTTCCGACTTTTCTCGTGAAAGATATGACTGATATTCTGAACTACGCCATCCTTGGCAAGCGAGTGAAATGTCATCAAAATTAAGATTGCAGTGGTCTTCTTCTGTTTGAACCAAAGGTCGATTGTCGTCATAATCTGAATTCGAGCCAACACCGTCATTATCTGCATCAAAATATTCATTCGGGTCAGAATCCATGTTTTGAGATTCTGTTACATCCACCCAGCCATCGCCATCAGCATCGACGCAACCGTAAGATGGAACTTCGATATATCCGACTTCTGCAGTTGTGTTGACTATCCAGGCTTTCGTAGATGTACCGGCTATCCAGTTGCAGTCATCTGCTAACTCGCCAGTGATGTTATCGCCGTAACCATCGCCATCACCGTCCCTCCATTGTGTAGGTTGCTGTGGCAAAGCATCTGCGCCTTGCTGAACGGTCCAGGATTCTGTTGGGTTTGAATAACCATCAAGATCTGAATCAAGGCAACCAAAGCGGTCTTGATTTGAAAATCCATTCGTGTTTGGACACGAGTCTGGTGTGATGCCATTGGGATTGTCTCCATAGCCATCAAGGTCTGAATCAAACCACTGCGAAGGTTCATTTTTGAATTTGTCACCTTCAAGGCCATTCGCGTTATCACCATAGCCATCACCGTCTGAGTCCATCCACTGTTCAGCGTTGCTCGGGAAGACATCACCATTCAATCCGTTAGGATTATCGCCATACCCATCGCCATCTGCATCTGCCCATTGCGTAATCTCATTTGGAAATACATCGCCAAGGTAACCATTGGGGTTATCGCCGTATCCATCGCCATCAGAGTCTTCCCATTGGGTAAATTCAAACGGGAACACATCGATTTGGTCGGTCACTCCATCCCCATCAGTGTCCAAATCATACAACCGTATTTTCGACATCGTCGAGGTCGAGGTCACAATGTAAACTTCACCAGTAAACGATTGCAGTGAACCGACAACCCGTCCCGATGACGAGTAGGTTTCACCTTCGGAAAAACCAGCAACATCAACTTGAGTCAATTTACCGTTTTGAGTGCCGATGTGATAGGTCGAATTATCAAACTCTTCAATCGAAACAATGGAAGAACCGTGAGTTAAAGCGAGGGTTTCTACTGCCCAAGAAGAGGTATCATAGCGGAATAATTTACCATTGGCTGTACCGACCAGTAAATCCCCGTTGTGGTCTTCCATGACTACATTGACAATCGCTGTTGATTCCGAGAGTGTGGTCAAACTTGTGCCATCATTATCGGAAACGTGTACCTTCTTGTCGTAAGCGCCAATGATAATTCGGCCATCGGAGAGAACATCAAACGCACCGAACCCTGTCTGAATTTGTGGTGATACAACCCCGGTCGGACCTTCTGAATCTATTTCTTCAGCCCGGCGGCGACCTGCATAGTATGCTAACCAGAGGTCCCCTTGGTCATCCCAGTCAGCATCATTTACGGGGTCAGCAGTTGAGATATTGCGGTTTGCAATCTGTAAATCCATGTGGACAATAAATGCTCCAGCATCATGACAAACAACCGTTAATTGTTGAGCAGCATCCAATCGAGCTGCATTGGCACTGACGTTCAAATCAAGCGTCCACTGAGGAATAAGGAAGCCGCCAACGAAACTGTTCACACTCACATTTCCTTCATCATCAACGGTCAAAATTGAGCCGTCATACATTTGTTTCCAATAAACAAAACTCGGCTCGTTTTGTTGCGTATATCCTGCATCAACAAGATTTGAGCCGGATGCGGAAACCATTGGTATGACTGCAGCGACAGGGAGCATCAATGCTGCGATAAGAAGAACGACTAATCTCTTCATAGCAACCCGACGACCTCAAGCAATATGAAGCGTACCCTTGACGGCATCAAGAGACTTTTTCTTCATTCCGTTTCATCTTCTTCTTCTTCAGCAGATTGCTGAGTAGGGGGTGTGAGTTTCAAAGGAGTTAATTTCTTCACAGGTTTGAGGACGCTTACGTCTCCACTTTCAGGCTTCTCTCCTCGGCTGGACTGAGGAGGAGCACCTCGTGCTTTCTTCGGTATCAATTGCACCGGCTTCGGAGTAAGTATTGCTGTTTTAGCAGTTGAAGGCGTATCAATTGATTCGAGTACGGAGGTAATTGGGCGTAGTGTTGAGGTTATTTCTTCTTCTTGCGGTTCTTCAACGACCGGTTGCTCAACATCTTCCGATTTCGATTCACCTACGGGTTCGACCACCTGCTCCATCTGGGTTTCTGCTACAGGAGTATTGACTGGTTGAAGCGGAGATCTGACCAATTTTTGAACCGGTTGCGGCAAAGATGGAGCTGCTCCGCCACCAAGTGGAGTCTTAACTGGACGAGCAAGAGGCACTCCGGCTTGTGGCGTAAGAGGTTTCGAACTGGTCATTGGACTGCGCATTCCACTGAGACCCATTCGCGGTTGAGGTGCCTGTTGTTGACCTGAAAGAACTCCGCGCATTTCTCTACCTGCACTTGAACCTAAGGCGTTAGAACGAGCACCCAGAGCGCCTGGATTCATTGCATCTATTGCGCCAGGAGCGTTCTGTCCAGAGATAGATTGCATCCACATTTGGCGCTTTTCTGCACGTGTATCCGTTGATTGAAGTTCACGGAATTCAGCTTCACGAGTTCGGACATCGGATTCTGCTGTGCTGATTTCACCTTCAATTTGCTTTGAGATAGCGGTTCGCATTTGGTCTTCAGCCATTTCTTTGAACGCATCCATTTTCTCGCTCAAAGTCTGCAAGCGAGTTCTAATTTCTGCTCGCTTCAATCCGAGTTGTGCTTCGATTTCTGCACGGATATGCGTTTCTCTCTTACGGACATCGATTAAGGCCTTGTTACGCATGATTTCTTCACGCTTGTCCAGTTGACGCTCGAGTTGTGTTGCAACTTCCTCTTCCTTTCGAACACGGAATTCATTGAGTCGGTCTTCCATGTCAACTTCAAGTTCAAGAGAAGTCTCTTCTTTGAGGAGGTCAAGATCAGTTTCGAACGTCAGACGTTCATTACGCAAACCAGCATCAACCTCAGACATGATTGCCTTACGAGCAGATGCTTCACGAGATTGGAATTCTAATTCGAGACGCTCAGACCAATCGGTCTTCTTCGATTCGTATTGAGTTTCAAGTTGGTCACGAAGTTCTGCTTCACGTTCGTAGCGGAAACGGGCCAGACGGTTTTGGATTTCAGCCTCACGTGCATTTCGATAGCTGCTGAATTCTTCATCCATTCGGACCTCAAGTTCGGCTTCAACATCTGATTTGAGTGATCGTGAAATGTCATCAACTGCTTTCGAGAAAGTGATATCGTATTTTTCACGAAGTCGGGACTTGCGTTCGGAAAGGCGTTCTGCATGGCGTGTTTGTAATTGTTGTTCAATTTCAACTCGCAGTTCATCACGGCGGCGGGCGATTGCCAATTCAACATCTTCACGCATTCGCTCTTCCAGATCATCGGTTTCCTGACGCAGACGACCTTCAAGTTCGTCTTGCAGTTGTTCAGCAATGTCTTCTTCAAGTCGAAGACTGCGACGTTCATATTCTGCCTTTAGCCTGGCTTCACGTTGTTTCAATCGTGTTCGAAGTTGTTGTTCAAGCCGCGTTCGAATACCTCGACGCAATTGTTCTTCACGTTCAGCAAGGCGAGCTGCATGACCTTCTTCGAGCCGAGATATTTCAGAGACTTCCATTTCTTTGAATCGTTCTTCCATTTCATGTTCGATATTGGCTTCTATCTCACGAACTCGGCGCTGTAATTCTTGGTTGTATTCCATCGCTAGTCTTTCTTTTTGAATGTCAAGGCGTTGCCTGTGTTCATCCTGAAGTTGAGTTTCAATTTGAGCCTTAAGTTGGGCTTTATGTTCTTCAAGGCGGAGGTCTTGTTCGACATCCAATTTGTCTTGGAGTGTCTCAAGTTGACGATTGAGGCGAAGTTCGAGTTCACCTCGCATTCTGGATTCTTCACGAGCCAGTGAATCGCGTTCAAGCGTACTCAAATCACGCTCCATTTCTTCCCTCATTTCTTTTTCAAGAGAATCAAGGGTGAGTTCGTGTTGCACGGCTAAATCACTCGCAAGTGCATCTTGCATGGCGCTTACCCGCTCGGTAATTGCTTGTTGACGAATCCGACGTTCTCGTCGCAAATCTGCTCGCAGTCGCTCTTCTTGACGGAATCGTGCACTCGTCATTGTTGCTTGATCGAGGGAGGATGTAGCCGTCGATGTGAATTGTGAACGTAGAGCGGAAAGAGAGACTATGTCTGCGTTATCACGCTTCTTACGAACCGCGTCAAGGGCCTCATTACCGTTGCTTGCGCTCAATCCCATCGTATCCCATCCAGTGTTTCATGGACATCTCATCATAGATAAGGAGCGCGACAGGAACGCGAGGCTACAAGGCTGTTTGTTACGGTTATGCGACGAACCAAGTCGTCAAAATAAAGTTCACAAATGGAAGGGAATTCAAAACGTCACTTTGAAACTCGTGTCACAGGCTGGACAATCAACTTGACGTTCACCTGGACGGCGTTTCATACGCAAAATTCGGTCGCATCCGGGACAGGAAATTTCAACTCTCGCTACCTTTGGCATAACCGTGAAATGCGATTCACATGAACCACATTTTAGATGTGCAGGGCGCTTGTTAACGCCGACGACCAAGACCTTTGCACATTCTGGGCAACCTATTTTTTCCTGTGCCCATTTCTTTCGAGTAACTTCATGCTCAACACGAACGCGAGCAGGGCACAATGTGCACTGAACTTCACCCAGTTCATTTGGTAACAACCCATCGCATTTCGGACACGAAAGTGCTGGAGGAGCGACCCGAGATTCAACGGTCAGTTCTTCGCTCATGTTACCCCCTCTGGTTCTCACTTCTTGAGGTATTTGCTTTCAAGATTGCTGATTCACTTTTTCTTCGCAATCAAAGCGATACTCGAAGGCAAAAAATTCCAAGGGAGATTTAACTCAATTCCATGTTCTGTCGCAAGAAGTTCAAGCATCCGTTTTGCACCAACTTGGTCACGAGAACCATCAAGCTGGATAACATGGACTTCACTGTCTTCAGAAACAGAATCAGCAAGTTGAGGGGGGAGTTTTGTCGAATCTTGTCTGTTTGATGATGGCTGAGGTGGGGGTGCTGAAAGAATTTCTGGAAGGGCAATGTGTGCTTTTCTTTTCCACCATCGAGAACGTCCGGCATCACGGTGATTCTCCACTAAATTGAGCGATGCTAATTTTTTCAAATGATGATACAAATTGTATCGTTCAACATTTACTTCAGCTTGAAGTTGGACCGTGCTCATTTCTTCTTGGTTTGACAAAGCAACATACAATGCTCGGCGAGTCGGGTGGGCGAGGGCAGTTGTCACTGGGTCTGCTCGAACTCGTGCCATTACCTCACCATTTGGGCAGATGCCCTTCTAAGGTTTGAAGATGTCGCGGGATGTGAAAGATAACGTCATTAAGATGAGATATATCTCTCCTTCAACATTACGAACGATTCTTTGGTATCATGCCATAACGTTACTAAAATTGACCGTAGAAGAGCAAAACCACCCCCACCTCCTGCAAGGCGGGCTCCATTCAGGATAACCAAAATTACGGATGCTTCATGAATGAGGACGCCAACCCATAATTCATCATAAAGTTGGAGAATAACTGCAGTGACTAAAGCGATGGTAATGCCTATTGAAATGTAGATGTTCCCCATTAAGATATTCTGAGCTCGACGAGAAAGATCAATCAAGTTGGTGAGCATAAGTGGATCATCACTTGGAATAAGGACATCAGCAGCCTCAAGATTCACTGATTCACCGGTTCCAACTGCAACACCAACATCGGCTAAAGCAAGGGCTGACGCATCATTAAATCCATCTCCAACCATCATTGTGATATGAGTATTTGAACGGTTTTGAACCCATTGAACTTTCTGCTCTGGAGAAAAACCACCATGAGCTGAGGATTCTGGAAGACCGACACTCTTGGCGAAAGCTGTTACTGCAGATTGATTGTCTCCAGAAAGAATTTCGACATTGATTGAACGTTTTTTGAGCCCTGCAATCAGTTCTTTACTGCCTGAATGGGTGTCGTCATGAATGAACGTGAACAAAGCAATTCCTTCGCCTGCGCGAGTCAACAGGCTCGCTCCATAGCCTCTGCTCTCCGCTTCTTCATACGCAGCAAGAAGTTCCTTTGAAACTTTGACCTTGTGTTGCTTAGCACGGTCAAATCGAATGAACATGACTTCTTTTCCTCCGACTTTTCCTTTCACACCCGCTTCGATATCTGTAATGTCCGCCACTGGACTAGGCAAGACCTGTTCTTCTCCAAGATAATCCATCACTGAAAGTGCGTAAGGGTGTGAAGAGCGTGCTTCAAGACCACCAGCGAGTTTGAGGGCTGCTAAACGTTGACGACCCTTTGCTATGACAACATCACCAACACTTGGTCTTCCTGAGGTTAGTGTACCGGTTTTATCAAGCAAGATATAGTTGACTTTCGAAAGACGCTCAATGACATCTCCACCCCGTACAATTGCTCCAAAATGGGCAGAACGTGAAAGGGCGGCAGCGTGAGGAACCGGCGTGGCAAGAAGCAGAGCACAAGGACAAGCGACGACCCAAATCAACAAAACCACTTTCCAGTCATTCGGGAATAAGAAATACCAAATCACCAATGCACCAAACAAAACAATGGGGACCCAAATTGCAGTAAAAAGTTCAATACTGCTCTGCAGGCGAGGGGGTTCTTCTCTAAAGGTATGGACTGCATCAATCAAACCAGACAAACGTGTATCGTCTCCAACTGCAGTGACCTCAATCACCACTGGTCCCCGAGCCAAAACTAAACCTGCTTGAATCTCATCGCCGATTCCAATTTCGACCGGAACAGATTCACCGGTTAACGGAGCTTTATCCAACGAGCCATGCCCATCAAGAATAATACCGTCTGCTGGAATTAACTCTCCACTTCGAATCTCAAGAGAGTCGCCAATCTGAATCAACTCAATAGGTACAATTTCGTGCTCAGCGTTCGGGTCGTGAACTTCGCTGTTCTCCGCACCTAACAAGGGTGCAGAAGAGGCTGTAGGTAGAGAGAAACTGAGCATGGCTTTCGCCTCCAATTTGGGTTTTTTTGGCGTAACCTTTCGCGCAGTTCGCGGAAGTCTGTCAAGCCCACCCTGCATCGCTTCCCGGGCTTTCACAAGAGCGTCTCCTTCAAGATGAGCGGTAAAAGCAACCAAAATAGCAACGATCAATGCTTCTTCCCACATCCCTAAGATGGCAGCACCAATAACGGCTAAACTCGTTAAAACTTGGAAACCAAGTTGGCGGTTTCGGATACTTGCTGCGGCTTCTTTGAACATTTGTGAACCTCCGACAATCAAACCTGGAAGTGCAATGGCTCCAATCATCAAAGACGACAAACCGATTATCTCACCGAAAAGAACGAGCAACAAAAGTGGAAAGGCAATGCCTCCGCCAATCAAACGCCACTGGTCAGGGCGTATTCTGTTGGATTGGGCAGCCACATACTTGACGGGTGAGCCAACAATCTCTGTAAGATGAGATTCGCGCAGGTCAAACATTTCCTGAGTGACATCCGTTGGGAATTGCAGAAGAATACGCTCATCTTCTGTTATTTCTGCATCGAGAACACCCGGTTGCTGACGAAATATTTTCACGAGTTTTCTTTGGTCAACTCCATTCCTGTGGGCTACTTGTGAACTGCGGACACCGACCAGTTCATTGAAAATGACGTCTGGTGCATGGCCGAGAGAACGTAAAACGGATGATGCTGTCGAAAGAGTCCCATATTCCAGTTGAACAGAAAGTTTGACTGTACCTGCGGTCGCAGATACGGTGCTCTCGTTGACGTGGACGAGGGTTTTCAATGCACGAGTGGCTTTACTTGCACAATCTGGACAATCCATTCCTAAGAGAGGCCAGCCAACTTCGTACTCTCCGGTCGCTTGCCGTACAATTGAGGAATCAAGAATTTCTCCGTCAAGAACTGCAGGTGGTGGATTCTTATTTTTCGCGGTTTTCTTCTTACCTTCTTTAGGCTTCATTTTTTTGGCAACTTTGGGAGTCTCCACCCCTCCATCATCATCGAGAGTAAGGAAGACGTCTTCGTCGGCGCCCGATGCCATAAAGATGGCTCAGTAGAGGTACCATAAATACCTCGCTTGGGAGAAAACAGGCGCATCGATGCTCATGAAGGATAAATTTCATCACACACGCAAGGTTGGCTAAGAATATGCAATGGCTACCCGGAGGTTGGTGTCCAAAATTTGTCGCAGTCGACATAGACGGCACCCTTACGGATGGAGAAAAACGACTCAACTCTGGTGCGATTGAATCGTTACACCGTCTTGAAAAAGCCGGCATTCCCGTCATTCTCGCCACCGGAAATGTTCGAGCAATTACCTATGGACTGTGGAGATTTCTCAAACTCACTGGTCCGATTTGTTGTGAGAATGGCGGAGTTCTTTGGGACTCTACCTTCGAAGAGCCGGTCTTGCAAGCGGATGGGAATGATGCAAAAAAGGCTGCTCAATGGCTTGATTCGGTGATGCATCTCGAGGGTGGTTGGAAAGGCATTGAATCCAACCAATGGAGAGAGAGCGAATGGTGCCTCTACCCCACTGAAGACTTAGAGCAAAT
>DAMU01000026.1:10580-16918 GCA_002499705.1 Euryarchaeota archaeon UBA91
GGTTTTGCAATTCACTTGATGGAGCCGCATCTTTCAAAAGGAAGTGGGCTCAAGATTTTACTCGACAAAATGGGATGGAAAAAAGAAGATATGTTGTGTGTTGGTGATGCTCCTAATGACCTTTCGATGTTTGAATTTGCACATTGGTCCGTAGCAGTCAAGGGTGCTTTTGAATCAGTATCAAAGGCTGCAGATGTCTGTTCACCTCACATGCACGGTGATACATTTGTACCTCTGGTCGATGCGATTTTGAAGGCTCATTCGACGAAATAATTTGGAAAAGAAGACGGAATATGTTCACTGCGTAAGTTATCGAGATCCGATTCTATTCGGCAGAGATATATTCTTGATGCAAAAGAAAAACTATCTTCGCTTAGTCAAAAAACAGGCTTTCAGCAATGCGTTTAACAGTGGAGTGCCGGGGGCAGGATTCGAACCTGCGAAGCTTTACGCAGAGGATCTTGAGTCCACCCCCTTTGACCGCTCGGGAACCCCGGCTTCTTGTTGAGCGTAGAACCCGCTGTTTTTGACTATTCCTCTTGGGATAAATCGACCAAATCCTTCGGTCGAGGCGGTGGCATACTTCGTTGGTCCATAGCGAAATGAACTTGTTCTGTGGTAAATTGATTATTTTTCTCGCGCCTTCGGAGAATTGAAGCAATTAAAACACCGCCTGAAAGAATGAAAATGAGACCTGCAAAGCCGAGTGTTGACACCATTTGCCCGTTTTGCTCATCGGTGCTTTGCACGTCAGCAACAATGACTGGAACATCCCCTGTATAGTTCACGAGTTTGACCGTCAACCCGAGACGACCTGTTTTCCATGCTTCAATCTGCCATTCAAAATCGACCCATGAACCGCCTTCAATTTGACTTGAATTCGTGACGAGAAGCCGTCCGAGATCATCATGGCACTCGACTGTTATGTTTCCAGAAAGGACACCAATATTCGAAACTCTTACGAAGAGAGTAAACTCTTCTCCGAGTTGAGGCTGTCTTGGCGTTACTGCCATGTCTTCGAATTGTGGTTCAAAAGCAATCCATTTCAGCATTGATGTCAAAGGTGACATCTCAGTACCTGAACCTGAAAGTTGCCTTCCAGACATATCTTGACCACTAAACCAAACGACCATGCGGTCATTCTTGAGGATAAGTGATTCATTGAGTGGCTGGAGATTTACGATGGAAGAGAATGTGTAGGTAGGTCCCGAACCGTTAAGATAGCCAATGGGTGCAGAACCTGCAGTATTTTCTATTTCGATTCCAGCGCGTGTAAAGTACCAATGCATCCTGAGAGAAGTAAGGTTCATTCCTACCTCATCACTTGTAATGGCAATGATTTCCTGTTCAGTTAACGCATTCGATTCAACCATCGAAAGAAGACCTGGAGGTAAGGAGAGCAACGGAGCATCATTGTCAAATGTAATGTCAAAGACTTGGAGTGAAGAAAAGTTAGGGATACCAATGACTTCCAAATCCATCGTTGCATGACGATGCTTGAGAATTGATGCATCCAAGTGAATCAGCGTCGAGACCGTTCCGTTTTCTGAAAAACTCAAGTTATGCTGAACTGAACGTTCCCCATCCGTGAGGAAGACTTGCAAGTAGACCGATGATGGAAGCATTTGGGCTAAAATCGTTGTATTGGCATGATATAAATGAGTTTCAAGGTGTAAGAAATCATCGGAATGAACCCAAATCTCACTGCCTGAAACCGTTCCATAGGGGAGGGTTTGATCAGAAATATCAAGAGGACCAAGGGAGAGTTCATTTGAAAGAGTCCAATCAAAGACAGTCAGGCGCGAAAGCCCTAAACCAAGATTCTGACCTTCATCGTATACTTTGAGAGAAGGTGTTCCAGACAGGGTTGAAGCATTCGCAACATTCCATGCAATCCTGAAATCAAATACAATCTGCCACTCCGCTTGAAGAGGAGTTTTCGTAACTTGAACGGTTGGTGAGACCTCAAAGCAAGCCTCGTCCCATAAGACCTGTTCAAAGCGAGGTTCGTATCGAAGTGCACACGAATTCTTTTCCTCTCGGCTAAGCAGGGCTAACTCAATGAAATCAAGGGATTCAAGTCCATTTCCATCTGTGAGCGTAAACGAGAATTGGTGTTCATTACCCGTAAGGAGGGAGGAGTTATACAAGTCAAAATTGAGAGATTCAGTATCTATCAGCGTGTCAAATCGTTGTTGAACCTGGAATGAAGCTAAATCAAAATCAGCACCAAATGCCCCACCTCCAACAAGTGGATTTCCTGCCAAATCAAATCCTTCTACGAAAACACTCGCCACTCCTGAAGGACGGCCTGCGGGTAAAATGTCTTGCCAAGAAAGGAGCGGTAGGTCAATTTCAGCCATTGTCAGTCCAGAATTGAACGTCACTGTTTGATGTGAATATTCATCCAATTCCATCACGCCATTCGCATTAATGTCATTGCTTGCTTCAAGCCAATAATGGAACTCAATGGAGTTGGATAACCCTTCAGGGTCTTGAAGCATGAGGCGTAAGGCAACATCTTGCTGTGCCGTCCAAATATGTCCATCAGCAGGAGCATAACCTCCTGAATCAAGAATGAGTAGAGAAGCCGTTGAAGGCTGAATCTTGTCGAACAAGAAAGGGATGTTTTGCGATGCACTGGTTTGGTCAAGACTTGTAACAGTATTTTCTGTAACCGGTCCAGAGCGTTCCAGGTGAGGTGACAGGAGAATTCGAGTGTTACTGGGGAGTGAATCGGTGTTATCAGGTGCGTGAAGAGCAACTGAGAAAGCGCCATTCGAATCAATTTCTGCATACCATGACATGCTCCAGTCAACGGCTTGCTCTGGCCATTGGTCAGGCCCACCGCTCAGGTTGACTGGGGGGACTGCTGTCGCATCGATTCGAATTTGGGCGTCACCGATTCCAGCATAAGCGTCAAGCACCCCTTCAAAGCGTACTTTGCCAGTAGCCTGCATGCTTTGACTGGCGTTCAAGTGAAACGGCCATTGTGGATTTGACCAATCGCTTAAGACTCGGTTTTCGTCATCAATGACGTTGAAATCGATGACCTCCAAATCATTCTCGATTTCATTGAAAAATGTTTGTCGGTAAAGGTGCGAAGGCCCGGTAGAGAATCCATCAACGTCAATTCCCTTTGCAAGAAGATGGAGGTCATCGACATCATCCATCAGCCAATGGCTCATGAAAGCCCAAGTCACCGAACATGTGTTCATCGTACACACGACTGAAGATTGATTTTCGACAAGAGAGGCAAGACCTACACCCGATAGTTGTCGGAATTGCGGAGTAGAATCAAGATTGTATGCTTCCACTTCGGCCAGGCGGCCATCGTATGAATGCGTAGATGAAAGGGTGAAATGAATCGATGACAAATCCGGTGCATCCCATTGTAACGAATGGGCATCTCCTCTCCAGTGTTGTGTTTCAAAGACAACCGTTTGTTTTGGCAACCAACGCGTATGCACAGGTGGAAGAATTCGATCAACGAGCTTTGTTTGTGTCGAATAACTCAAATTTACCATTATCGAGCCTTGTGAGGTTTCAACGTGGAGTGGAATGTCAAGAAGAGATGCTTGAGATTGATTGTACGCATCGTCTAGAAGAGAATTCAGAGTTTGGTGTGTAAGCAGGCTGGTGATGGTTTGATGGTGAGGGATAAACTGCAATTGACTGAACGAGCCTGAGAAATTTCCATTGAACTGCAATTGAATTACGCACGCATCAAGATGAGTGGTTATCTGAGATTGGTGAACACAAGAACCCGTTGATTGTATTCTTTGAGATTGTGGAGTCAATACCGGCTCAAAGTGTTCACCTTGTGCAAACGGCGCACTACGTATCCAACCTGTTGAGCCATCGGTCTGAGCTGTTATCAAGAAACTGAAATCATAGGATGAAACACTTTGTTCACTTCGAGGGATTAGCACGGTTAGATTGGCGATTGAAGAAGCTCCTGATGAATTAAAATGAAGCGATTGTAAACCATAGACTGTATTTGAATCGAGGGTTTCAAGACTGAAAAAGTTACGATTCATACCAAATTCGTGACTTGCGTTGGCTTCAGGCCATGCGAAGATTTCTGTTTGCTCTAACCCAAGTGTGACTTTCGGCTGGAGAGGTGCAGTGGCACAAATTGGCTCAAAAGTAAAGCCTGTGATTGAATCAGAAGGGAACCAAGTCAAGGAGAAATCTGTGGAAAGTTGTGGTTGTCCTTGACGTTCTATGGTTTGAGTCAATGTTGGTTTGTATGCATCATCCCAGTGACTAGAAACTACTGCATATTGGCTGTGTGATGCGGTAAGGTTTCCTCCAATTGTTTGAAAGTCTGCTTTTTGAAACGGGCAAACGGCATTTGTAGCCCATAAAAGCGAAACGAGATTAGTGGTTGCAGTGGATACGATAGCGTCATCTGAGTTGACTTCAAGGTCGTGAAGATTTGAACCGCTGTAATCGCCAAGATGGAGAAGATGGTATGCGTCGAAAAAGGTCATTGTACCGATAGATAATCGCTCAATATGCGGTGTGACCAGTCGGTCATGACTTGTGAGATGTGCGCGAACCTGAAGATTTGGGTATTGAAGCACATCAAGTGGTAAATCAAGTGGAAGGGTTTGGTTTTGATATCCAATGATAGGTGAACCATTGCCATCAAGAATATCAAAGCGTACGGTCGTGTTTTCAGGCTCATAGACAAAACCATCCAATTGACCCCACCCAAAGTGCGAGTCAGGGGTTAACACCTCTGAAACCCAAGTTCCCGCAGGTTCATAGACATCAATTTCAATCCCTGCATCGTCGATATACCAACCGTCTAACTCAATCAATTGGTCTGAAAAGAAACTGAATTTCGCACGAACTGTTTGACCCGTAAGATTCGATAAATCAAATTCTTTGAGATCGAATCCTCGTTGCACATTATGACAACCTCCTATCACTCGTGACCCGTCGAATATCCCCTCATTGTGGAACGGCGAGAAACTGTTCACCGTCGATAACTGGTCGTGGAAAGTACCGAGCGTTGGAGGAATGAACCACCATGATTCTCCACCGTCTGTTGAAAGTGAGACGGTACCGCCATCCCAGTTGGCTTCCGTACAAATCCAACTTCGGAATGTCAGTCGTGATGTTGCGTTTTCAGGAATGAAATATTCCGGAGAATACAAATCTGTCCACATATCGCTTCTGTATTCATCATCCAGATAGATTCCAGCCCCATTCAATCCTGAATGCCACACACCTGGACCAAAGCCTGAGGAATTGCTGGTCGGGCCTACTTCCCATCGTCGATTTGATTGAGCCCACAAGGACCATCCTGCAGGCAACTCATTTCCAGAATCGAAATCAAAAGTGCGGGTTTGTGCCAAATTGTGACCCAATTGAGTGTTCCATTGCCATTCATTGGGTCCTGCTGGGGTTTCTAACCATCCATCGCTCGAACCGTTCTGACCTGATGGCAGATTTGAGAAGTTTTTCAAACGGTAGATGACTTCTGAAGACGTACCTCGTTCAATCCATACACTCAAATCATCAATTGCTATTCCTTCCCAACTTGAAGAAGCTGTTCCACCAAAATTAACTTGAGCATTTGTTTCAACATTGAATCGAAGAAGAGCATGGCTGGCATTTGGATGTGCTGTATTCGTCCAAGGAAGTGAATAATGAATCGGGCACCATTCTCCCATCGAATCTCCACCATTGAACCAAGCCCCGTTACATACTGCACCCATTGACGGATGGCCGGGATATGTCGATATTGGTGAGTAAGTCGAACCATTGTCAAGTGAAAGCCATGCGGTGAGATAATCACTTGCCCCCCCTTGAATATCCCAGTTTACCCAAAGTTCTAGTTCGACATTTTGCCCAGTAAAATTAGCCAAGTCGAGTGGAAATACCAAATCTCCATACGCATTCGGTGCGTAATCACCAGACATGTTTCCATGGAACCATGAACCAAAATCATCGCCTTGGTTGTGGAGTTTAAACTCGTCAATAAACCATCCACCTCGACTTCCGATGCTTGAACTGGTTTGGAAACAAAGACGGAACTGAACAGTATCTTGCATATCAGTGACGTACGTATCCAATTGGAATTGAGATGTCGTCCATGCACTCTGCTCACCGTTCCATACCGTCAAAGGAGAATGGTTCAATTGAGCTGTCGATGAATATCCATCAACGGGAGAGAGCAAGCCCCAACTTCCATTTGTATGCCGGATTTCAACCCACGCTGCATCGTGGTCATGAAGGGCGGTCCAGTGCTCGAAAGTGAGCGTGTAATTGTTCACAAAGACTGGCGTTTCAACTGCAGGTGAGCGCAGGCATCCATCCATCTC
>DAMU01000026.1:17316-17627 GCA_002499705.1 Euryarchaeota archaeon UBA91
TGAGAGGAATACGGAACGATACTTGGCCGCTGTATTGACCAAACTTCGTGATCTCGACCAGTACCCATCCACCCCGGGGCTACGACGACTGACGATTCAAAATCGGTAATGGAGCCAAGAGAAGAATTGGTCGCCAGAGTTAATTTTCCACCGTGTCCAATTCCGTTGGTCAAAGTATGCGTGCCGTTCCACTGATTTGGTGCTGAAACACCAAACTGGCTACCGTTACCTGTAGAGACATTCCACAGCGGTGCAAGCTCAAGAGTACCGTCCAAGAAAGTTTGATTGGATGGAACGACAACAGTCGAAGA
>DAMU01000032.1:0-3223 GCA_002499705.1 Euryarchaeota archaeon UBA91
ATCAATGCATCAGAACCTGCTTCTATAGAATTGATTATCGATGTAACAAATGACCAAGAACGAACCATCTATGTTCCATGTGGAACAATACAAGGCCGAACTTCTGAAGTCGTCATTGCGGGTGCACACCACGATACGGTCTATCAGGCGCAAGGTGCTGTTGATGATTCATCTGGAACTGCAAGCGTTCTTGAGATGGCTCGCCAGATGTCTGAGATTGTCAATGAAACTGGAACACCAGAGCGAACAATCCGTTTCTGCACTTGGGGTGGAGAAGAAGAAGGATTGTGGGGTAGTCGTGCATATGTAGCACAAATGCAGAGCAGCCTGAGAGATAATTTACGATTATACATCAACTTCGATATGAATCACGTTGATGCTGACTTTGCAAACCGTGGAAATTCATTGACCCTGTTCACCAATAATGAAGACGATTACGACCACATCGTTCGTATCACGGACGTGTATAAACAAGAGCGAAGTGAATTGGCTGACAAGTATGATATCCGATTCAATCTCCTCAACGGAGCACAAGGTGAAGAGAATCAAATGCCCTGCAATTCAGACCACTGTCCCTTCGTCTATGACCTGGGTGGTAGTAAAGATGGTCGAGCTGCGGTATGTTACGGTAGCGGCAGTTGGGAATACCATACCTATCTGGACACAATGGATCGTTTTAACGAAGAATCCCTTGCTATATCAACAACAATTTACGGTACCTACATGAGATTGCTGGCATACGACTTGAGCGTATGATGGCGAGAGTTTCAATAACTGAAGGCAGTGGGTTGTAGCATGGTCGCTCCAAGTGCATGGGCATCTCACATTCTTGTGACGTCAAAATCAGAGGCTGTTCAAATTAAAGACAAGGTTGGGAAATTGAAAGATTTTCAGAAACTTGCCCGCAAAAAGAGCACCTGTCCTTCAAGCCAAAAAGGTGGAGACCTTGGTTGGTTTCGCAAAGGACAAATGGTCCGTGAATTTGAAGAAGCAGTGTGGAGTATACCGGTCGCTTCAGTCTCTGAACCAGTGAAAACTCAATTTGGATACCACCTGATTTGGGTTCATGAGCGTGACGAGTAGGTGAAGAAAATGACCATCCGTGTTGCTTTAGAAGCCTATACAGTCATGGCGAAGCATGGCTATTTCCCTCACGAGCACGAACAAGAACAACCGTTTGTGTTCAGCGTTTGGGCGACCCTGGCAAAAGGCGACATCGATGAATCTCTCGACAAGACATTGAATTATGCTGACATTCAAATTGCCATTGATGTAGTCATGCTCCAATCTGAAAAACCAATACTACTGATGGAGTCAATGGCTCAAAAGGTCGCTGACATACTGTCGAAGAAAACACAAGTTCAATCGTTGCACATCCGTATCGAAAAACCAGAAGCACCACTTCCGCATCCCGGAGGTTTGGCTGTAGTTGAACTGGAATGGGCTCGAAACTGAGCGAGGCTTGAAAACCAAGAAACGGCCACGAGGATGTATGGCGGATGAAGTCCAACGGGTCTTTGTCGCTTCTGTGATAGAAGAAGACGGCAACTCTCTGGCGCTTGGATGCTTTTCGTCAGAAGAAACCGCTTGGCAAGTTTTGAGGACCTTTCTCAAAAAGAGCGACCAGATGTTACTCACTTCTTCAAGCGTCGTCGTTTGGGACATTGACGTGATTGGCGAAGACGGTGTTACGGTTCTTTCAACGATGGAATGCAAGGATTGTCCGGTCTGTGGTCGGCGAACCTTTTGGATGGACTTAGAGAACTTCTCTGCCTTATGCCACGGAGGTGCGTGTGCAGCTTGGGTGGAAGAGAGCACGCTTGAACCTGGGGTCATCGATTGCGGATGGCCACCTATTCGATTCCTCAAACAAACAAAAGATATCGATGAGGCATTTCGAGAGTTGTTCAAAATTGGTGACCAAATGAAGGCGGTATCAAAGGTAAGCAATCTCGGCGATAAAGAACCGCAAGAGATGCTTGACGAGTGGCGAAGAAAGTCTGCACTTGGAGCAGCCGATTCAAACGACGGAACGCAGAATGATGGGGCCAACGAAACTGAAGGCGAATAATCCGAGGAAAACAAACATTGGATTTTTGAGAATCGGGCTGGTTGCACTTATTCGAACTAAACAATTCCGAGTGTTCTCAAGACTGGCCCGCCAACCAGTGTAAATGCAAATAGTCCTAAAAATGCGAGCATCCAAATTTTCATTTGTTTTTCATTGCGTTCATCACGAGCATTTTTGTCAATACATGCTTGGTCGCCGCAAACTCTTGGCTCGGCTGACAATTTGATTGGAGTGAAACAGACTCGACAATGTTTGTGGGGCTGAACTTTTCCAGTGCCGAGCGAACTTCGAGCTTTATTGGTCATCTTTGCGATGTTTTGTTTTACTTTTGATGCATCTACCATATCTCCACCTCACTGAATTAATGTCCCTTCAAACGGCTCTCCATCAAGTGCTTGTTCCAAAAGGGGAATCTGTCGTCCATCAAGAACTGCTAAAGTGATTGCGGCATTTTTTGCCCAACCTACTGCAATCGGATCAATGACTGCAGACTGTCCAGGGGCAAGTGGCTCACCAATACCAGTAATATCTGCCAACTGGTCAAAGGTCATCGAACTGAACGATTGAGCATCTTCATGCTCACGAGGATCTTTGTCAAAGACGTGGCTGACATTCGTGGCTATGATACAATGGCCCGCACCAGCATCACGTGCGAAAGCAACAGCAACAGCATCTGTAGTATGGCCGGGAGTTGTCCCTCCCATAATGACAAGGTGATGCTTGTCAAGAAGTTGAGCCGCTTGTTCAGTGGTCGTTGGAATCACAGGTGCTACATCAATTCCAATATCGAGAAGCACTTGCTGAATGATTGTTGCATTGAGGCGAGTCGCGGCAATACCGACTTCATCAAGTCGGTGGGTATCGCTCACCATTGTTTTGGCCAACTCAATGCCTTCTCTGGCCGGAAGACCTCCTCCAACTACAATGCCAAGGTGTCGACCATTACCTTCGATGTGAACTGCAAGTTGTCGAATTTGCCCGAACCATGCCGTACGCTGTTCAGACTCTTCAGGACGAAGCAGACTACCTCCAAGAGCAACAACTTGACGACGGGTCATCAAACCCTCGTCACAGCACCATACTTTGAGACTATCCCCCTTCAACAGCGTTGGAGTGCCAAACAGTCGAGTGAAAACTCTCAATGAAACGATT
>DAMU01000032.1:3612-5384 GCA_002499705.1 Euryarchaeota archaeon UBA91
GATGCAGTTCTCGCAACGCGACGACTTCGTCTCAAGATTGCTCTTGAAGAATTGAGAGAAATGAAAGGATTTGGAACTGAACTGGTCACCATCATTATCCCTCCTGACCGCCAAGTATCCGATGCACGCTCATTACTCCAGAATGAACACGGTCAGGCTGCAAACATCAAATCCAAAGGTACTCGTAAAAATGTCCAAGGGGCGATTGAATCTGCGCTCTCTACTCTTTCCAAATACAAGAACGCTGGAGAAAATGGCATCGCTCTTTTTGTTGGTTCAATCATTATTGGAAACAACAAGAACAAGATGGTCAACATTGTGATAGAAGAGCCACCCCAATCTTTGATTTCATTCCGTTATCGATGCGATTCAGTGTTTGAATTAACACAACTTGAAGATATGCTGATTGACAAGAAGTCATACGGACTGTTCGTTATTGACCGTTCAGAAGCGGCCTTTGGCCTTGCTTCTGGAAAGAGAATACACGTTCAAGAACACTTGGTATCCAACATCATGGGTAAGCACCGTCAAGGTGGTCAGTCGGCTCAACGTTTCGAGAGATTGATTGAAGAGGCTGCTCATAATTTCTTCAAAAGAGCAACGGAACATGCCTGTTCATACTGGTTGCCGAACCTTGAAAATATCCAAGCCATCATCATAGGTGGACCTGGTGCAACAAAAGATTTCGTTGTCAAGAATGATTATTTCCATCACGAAATTGGCAAGAAAATCGCCAAGACAACCTTTGACGTCGGCTACTCAAACGACAGCGGAGTCCGTGAACTGGTTGAGAATGCTGGAAAAATGATGGGTGAAATTGAACTTGATGCTGAACGCCAAGTCATGAATGAATTTCTCAGCGAATTGGTCAAACCTCATCCCAAGGCAGCCTATGGCGAAAAGATGGTTCGTGAGGCATTGGAACAAGGCGCAGTAGGGCGCTTACTCGTTTCAGAAGGATTGAGAAAGAAGACCATTACCTATCAGTGCGGCTCATGCGATACCGAATGGACAGTCAGTGTAGGACGTGAAGATCCAACTCCGAAATGCCCATCCTGTAAGGCTTCGAGTGATGGAGCAAAGGAACTGAAGAGTATTTCCATAATTGAGGAATTAGGAGCCTTAGCAGCAAAAAGTAACACCGAAATCGTCTATATATCGGTTGATACAGAAGAAGGTTCGCAATTGATGCTTGGCTTCTCTGGACTTGCAGGAATTTGCCGTTATCCAATGATGTGAGGTCCTACTATGCACATGCTCAGAGTCGTTCTTGAACCGCACTTGGAAACAGTGCTGCAAAGCATTGGCGTCAAGTCTGAACACTGGAGAAGCATGTTGGTTCGCTCAAGAGAGCACGACCAGGGTGACCTTTCACTGCCATGCTTCCCGTTTGCCAAGGAACTTGGAAAGTCACCAGTTGAAATCGCTGAAACGATTGCACACGCACTTCCCGAAGACCCTGCTCTCGGCGAAGTGAATGCTGTTGCGGGATACCTCAACATCAAGGCGAATCCACAATGGTTGGCTGAAAAGGTGATGAATCATCACGTTCGAATTGGCGATGCATTCGGTAAGAAACCAGCCAATGAAGAACAGATTCTCATTGAACACACATCTGCAAATCCAAACGGACCGTTCCACGTTGGACGTGCTCGTAATGCCATTTTAGGTGATACATTGGTCCGTCTTCACCGACTTCATGGAAACAATGTTCGCGCAGAATACTATGTTGATGACATGGGTAAACAAGTCGCAGTCCTTGCTTGGGCTCT
>DAMU01000001.1:0-7302 GCA_002499705.1 Euryarchaeota archaeon UBA91
GGCCTGTTGGAGGGCCAGTCGGTGGACCTGTGGGGGGGCCAGTCGGTGGGCCTGTTGGAGGGCCAGCCGGTGGACCTGTTGGTGGGCCAGTCGAAGGTGGGTTGGACGGAGGACCTGTACTCGGTGGAGCAGATTGGGTTGGAAGAGGCGGGGGGGTCGCAGCAGTTACCGGTTGTTCAGTTTGTGTCGGCTCGACAATCTCAGGGGTTTCTTCAGTCAAGGTTTCAACCGGCGTATTCGCTTGTGCTGCTTGAAGAAGTAAATCTCCAGCAGGGCTTGGTTGCTCAGCAGGTGCATTCGCTTGTGCTGCTTGAAGAAGTAAATCTCCAGCAGGGCTTGGTTGCTCAACAGGTGCGGGTTCTGATACACTCTTTTTCTCCCAAGGAGGAGTGCGGGGTCCGTCTTTCGATTCTTTCTTGGTCTCGACTTTATCTTCTCCAAGTGAAATTCTAGTCGAACCGCCAGCAGCGTTTTCACCGCTGTATGAAGTCAAAACAACCGATGAAGGATCGATAATCTCGCGTTCTGCTGTTTGACCGAATGAGTCTAGATTGGCATCAAAAGCGCCACTAAACAAAGTGGAGCCAATCGCGTTCCCAAATGCTCGACCTTGTTCCGCTTCAAAGGTGAAATCAGCATCATAGGGGCCCAAAGAGAGGGATTGCCCTGCTCCTGAAACTGAAAAAGTCCATGTCCCTTTTTCAAGAGGGAATTCAAATGAAAAGTTCCGAGTCAATCCTGGTCCAAGCGAACTAATTCCTGATTCCGATTCAACTTTCTTACCATCGCTGGTTAGAACGTGAACTTCCAATCCACCGAGCGGAGCAACTGCTTCATTGGTCATATCTACCGAGACGAGAATAACGTCTTCATCATCGTCATCAATCTCCATTTGAACTGAAGATAATCGTGCTTCAAGAGAAGCCGCTCGAGCAGTATGGTCGTCACTCATGATTGTCACCGTAGAGGTCACTCTACAAAATCCTACTTCAACTCAATGTTGCAGCAGTCACGGTTTATCGTAGCCTAAGACGGGTTTCAGAGGGCAAAGACCAGTCTACTGCGGCCACGGTATGATTTTTGATATCCAACGAAGTTCGATACTCTGCATCTTTGGAACGACCGCGCATTGCATCTCGGAGACCAAACCACAGAATTCCAACTACGGGGAGAAGATAGATCAGTTTGCCAAAGGCGCGTGGCCCCCAGTGGTGTTGTTCGAGCAGAGTGCCGTTGTCGTGGACGATTGCAATTCGAAAGCCTCGTTGAGCGAAACTACGCCCGAATGCACGCCCGGTGTATTTGAAGTAAAGATAGTGGGCGCCGAAAAACAACCCCCAATTAACCAAAAATGCTGCAGCATATCGTGACCCTTCAGTGAGTAATGAATAACTCATCAAGTAAAACATCAATTTCTGCCCAGTTAAAAAATGCAGAACTAACGTCAAGACGACCACATCGAGCATGAAAGCAGCAACACGTTTCCATGCTGGAGCAATCAGCATGCCTTCAGGGGCTGAAGATAAGACTGCTTGAGCAAGAGTCCCGCCCCCCTGATAGATACCGACTGGGTCGTCTGCCATAGTTACGGGTAACGACTGTCCTTTGTCAAGTGTTGGTTAAATCTCTTAGCCGTGTGTGATGTGCCAAGCCATGAGGTTTCTCTCTTCAGCCCAGTCCAACCATGCACGCCAAGTTCCATCATGTCGAAGTGTTTTCAAATTGCCGAGGACGATTAATCCTCTCTTCGCTCGGGTTAAAGCCACGTTGAGGCGACGACGGTCTTTCAAGAATCCAATATTGCCGTCATCGTTTGCACGTACTGCAGAAAAGACGATGACTTCTTTCTCTCTACCCTGGTATCCATCTACACTCTTAATTTCAAGGCCCGAATACGGTTCGTTTTCTTCACGCCCACCGGCTTGGTCGAAGAGATCGGCCAGGAGACGCACCTGCCCATTGTATGGAGTGATTACTCCGATATCTGAGGGCGTAAGGTCTCCAGCGCTCAAGAGATCATTAACAATCGAAAGTACCTTAGCAGCCTCATCAAGATTTGATTTACTGCTGCTTTCTTCATCTACAATCTCGCTGCCTTCAACTGGGACAAATGCAACAGGATGATCCCAATCTGGCCACAAAAACCCGGCAGCAGGTGGTCGCTGGTCAGAAGTACAACCATCTTCCAATCGGCCATCGTAAAATTTCGTACTTGGATATTCTCGTATGGTTGGGTGCATACGATATTGAGTAGTCAGCATATGTGCTTCTAATCCGCATTCAATAAGACGTTCAAACAAGGAACGACCAAGACCGCCATCTTCTGCAACCTTGCTGATGACTGTTGGTGGAAGTTGCTTGTGGTCGCCCACGAGAATCAGTTGCCGGCATCCCCGAGTAATGGGAACCAATGCACTTGGCTCACTGGCTTGGGTTGCTTCATCCATCAGAATAACTGGAAATTTACGGTCTCCAAGCAGATTATGCCCAACTCCGATTGTTGTCGCACAAATCACTTCAGCCTCATCAAGAACTGCCGAAATCATGTTTCCTTCTATCTGACGGATTTCCTTGAAATTTCGATTGACATCACGATGTGCTAACCCCTTTTCCTTGCCTTTTAAGCCGGTAAGATTACGTCGTAATTCGTCGTTTTGTTCACGGATAAATTGCAATTCTTCTTGCATAGGGTGTTGCTCAATCCGGGCATCGAGTGTGGCTTCTCGGAGGTTTTCACGTACCTTGACTGGCCGGCCAATCCGAACGGCTTTGATGTTCATTTCCAGCAAACCCTCAAGCAGATTATCGACAGCTACATTCGATTCTGCTGTGGCAAGTATTGGCCCTCGGCCCATTCGCGCAAAAGCGGTAAGAAGACGTATAGCTGTGTGTGTTTTTCCAGTCCCTGGAGGCCCTTGAATCAAAGTAAGACGTTGAGCTAAAGCCGCCTCAATTGCGGTTTCTTGGGATTCGTTCAGTTGCATCTTCCCAATTCCGAGTGGGCCGTGTCGCTTCTGACCACGAATCTCAGGAGGGCGTTGTGCTGAAGCAGAAATATCATGCAAAGCGCCGAGCAACACATCACGAAGAACGGTTCCGCTGTCTGCTTCGGAGGAATGAAACGTCGTAAGCGCCTCATGCATTCGGTCATGCGCTACGCGATTTGCCCCTCTGTCAAGGCGCCATGTTCCTTTTTTCAAATCACTTGGTTTGTCTGCTACGACCACTCGAATACGTGTCGGACCACGGTCAAGAACAATTCCTTCAACCACTTTTTCACCCCAAGGTCGCGCTCGGGATATGAGGACAATATCGCCGTGGCCAAATCGATGAATCGGGAGGCGAGAACGGGTTTTGTTTTCAAAAACAAGGATAGGTTCACCAAAAAATCGACCTTGGACCCGCCCAGTCAAATCGAACAGTGTCAGTCCTGCAGCCAACAATCGCTTCTTACTCCATTTTTTCCAGCGCTCTTCAACCATTGCTGTTTCATCATCAAGTTCACGGCGGATGAGTTTCGTGAAACGTGAAAGGTGATCTTGGCCACGTTGCCACTTGAGAGGCATTTCCTCAGCGAGTTCTTTATCGGCCTTTTTTTGAGCAGCGCTGCTGTTCATCCGATGTACTTTGCCTCGCTCCTCCATAGATGACGCAAAACGGTGTACCCCATCAGCGTATGCCTTCAACAATGAAGTGTGAGTGAGTCGAGATACCCCATGTATTAAACCCAAAATATTGGACGACGCATTGGTGGGCAGTGTGTTTCGACGTCGTAAAGATGGAAATTCAGACGAGGCAAATGTTTGCCCATACTGCGAATTTGTCAATGAAGATGGCGTTGAAACTTGTGTTCAATGCTATTATTCGATGGATTTAGCCCCCCGAGACCAGCCCATGGCAACCCCGGCAACAACCGGTTCTGAACTACTGAACACATTGATGGAGCATGCAGAACTTGAGGAAGAAGAAGTCGCTGTAGAAGCAGTCTTGTCATTGGACGATGTTTCAGTTGAAATCGATCAATATGAAGACTCAAAACAAGAGGGTGAAGATGCGTTCCAATTCATCAGTGGCAGCACCCCAACACTCTCCCAAACCGTAGAATTTGAAACTCCTGAGGAAGTCGAATTGGACGTATCAGATGCTCCATCAAACGCTGTTGTGTTTGACATGGGCGATGAGGACCCGCTCGGTGAGGAAATGGAACCCATTCATACAGGCTTAGGCAAGTTGTATTCACCGTCTGTCAAAACTGAGAGTGATGATGATTTGATGGGCAGCGTTGGGCCTGCCCCTACAGTTCCGTCTTCCACCCCAGAACTGCCGGACCTAGCTGGCCAATCGCCTGCCAACACTGTGGCATTACCAATCACACAGGCCATTGCCGCTGCTCCAGCCCCAGCCCCTGCCTCAACGCCAGAGTTACCCGACGCCATGGATTCAGTCACCCTTGCGCATGTGGAGACACCTCAAATCCCCGAACTTCAGCAAGCAACACCTGAACTCCCAGACGTTTCTGAATCCGAGACAGTTACACCGAACTTACCGGATGATGCGCCAATCACGCCTGCGCCTGAACCTCAGCACAACAGCCGCATCTGGCCATGGCCTGCCCAAGAACCATGGGACCCGCGCCAAGTCTATCGAGAAGTCGTGGCCATTTTAGAAGCCATCAAATCGGGCAAACTCCCTGAAGCCGCTCAAACGCTCGATGCTCTTGGCCCTCATTTAGAAAACAACCTCGATATGTTGCTCCACATTGGTGCATCTATGCGACAACTCGGACGCGAAGAACACTTGCAATGGACACTTGCAATGGCCAAACACGTCCACCCGAATAACGAACATGTAGAGGCTGCTGTGGCCCATTTGTCATAGAGGATTTACCATGACTCCAGAACTCGAGTTCCGCCCTGGAATGACACTTGTGCCGGTGAGGAAATCGATTCTTCCCTTGCTCCTAGAAGCATATCAAGAAGACCCTGATGCTGCACAAACAGCCTTCCCTTGGCTTGATGCGTCGTTTAATGTTCAAGGTCAATTAAGTGATATGTTGTTTGATGTTGAGAACCAAGCAGAAGTTGACCGCTTGCATTTTTGGTGGATTCGTTCTGATGAAAAAGGTGCGTTCATTGGATTACTTGGGTTTGGTGATGAATTGCAATTACTGCAATCCCACTACAATCTTGGCTATTGGGTTCGCTCTTCCTATCAGCGACAAGGTATTGCAATTGAAGCGACACAGACAGTCTTACGATGGATGGAAGATAAAACCATAGAAGAGGATGGGTTTGTTCGAATCGAAATTACGGTTCATCCGCATAACGAAGCTGGCCTAGCGACTGCAAACCGCATTTGTGAGGAGTGGAATGGAGAGATCATCGAACAACTCATCGGCATTGAAATCGGGCAACGTACTGTTCCCCATCGAATGCATATCCTCGATTTACCTCGAGGTGAAAGGGCTTGAATGCCACATGGCTCACCGTTGACTTCGACGATATGCGACATGTGCCGAGTTATTCTGGACATCCGACTCGAAGTAAACACACTTATGACCAAATTGCAGAAGCAGGACTAAGAGAAACCCTTTCCGAGAAATTTGTTCAAGGGATGCATGGTTTCTCTTCTTGGCTCGAGACCAATACCTTCCCAGTCACCTTATTTGTCATAGGTGATTTGTTTTTGAGTAATGAATTTGAACAATGGTTTTCCAAACTCTTGAAGACTCACGGGCAGCGAATAACAGTCGGTTGCCATGGATGGAGGCACAAGTCGTGGTCTGCGTGGCCTGAAGATACTGATGGTTTTTCATCTGACCTCGCCAAAGCAACAGAAAAAATATCCCAGCATGCGGGCGATGCTTTTCGCCCTTGGTTTCGAGCGCCAGGAGGATACATTGCTCCGTGGATGGTTCCTGTTTTGGCAGAACAAGGGTATGTTCTTGACTCCTCAATCAATCCGTCTTGGTTGGTTCAGCGTAAAGCAGGTAAAGGGAATTCATGGCATGACATCTCACAAGCTCTGATGGAAAACAATGTTCTGTCACGACCTTGGAAAACACGCTGGAGTTTACCGATTAACGGTCCCGCTTTGTCTTTATTCCCTCTTTCGCTTCTTGCCAAAAGAGGCTGGAAGAATGCCCCGCAACCCTTCGAGATACAATCGTTTGAACATGACTTGATGTCACCGGATTCAAACGTTACCACGCTTTACTGGCACCTCTTAGATCATGCTCGTAAAAACTGGAAACCTCCGTTACGGTAGCGAATTAAGCGTTTCTAAAAAGCGCTGAAAAACTCCATTTAATCCATTAATAATAATTTCAGATTTGGCAATTATTAGGTTTTTTTAAATTGTTATTAAAATTGGGCGGAGCATGGCAGAGAGTGAAACTGAAGTCCAAACCGAAGAATCGAAAATAATCGAAGAAGGTGGTGAGCCGTTTAATGTCATCATCGTAGGGGCTGGAGCTGCTGGTGTAGGAGTTGCAATTGCTCTAGGTCAGGCGGGAATTGAAAACATTCTCTTGGTAGACCGAGATACTGTTGGTTCTTCATTCGCTTCATGGCCTGAAGAAACACGATTCATTACACCGTCATTTCCAAGTAACTCTATTGGAATGCTGGATTTGAATTCAATAGCGATTGGTGTTTCTCCAGCATTCAGTATGCGTGTTGAGCACCCTACCGGACAGGAATACGCTTCGCATTTACAAGACCTTGCCGGGTTCTTTGAACTGCCTCTTCTTGAAGATACCAATGTTCTTGGAATCGAAAAAGAGGGTGACCTGTTTGTCATTGAAACAGAAAAAATAACTCTTGAAGCGAAAAACGTTATTTGGGCTGCTGGCGAATATCAATACCCTTCTTTGAACCTCTTTGACGGCAGTGAACACTGCCGCCACACATCCACTGTTGCAAAATACGGCGATCTAGAAGGTGACGATTTCCTCATTATCGGTGGCTATGAAAGTGGTATTGATGCTGCTTACCATCTTGCAAAATGTGGTAAAAAAGTAAGCGTATTCGACATCAATGGACCGTGGGCATCAGAAAGTTCCGACCCAAGTATAGCGTTGTCTACGTTCTCTTTTGAGCGAATGGAACATCCAAGTTTTGGAGAAAATGTGAACTTGTTTGCTGAAACAACAATCCAGTCTGTGACTCTTGAAAACGGCGTCTATGAAGTCAAAACACAGGATGGTAAGACCTTCCAATCAAATGTCCAACCCCTCCTTGCAAGTGGATTTGATGGAAGTCACAAATTTGTATCCCACCTGTTTGAAGAAAGAGACGATGG
>DAMU01000001.1:7709-11987 GCA_002499705.1 Euryarchaeota archaeon UBA91
ATTTTCTGTTTTATCTTCAAGTATCGTCAACGCTTCGCAATCGTCGCACAAGCCATTGCTTCATCGCTTGGTTTGCCAACTGAAGAATTTGTAGATGCTTACAGATCATGGGGGATGTATCTGGATGACCTCTCGTGTTGTGGCCAGGAGTGTTTGACGTGCTGAGTGAACCAACACGTAGGGAAAAGATGCTGAGCCTTGAATGGCTTGGGCAAACAATTGCGAGTGCGTGCTGGATTGTCAGTGTATTTGTTTACTCTGATGGGGCATTACCCGGAAGCGCTGGTGATTGGTTACAACTCGCTGCAGCATCTTCTTGGATGACGGCAAATGTAGCATCCGTTCTTTCAATCAAGAGGTAATGCAATGGCGGTCGTTCTTCAGCCCGTGAAATCTCCTCAAAATGAGGGTGTTCTTTCACATGCTGGAAGTCTGTATAGCCAACAAGTATGGTGCT
Organism: Euryarchaeota archaeon UBA91; assembly: GCA_002499705.1. Classification (GTDB taxonomy): domain Archaea; phylum Thermoplasmatota; class Poseidoniia; order Poseidoniales; family Poseidoniaceae; genus MGIIa-L1. The sequence goes on from DAMU01000001.1 coordinate 8,167, forward strand.
GGGGCCGTGATATTTGCCGAAAGGAAGGGAATTGGCTACTCGAGTATGGATTTCAACGTACGAAACCACCCGAAGATTCAGGGGGAAATTACAGTGCATATTCACTCCAATTACCAAATGAACGATGTATTATATTGCGCGGAAGTGGTGCTTTTTATGGAGATATTCGTTACGGTGGAATTTTCATTCCTCGATACGATTTCACACCGAGATACATGGAGAATTCAACGCTTGAAAACCCTTATTGGTCGAAATTAGAGATGGAGGAATTTCGACTCCCAAAGGAGGAAGAAAAGGATGATTGCAATGCACTTGTTCGTGGTTTAATTTCTTGGATAAGGGCGTATGAACAGAATATTATCGATTGTTTAGGAATGGATTATCGTCAAAACACTCTCATCAAATGGAATAATGGAGAGCGAGTCGTAATTCCTTGTGAACAGATGATTGAAGAATGGGAAAATTTGACGCTTGCTATCTCAAGAGAAAACCCCATTTAACTGGTGGTTGATGAATTAGATTGGAAGACGACACCCGCTGCCTTTAGCAACGATGAAAATGAAGAAGAAGAGTGATTTTTATCACAGCGGTTTAGTGAAAGGCTAAGTAGTAAGGAGAAAGCGTAACATTCAACAAGTGAATATTATGGACGCAAAAACAATTTTTCAACCGAAAATATGGTACATTATCTGTGGAGCAATAGCTCTCATCGGTGGAATCGAGAACAACATCAACGCTGAAACCTGGGCAGAAAGCGCTTGGGGCGAGGGTAATGCAAACGAACAAGCACTCGCAATGGAGGCACTGTTTGGTCTCTTTATGTGTGGATTTGGTGCTATGGGCCTTACCTGTGCCTTTGTCCTTGAAGGAACAGCCCAAGCAAAGTTTGCCATGGCCAATGGCGTAGTCATCTCGGTCTTTTTCTTGGCCATGTTCTTCGTGCTACCTACAACAGGATACGAGATGCCAGGTGCGGCCTTTTTAGCCCCTCCATTCTTGTTTATGGGCGGTTTGATCGCCTCGGGTTATCTTCATATGAATGAAGAAGAACAAGCCGCAGAGTAATTATTTCTCAATGATTGTTCAGCGGTGAACATCAAGAGTATTCATCAATATCAAACTGAAGTGGCTCAGTGATTATCATTTGGCTTAATTAAACTAAGAATGGTGACCTTAGACAAAAGCACTACACCGAAAATAACAGCTGAGACAAACGCTATCATTGCTCCGCTTCCAGTATCGTGTTCTGCTGACATGTAAAGTCCAATAAGCACCGCAGAGAGTCCGAAAAATTGCGTCCAGAGGATACAGGAGCGGAAACTACGCCCCACCAGTTGCCCAGTTGCGGCTGGAGTGACAAGTAACGCAGTGACAAGTAAAGCACCAATCACTTTGACCATGCTTACGACGACAACTGCCGTGACAATAATGAAGCCAAGGCCAATAAAATGTTCAGGAATACCTTGAACGCGAGCAGCAAGCGGATCAATGGTCGTTGAAAGCAATGCTGAATAAAAAATTATGAGAAGGAAAAAGGAAACAACACTAACTGCCGTAATCCAATTGAGCGTCGCCTCATCAACCAGAAGTAAACTACCAAACAGATATCCTTCGATATCGGTTGTAAAGCCGGTTCCTTCGAGGGGGATGCCAAAGAAAGTATCGAGGCGAAGTAAAACCAACCCGAAGGAGAGCATGCCGGTCAAAAATACAGCTATTGCTGCATCACCAGTCAATATTTCTCTTCTCTGGAGTTCATAGATTAACACTGACGCAATAATAGAGAAGAGAAGGGCGTACCAGAGTACGTCCAAAGCAGTACCCATTACTATCGCAAAAGCAATACCTCCGAACGAGACGTGTGCCAATCCATCGCCAATGAGGGCAAGATTACGAATCAACAAAAACGAGCCGAGTAAACCTGCAACGATCGTTACGATAACGGCTGCAATGAGGGCCCGTTGGAACATTTCCATGGTGAAAAAATAGGGGAAAATTTCTCCGGGAACCTTTGTCGCAAGAGACTCAAGTATAGGTTTCATCAACTCTAAAACAGTTGAACCTAATTTCACATTAATCAAGAGTAAAACAAACGAGAGCGTGATGCCTAAGAAGAATATCAAGAACAACATGTAGATGGCGACTCTCTTGATGGCGTCCCTCACAGTTTGCTCCCTCCATTTGCTTGGTCGCTTTCATCATCTGTATTGATGATGGATTTTGGAGTTCGACTCTCCTCTTCAACACCATGAACGGGTGAGATTCCGCGTAAATTTGCAAGAGTTGTAAGGTCTGGAAAGTCTTCAGTAGGTCCATCAAATCGTATGGATTCTTCAAGATAAATCATACGATGAGTCGTTTGACGTATCGCTGCTAGGTCGTGTGAAACCATCAGAATTGTTTTTCCTTTTTCGTGACAAAGATCATCTAATAATTTTAACAATAAACTACGAGATTCCCGGTCAATACCTACAAGGGGCTCATCCAGTAGGATAAATTCAGCATTCGAGGCTAGAGCGCGAGCAATGACGGCGCGTTGCCGTTGACCTCCTGAAAGTCGAGCGATATCGGTATCTGCTTCATCCTCTAAACCAACCATCTTTATTGCTTGGTTAACTGTTTCTTTGTTCTTTACTAAGAAGCTCCAAAACATGTTCCCGGAGTTCAACGTACCCAACCGGACAAGTTCACGTACAGTAATTCGAATATTTTTCGGCATGACCGCCGCTGCTTGAGAAACCCAACCGATTCTGCCAAGTATGTTTCTCGACATTGGTTTCTCGTTGTAGATTTCAATCGAACCTTGCTGCGGTCTCAATACTCCGAGAATAGAGAGGAGAAGTGTAGATTTTCCTCCACCATTCGGCCCTACCAAACCAATAAATTCACCTTTTTGAACGTTCAAATCGACCTCGGAAAGAACAACTTTTCCAGAACGGCTGACTGACAAACCTTCGATATCCAAGATTTGATTCGGTTTTGTCATCATTCTATCGACCTACTGAAATCGAGAATTATCCCCCATTCATGACAACAAACTCTCAAGGCAGTTCCAATGAGAGTGTTGTATCGTAATAGGTTCACTCCTGGCTGGTGCTTTTCCGTGAAAAGGATTCAGAGGCAGACGGGAGATGAAATGAATACGGTTGACACAAAAACACTGGCATTGTGTCAACCATAGACATTCCTTCAACTCCATTCAACATGGTTCAATGGTGTGCAAAAAGGTCTCACACACAGCCGATACCGGCAATGAGGTTTTCGAGATTCTTTGTCATCATTGTCATGTAATTGTCTGAAGAGTCACTTGGTGCCATTTCCATGGTGTAAAGGATTTGAATCGAAACACCGGTTTCGTCAATAATGCTTTGCACTGAGGATTGGTCAGTGTATTCTTCGACAAACAGAACGGTAATTCCTTCTTCCTTGATGAAGTTGACAACCTTAGCGACATCTTCAGGAGAAGGTTCTCCTTCAGGGTCAAGGCCGTGAACGGTCATAAATTGGATTCCGTATTCTACTGCAATGTATGAGTAAGCGTTGTGGTTAGCGGCAACAGTCTTTTGATAATCACCGGCCATACAAACTCCACCTTCTCCGAAAGCAGCATCGAATGCAACGTCGAGAGCGCTCAGTCCAGCAGAGTAATTCTCAGCGTTTGCCTTGAACACTTCTTCTCCAGCAGGGAAAGCAGTGGTGAGTCCATCGAGAACAACGTTCACTTGTGCCTTGAAGGCAAGTGGGTTGAGCCAACTGTGAGGATCGTAATCGAGAGCGCCTTCTTCGTCAGCGTGGTCATCATGGTCGCCTTCTTCGTCAGC
>DAMU01000076.1 GCA_002499705.1 Euryarchaeota archaeon UBA91
CATGGCCATCATGGTCATCGTGGCCATCTTCTTCTGAATGGTTACCATGGTCGCCTTCTTCATCAGCATGGTCGTCATGGGCATCTTCTTCGTCAGCATGGTCGTCATGGGCATCTTCTTCATCAGCGTGGCCGTCATGCTCTTCATCAGGGAAAGTGATGTTGTGTGCCATGTATTCAGCTTGGATTTCGACATCATCAGCGTGTTCTTCTTCATCAACAAGTTCTACGGTTTCGTATGGACCTTCTGAGAGGGTTTCACACAGGTCAGATACAAGCAAAGACTCGTAGTCGAGTGTCTCTTCGCCAGAAGGCATGGTGTGGACTTGAATTTTAGGCGTGGTAATATCGTCTAATCGTTCATCAACCCAGGGCTCGAGTCCCAATCCGTGGTAGAAGAACACATCAGCATTCTGAAGTCGGATGAGATCCGAAGGTGAAGGTTCATAATCGTGGACTGGGATGTTTTCAAGACTCATGTATTCGAGTTCAACATGTTCTCCAGCGATTCCTTTCACCAGTTCTCCGACGTGGTATGTTGAAACCATAACGGTCCCTAACACGCCAAGTTCAACTGTTGTGTTGTCAATCGTGGTGTTTCCGAGGTCCTCTATGAGGTCAGTAGCCTCTTCAATGGTCTCTAAATCTTCTTCAGTGATACATCCTGCAAGGCTTGAAAAAATCATAATCAGGCTTACGAAAACGACTCTCATACGGTTGTTGTTCATGGCCTGCGGTTTTCTATTAACTATTTAATTAAAACTATTAAACAGCGGCAATGCAGTTATTATTCCTCTGTACACGATGCATATATTGCATTCAGTGTATCTTTTCTCAATGGGCATTAAAAGTACTCAAAAGCGGACGTTTCCAACCATTTGAAACCGTTTGCGCTCGAAAAGAGCGTGATTAAGCCCATGTGAGGTGGCTGTCGACATACTTGGCAACTTGCTTGTATCCTGCAAACCAGTAGTAGAGTGTCAGTGTCACGATGCTCAAAACGCAGATTTTCACCCAGATTCCGAAAAGGCCCATTGGAGTTCCAGTGAATTGAATAGCGCGGCCATCAATTTTCACCTTACTTGACCACTTATTGAAGTACATACACTTCGCCCAAGGAAGGCCGAAACCGAGCGTAACAGCCGTCAAAAGAAAACCGATAAGTTTCGTGAAAAACAGGCCATACTCCGCTGTTTGAATTGCCCAGACACCGCCGTTATTCATCGGCATTTGGCCCATTGCTTGCACGGGTTGAGTTGCTGCCATTGCTGGTGCAGCTACCATTTCCGGGGCTGCTGCCATTTCCGGGGCTGCTGCGACTGGAGTTTCTACAACTGGTATTTCTGTGACCGCTGGGGCTACATTTGCCTCCTCTTCATTCGGCACCCATTCGGTTCCGTTCCACATCCACTTGCCGTCTTCGCTGATTTGAGTCATACACTGCCAACTGAGAGCCCACTATATGAGGGCTTTGACCCTTTTAGAATGGGTTTTTAGCCCAGAAAACGGCATTATAAGAAAAACATCATATTAAGTGTGTGAACATTAAAATCTGCAATTAAGGTGAATAAAAAATGAGCGGACAACTAGCACGATTTGGATTAATAGCAAGCATGTTATCAGTAGTAGGATCTTTGTATCTTTACTTTGTTAGCGGCGATGAACAACTGGGAATATTTGTAGGTCTCTGGGCCCCAACACTTATTCTTGCAACCAAAGAAATCGAAGAATGGCTCGAAAGCAAAGCATAACTTGCTTTGTAACCCGAAATCCCCGTTAGCGGGTAGGTTTTACATATACCCAAGAGCATTCAACGCTTCTCGGATGTAAAGCAAGCCACTTGCAACAATGGCGATGAGAATCCCATTACGAATAGTGTTTGATTTCCATTTCTTGAGCCATCGCTTACCAAGCTGCACTCCAAGTATTGCAGAAAGCACAAGCCCTGCGATAAGTAGGCCTGAATCAAGTATCTGCCAACCTCTCATTGCGACATAGACTGGAATTCTAGTGATGTCAACAACGAGCGCTAATATTGCAGCAGTGGCTGCGTATTCAGCTTTATCTGGCAAACGCTTTTGCAAAAACATCGCCCGCAGTGCTCCTTGGTGGCCGGTGAGGCCTCCAAAAAACCCAGATCCAAATCCACCAATGCGATCTTCAGTTTCCGGCAATCGAAACTTTGTCCATCGTTCAGTAACCGACAACGTGGGCAAAACGACAAGCGCTATTCCAACAAGGAGTAACAGAGGCTCTGCATCAACAATGGTGTTGAGCAATGCGCCAATAAGCGCTCCTGCAACCAATGCCCATCCAAATCGACGCACTGCAGAATAATCGACACTTTCCCTCAATACCTTCAGTTTCCAAGCATTATGTGAACCGTGAACAATCGCTACCACAGCCACTGCTTCATGGGGTTCAAGCCAGATAAATACGACCGGTGTAATCATCGTGGCCAGACCAAAACCAGCAGGCACTGTCAACGCTGCTGCAACAAAGGTTGCAAGCAGGGTGAACACAAGAAGTGCCAATTCCATGGGTTATGCTTCAAAAAGCACTCAATAAAATTGCGGGGGAAAGTCAATGAAAAACGCGAACCGTGAAATGAAACCGCTCACCAAACTCAACTCAACGTCACCAAATATGTAGGAACGGTTATACCATGAGGTTTAACGACGCCGAAATATGAGTGATAAAAATTTAACACCATATTTACTGACATTTGGGCCTGTATTATTGGTTGGAGCATTTATGATGTGGCCAGCTTCTGAAGCTATCGGAGCGCGTGGAACGCAATCACTCGTTGATGCAATGGATACGCTCATGCCGCTCCTCATTGCTGGAACTCTTGGAACCATTATGGTGTTAGGCGGTGTATATCTGCTGATATCCGAAATGATGGAAAATACCAGTGGCATGAATAAACAATTACTCAGTATCGCGGGCGTCTTGATTATCGTGACCTTAATGGCCTTCGTTACCGGAATGGGTAGTAACGTAACAGTCATCAATGAAGCAGACCGAGAAATCGATGCTGATGATGAGTCATTTGCATACGCTTCTGAGGAAGACCGTACAGATACCCTCAACAACGCCTTTGATGCTGGAAACACTGTTTGGCAGATGTCTCCAGTGACCTGGGGATTGTCTCTCGTGCTCATCGGTTTAGTATCGTTCATGATGAAGCGACCTGAATCTGCAATGGAGTATGTTCTACCAGCACTTATGCCGCTAGGAACTGTTTTCCTCAGCCTGCCGATTATCAATGACCCCGGAATGTTCAACCTCGTGTTCCCAATTACGCTCCTGGTTCACATTATCATTGGTGGCCTGATGCTATCGGGTAATCTCTCAGTACCTGGTTCTACAGAGGAAGGTGCTTGAACATGGATTTGAAAACTGAAGCACTGAAGCCAAAGTGGTGGCTGGTCATTACGGCCCTGATTCACACCGTTGTGGGTGTGCTCATGGAATTGGACCCGGACAACGACAACGAATTGATGGTCGCAGGAATCATGCTCATCATCCCCATCTACATGCTCTACGCCGCCTTCATGAACGAAGGTCGAGCGCAGGCCCGTTTGGCGGCCGTGATCGCTGGACCGATCTTTGTGTGGTTCGTATTGTGCGCACTCCTCGGTCTCCAAATTACCTACGCAACAACGGATTACACGTTTGAGTTGTCTGGCGAAATCGTTCCACCGCTCGTGTTCTGGGGCATGACTGCTCTTACCGGAGTGTTGGGCTGGAACATGGACGATGAAGCACCTGCTGAGTGAGCGACGGATTCATCAATCTCCGCCCTCTGGTCGGAGTTATGCACATCAGTCATCAAACACCTGAAGGCAACAAAGCCTATCCTACAGAAATCCCACAATTTGGTCTTGGCGTCTTTTTGATGTCAGACGGTGGTGAATGCAAATCATCTGTCTTGGCCGCGCTTAAAGCGGGCTACACGCACATCGATACGGCGAGTATGTATCAGAATGAACGTGACGTAGGTCGAGCACTCAAAGAAACGGGCGTGGAGCGTTCTTCAGTTTTCATCACGACAAAACTTCGGCGTGGGGATGCTGTTGGTTATGAAGAAACCATTGAGCAATGTAAGAAATCACTCGAACTTCTTGATACTGAATACATTGACCTCTATTTGGTCCATGCACCACCTCTTGACCCTGCACATCGTGCGCCGGTATGGAGGGCAATGGAGCACTGCCTTGAGCAAGGATGGGTCAAATCTATCGGAGTTTCTAATTATGGAGAAGCACATTTGGATGCGATGAAGAAGTATGCCAACTACATGCCAAGTGTCAACCAAGTCGAGTACAATCCTTGGCTTCAACGGCCTCACCTCAAAAAAGCAACAGAAGATTCTGGCGCCAAAATAATGGCCTATTCCCCACTTGCTCGCGGCCACAGAGTTGACGACCCTGAACTTGGAGCAATTGCTGAACGCCTTGGTTGTACTCCTGCTCAAGTAGCAATCAAATTCTGTTATGACCAAGGATGTATAACGATACCAAAGTCAAGCAATCCTTCGCGAATTATTGAGAACATCGCATCGCTCGACATTGATATTTCCGGTGAAATGGACGCTATTCTGGCACTTGATGAAAACTATGTTTCAGGCTGGGACCCGACTACAGAGCCTTGAGTTCTAAGCCGAATGGGTTTTGACGGGTAAAGTAACAAAAGACAGCAGCCACAGGGTGACTCGATGTCAAACAATTTTTGGGAAGAACAACTCTCAGGTGATGACTCAAAAGATGAGGCTGATAAATCATCTCGCAAGAGAATCGATTCATCCGAACGTAACGTGAAAATTGATGTCACTCTTGATGACTTTCCGGTTAACAATTGGAACAGCGATAATGACGGTCAAGAGATCGTTTATTGGTATAATAACAATCGAATGGCTGAGGATGAGAAAACCCTTGAATTCTTCAAATCAGGCAGCGGTGTGAAAGCGATTTATTCTCGCTCACAGGCTCAAAAGTTACTCGATTTTACAATTCATACTCTCGAGCAAGAAGGTTGTACTGTATGGAATCATCCGCAACAAGCAATAGGAATACGCCCCAATATCGGATTGGGTGGGCTCCTTGGAGGATGGACTTTTGCTGGAATCTGGTGCATGGCCTCATTTATTGCACTCTATTTTGTAGGCGGGCCAGTTCTGGCGGATATCGGTACCTCGGAATGGAATGCTACGGACGGAGTGATTCTTGAGAGCGGAGTTGACTCTTCCTCTGATGGCGATGGTGGAACTACGTACTGTTTGTGGGTTAACTATCAGTATACATACGATAATGAGACTTTTGACGGAGATATCGTCAGTTTCAGCAAGGATAATTCGTGTAATTCTTGGTCGGAAAATGCTGATGAAGACTATCCTGCAGGCAAGGAAATTACAGTTTATATCAATCCAGATAATCCATATGATGCTGTCCTTGAAACTGGTTTTTCAGGAGTCGATTTTACTGTTTGCTGCATTCTACCGTTCCCACTCATTGGAATTGTACTGTTTATTGGCATGCTTCGAACTACATTTGGGGCTGCTTCTTCTCTGTTTAACAAAGAACAACTGGAAGATTGAACGGTCTTATTCCTCTTCATCGCTTTGAGTTTGATACAGTGACAGAGCAGTCGCGAGGAGTACTGAAAAGAAGATGCTCAAGGTGAGCAAACGTCCCGTTTCGCTGGATGGTGGGAACGTCGTGAAAGCGATGAGAATGAACACGCACATCGAAGTGAAGGCCGCCCACCAACGTGCTGCATGGTCATTTGAGGTCGGAGCATGGTCAGAACTGCTTGAATGTGAAAGATAGTCTGCAGCAAAGCCCATTCCCAGTAAAACTGCGGGGGCTGAACCTACTCCTCTTCCACCAAGCAGGCTTGCCATTCCGTCAACTGCAGCACCAACAACTACGGTTCCTACTGCAATTCGAAGCGCTTTTTCAGGTGAACGTAGAACACCAAAGGCAACAAAAAAGACTGCAATTCCTGCTCCAAAAATTTGGGTCATTCGTGATTCATCAAAGGAGTGAGCTGCTTCTGCACCAACGACGAAATTTCCTCCAATATTACCAGAGACCTCCATGTCCGATAACAATGCTCGAACATCGTCGATGAAAGCAAGAGCAGCATCGGTATCGAGTCCATCCAAATAAACGACAAGAACAACCGCATAGGTTTCGCCATCCGATTGCAACCTTGGATCTTTGACCATCAGTGAATCAAGACTGGAAGTACTGAGGACTTGGTCAAGCGTTGCATTTGCATCATTCGAATCAGGTATGCCAATCATCAGTTTCGATTGCGAAAGACCCGTGTCAAGTGAAATGATGCTCGGATGATTTCTCAACTGCTCTTGGAACGCTAACAGGTGGCGATACTCTTCAACCGAATCCCCCTTGACATTCACTAAAATCCATGCATCGGTACTCGAGGCAAGGATGTATTCATCTTGCATTTGACGCAACTCTGCCGAATCAGGGTCATCTTCTGGAAGGAATTGATGAATATCCAACACCTCCACGCCACCTGGAGATACAAAAGCAACCCCTGCAAGGAGCAAAAGTAAAGCAGGCCACAAGGCCGTGAAAGCAGGCCTAGACAGCACATTTCTTGATGGTGAAGGCGATATATCGACCTTTTTTCGTGACATGTAGAAGTCTTCAAGCACATACCTGGTAATCAGCCAATCAAGGAATATCCCAATCACCATTACCAGTGCCAAAGAGCGTTGAGCTCGCAGAGGAGAAAACAATGCAAGTGAGACTGCTGCAATGGTTGTCAGCATTGCAACGAACAACATCTTTCGAACCTTTTCAACATCGTGTGAAGAGCGACAATACCAAAATGCGCCATCAACTGCTACCCCCATTATGATTGGAACAGCAATCCCATCGATAACTGAAAACGTATATCCAAACATCGACATAATACCCATTTCCGCTCCCACAACAAGCGTGGCGCTGCCTAAGGTCACAACGGCTACAAGCGGGTCTCGCAACCCGATACAGAGCGCAGATACCAACAATATGGCAAGAGGTATCATGACGCTTTTCAACTCACTTTCTGCCAACGTTTTTGATTTAGCAAACAACATATTGGCGCCGACTGCTTCGAAGGTAAAGTTGGTTGATTCAGACAACTGATCTGCCCACACTCCAAGTTCCGACCAGTTGGTATTGGACTGGTTATTACCAATCCAAACCATCCAAAGTAACTCGTTTGACGTAGGTGGCTGATGCGCGTATTGGCCAGGCATTGATGGGCAGGCTACCCCAAGGTCGGCATCATTGGGTAGCAAGAGAAGTGTTGCTTCAAAAGCAAATGACTCCTCATTTGTGGCATTTTTTCCACACCAGCCCTCCTCAAGCATTGGTTGAAGAACATCACTCCAACCTTCTGCGTCAGTTAAAGAACGATTTCGAGAACTAAACGCTTCTTCCCACAACATAAATGGGGACTGAATGCGGTTCAATTCCGTAACATCAGTATGCCATGCAGTGTCTGGATTCTCGCCGGCAAAAGCCTCTTTTTCAATACTCAAAAGCTCCTGCACTCGATTGACAGGGTGCATCAAACCAGCGCCATCATCATGCGTGACTCGCAAGACAAGCGACTCACTTGATTCAGTACCTATTCCATCAGATTTGCGCTGAACAGTGACCTCGTCATCAAAGATGACTTCAGTCGACATCTGGGGTTCGACTGGAAAAAAAGCAAGCAACAACGTACCAAGCAGAAGACCAGCAATCAGAATCTGACGGACTCTGTTTGCCTCCATGAGCATCACTCTCTGGCCCTCAGTCATGAAGTTGCTTCACAACTTGAGCGCAAAGTGTAGAAATGTACCTATTCCCACTTTGTCCATTGGCCAGTGGTTTGGTCTCTATACCACCACTTTCCAGAAGAAGGCGGGAATTCACATATCTCGTATCCGTCCTGCATTTGACCTGTATGGTTTTGAGGAGGTCGGGATGGAGCAGCAGATGGTGGCGCAGAAATAGGCGCAGTTGAGACTGCTGCTGCCGTAGTTTGCGAGCCAAATTGATCTTCAAAAGCATCCCATTTATTGTCGGTATAATCTGCATCAGACCAATCCTCATTGCCTTTGCCTCTTCGCAGAACGAAGACAGTAGCGATAAGTCCAACGACGACGAGTGCGACCGCACCGATCAAGATGTTGGTTGTCGTAGTGGAGGAAGAGGAGGAGGCTGAATCTGTGTCTGCGTTATCACCAATGCCGTCTCCATCTGTGTCGAGTGTTTCATTTGCGTCAAATGGGAACGCGTCATCATTATCACCGACTCCGTCACCATCTGAATCCATGGATTCGTCACCATCATCTGGGAATTGATCGATTTCATCACCAATACCATCACCATCAGCATCACCAGGCAAAGTTCCACCATCATCAGTTACGGTGCCATCCGGACCTACGGTGATTGTGAATTCAATCGGATTGTACAGTCCACCTGAAATTTGAACGAGTAAATCTCCTTCGATGAGTAAGAACGAGGTTTGACCGTTTTCGTTGAGAACGATGCTAAACAACGTTGAGTTGTCGTGGCTTACAAGTACGGATAGGCCGCCAACAGGTTGTCCTGCTGGGTCGGTAATCGTAATCAATACCGTATCGCCAGCAACTGGATTTGGTGGATTGAAAATCATCGTGAGATTCTCCATTTGTGGAGGCTCAGGGTTGACTTCAGCAACCTTGCTTCCAATTCCAGCAGTGAGCACAGCATCGTCTCCTTCTCCGATTTGAGCAATAGCCAAAACGGTGTAGTTGTCTACAGGTGAAGACAGTAATGGGAGGGTGAGGTCAGCGCTTGAACCAAGTCCCCAAGAAATTGAGTTTAGGCCTCCGAAGAAATCTTCAAACTCGTCATAGATTTCTTCCTCGGTTTGTTGGCCTTCTCCAGTGCACAGAATCGTATCGTCCATATTCATAGACATGTATGTATAGCCATCATCATCCGTCTCTTCTTCAAACCAAATTTGTGCGGTTGAATTGAAACTTGAGCGCGTTTCAAAGGTATATTCTATCGATTCATCGTATGGGAATGAAGCGCTCATTCTGCTGTCTCCATCTTCTTCCCAATCGCTTGATGGTTCCACTACATCTCCAGTTTCTGAATTGTAGAGAACAGCATTACTCACGACCGGTTCGGGGGCGGACATGTAGTCATCATAGTTACGTTGATTGTAAACACCGATGGAGAGTACTTCATTGCCTTGACCAGTTGAATCATCCCAGCCCCAATCAGTCCAAATGTCAAGTTCTTCACAGACTTGTTCCATTCTTTGGTCGACTGCAACCCAACCTATTTCGTTACGAACGCCTTCTGCATAGATGAAATCTGTGAACGACGAGAAATCAATCGAAGCAGGGTCAAAGCCATCGGTCGGTGCTGCGACTGCGAGTATGCGTGAAGCATTTTGACCATCCAATGCAATGTTGGTCGTTTGACCTGGCCCAAGAGTGCCGGTCATCTCAAGGTCAGTTGGGTTTGAGAGAATCAAACCTGTGTGCATTGCTTCAGGGAACAATTCACCTTCATGAAGAACTGCCATTCCAATTCCACTCAATGGTGCTTTCAATCGAATCTCTTGAGTTCGTGATGTATCACCTGCTTCAAATTCAAGCGTGAAAGTTTCCGGTTCTCCCCATGCTTCTTCATCGATATCAGGGAACGGGACTTCACCCAAGTCAATTGGGGTAACGCCCACAATGACGGAATATTCTGATTGAGAAATCCCTGATGGAGATACGGTAATCGTAGTGAGGCCGCTTGCACTGGTCGTAGCGCTGTAGACAGGTAAACCAGCAAAAGAAGACACTTGTTCAAGACCACTGAGGGCAAGACTACCAGCAGTAGCAGCTCCAAAGTTGAGGCCGAGGCCGGTCATTTCGATACCGTCAGCAGTTGTGTAGGTTGACTGAGCAAGCGTCACATAGGCGCCAGCGAAGCTCGGTGTTACTGATGTGCTTGCTTCACCATTCGCATTGCTGATGAAAATATCTTCAGAATGAACTTCAAACGGTCCTTCGGAAATAAAGGTGTTAATGATGTCTGGTGAAGGCGTCGAAGATTGTTGAGGTTCTCCTAATTCGCAGTAACTTTCACCATCGTCAGGGATACTTGCGTAATTTTCATGGTACGGGTTGTCCTCTTCATCTGTATATTCGAAGCCATGGTATTCCTTGTAGGTGTAGTGGTGTTCGTAGGTGAACACATCTTGCGTGCTGGATTCATCATCGCTTCCGAAATGGAAGGTTACGGTGATTGAGTGCGTGTCTTGTCCATCCATTGAATCGTACTGATGGTTGATGCTGTTCCATTCTTGTATGTCTGAATCCATGTTTCCATCGCCCCAGTCAATATCGACTTGATTGAGGTTAGCATGTTCGTATTGCGAATCACCCTCGTCACCATAGTAATACCAAGAATTTTCCGTCCAATGTTCAAAATTAACTTCATTATTCGAGGTGTCCCAGGAAGAAAAACTGCTTTGAACACAAGAAGGTGAACCCGGTAGTGGCATCTCTTGGACGTATTCAAATTCTAAACCGGAGGTTGTCGTTCCAGAGGTTTTGACCTCGACAAGGCCACGATCGTCTAATGGAAGATTGCTAAGATAAGAAGTCAAATCCCATCCAGTTGCATCTCCACTCGTCGAATAGGAATCGAAAAAGATATCTCGGTCATCCAATTCATAATTTTGACCACTTGCTGGATTGATTTCTACTTCCAATACTCCATCAACATCATTACCATCATACATGCCCATCATTTCTCCGTTTGATGATTCAGTTGGCTCCATAGTAGAGACCATGAAATTACCTTCTGGTGAGAGAGAAGAGAATGCTGAGAGGGCATTTTGCGGAGAAATCCGGAGTACTGCAATGTCGACATCCGCACCTTGTACGACTCCTGAAGAGTCGTAAGTAACCGTGTCGATATCAAATGCAGCGTCTTTCGAGACAATTTCATCTTGGTCGACAAGAACACCGATTGCAGACACGATGAATGTTTCATCGATACCTTCGTACAACATTGCTTCAAGAATAGAAGGGCGGAGCTGTTCGAAATGTATCTCTGCTCCCTCTATTGAGCCGCCTGCCCAGTTGTCAAGGGGTTGAGAGAAAGTCCATTCAGTGTCCTCGATGTTTTCAGCAGTAAGAATACCCTTGTATGGGCACCATTCACAGGTTTTTGAAAGAACGGTATTCACAGTAAAACCATCAGAATTGGTCATGGTCATTGGCAATGTCTCAGGGTCTTGAGAAGAATCTCCACCCCAAACATCAAGATCGATTCCAAGTTCAAGCACGTGCGGGTCGTACAGGCTGGTTCGAACAGGGTAAAAGTCGAACGAAGGTGTATCTGATTCCGAGTCGGAGTCATCGTCATTCTGGCCATCATCACCCTCATCGTCATCGGACTCTCCTTCATCGTCCTCGTAGTTTGGCCAATGGTGCTCACGGTTAATTCCTGATGAGTTTTCGAGCCAGTCGCCAAAGTCGGCGAGGACTTGACCGGTTTGTTCCCAAACGGGGTCTTCAAAAGATTCAGCAAGAATTTGAATAATGTCTTCTGGGAGGGTATTGAATTCGTTAAATGCGTCATTTACCCAACTGGATTCGCTTGCCATCTTTGCAGTCCATGCTTGACCTTCTGCGGTTTCAAGAAGCAATTCATACTGCCAGATGATTTCATCGGGAATATCGTCACCGTCAAGATCGTTAATGGTTGGTTCGCCCATTTCTGCCCATCGAACGATGAGTTTTTGGAACGGTGTCATGTTGTCAATGTCTTCATCGATAAGTGGTTGAACATATGCAGTAAGACCGTCAATGATGGCTTGAGGATGGTTTGAAACAGCAAGAAGTGCGATGTTGCGCATCACTGTTTGGCCACTTTCAAGGGGTTTGATGTTGTTTGCGATATTGTCAATCGCTTCTTGCATAGCAGTCCATTCACCGCTTCCAGTAAGCGCATCGTATGCCGCTTCAAAGTCGCCGGTTCCTTCAAAACGAGTGAAGTTTTCAATGGCATTGAAGGTTTGAATGTAATCTGCAGTCGTTCCGAAATCATCGAATGTTTGCGGAATCGGGAATTCATCGCCAAAGGTCAAGAGTCCGGAAACAAAGGACAAACCTGCATCAACATCGTCAGAGTCAAGGAACTCCATCAGTGCTTCAAGGAAGTTCGCTCCTTCCGCCATGCTGTATTGGTTTCGACCTGCATCAAGCATTGCATTCCATGCTTGTGCACTTCCACCCGTTCCTTGGCCTCGTGACGCAGTGTCAACAAAATATGTCCAGTCGCCGTTTTGAGTCGCTGTCGATTCAAGACTTGTGAATTCATTGTTGATGGTGCCAAGTGGGTTGGCAGTGTCCCAAGCATTGTCGATTGCCTGAAGGACAGTCTCGATTTGCTCAACCAAAAGATTCGACAGTTGGGTAGGGTCATCGACAACAACCATGCCTGAATCCTCGGCGGTAATCGTTGCACCGTATACACCACCAATAGAAGAGGCTGGGATTGTATAAACGCCGTGCCAAACCATGGTTGTTGCATCATCTTCATGCGCACCTTGAGGCTCCATGACAACAACACCAACGGATTGTCCTGTGCCTGGAAGAGCGGTATTAACAATCATTTCAAGCGGAGAAATATCGTATCGTAGTATGTCAACATTGACGACGGTTTCGCTTGAATGACCACGAGTATGAGCAAAGATATCAACCTGTGAACCTGTGCTTGCAAGTTTGGTTGTGACAAATCCATCAACGCTCAAGTGAGAGGTTGTACCTTGAGATTCTTCGGTAGCATTTGGCGTGGCAATACTCGCCAATGCAGGGGAGATTGACATGCAGGCCATGAGTAAAATGAGAAAGAGTGCTCTTTGCTTCATGGTATGACCATTTGGGAATAGGTTTTATTTGTATCGCCAACGCATTCATCGATAAAAACTCTAAAATTCAAGTTTTTCATGTATCAAGACGGACAAGAGACAGCACCAATTCTCCCTGTTCATTGGTAATTACACCGGTGCTGTAGTGTGAAAAATCAGCCTCTGTCCAAGTCCCATCCGGCACGTCATAGGAAATGCTCGGAAGACCTAATGCTTGGAAAAAAGGCGTCATGGGTGAGAAGTTTGGAGAATTTGAGGTATTGATTGACCATGTTTGCATTGCAGTTGGAGTTGCGTTTGAATCCGGAGACCATACCTCAGAGCTGGCAACTGTATCGTCAAGAGACAGAATACTATGAATGCCATCCATCCCTTCAGGTTGGTCAAGCGCAGATTGGTTGGATGAACTCATGTGCCAATTTTCTGGATGAGCGATGAGACTT
The DNA here is from genome assembly GCA_002499705.1 of Euryarchaeota archaeon UBA91. Taxonomy (GTDB): domain Archaea; phylum Thermoplasmatota; class Poseidoniia; order Poseidoniales; family Poseidoniaceae; genus MGIIa-L1. The sequence continues at coordinate 13,382 of DAMU01000076.1, forward strand.
GGCGTGCGAGGCTCAGTGAAATTAGCAATCATTGTGTAATCGCTTTGTGATGCCTTTGAGCAACTAAAACCACCAGGCAAGCAGCCTTCAATTTCTCGAGAGGTTTCACCAACAGAATGGAAGGAAACAAATGGCCCAGTCCGACTTTCAAAACCTTGAGCAGTTTCAAGGAATGTGCTGGAAAACTCCTCGCTGGGTGTCCATTTTGCAGGCGTGTGGTGAAGCATACCAACCCAGTGGGAAGAAGCAGATCCAGCATTCCAATCAACGTTAAACCATTCTCGTAGAGTGTGTGTATCCGTGGATTCACGCAGATAGGTAATGTTGAGCGTGCCTTCTACCCGACCGTTTCGTCCAGCGCTATCAATCAATTCAGTGATGGTAACTTCACCACTGATGTGAAACCCTGTAGGGATCGTCTGGCATTCTGTGCATCCTTGTGATTGGATAGGATGGACATCAAGAGCAATCGTTGCTAAAGGACCGATTTGAAAATCTTGCAATCCCAATGCATCCATCGATGCGCGAGAAGTAAGCCTCATCTCCCCTGTAATCTCAGACACTTCCAAAACCTGTTGATTCGATTCGCTCTCTGGAGTGGCAAGCGATAGAGTGGCAAGTACGACAACCACGAGAACCAGCATTTCCCATACTGGGATTGAGCCGAACATTCCTTTCTCCACAGGCTGAGGAGAGGGGTCGTCTTCTTGATATTACCTCACTTTTACCACATGAGTTAAGCCAAAATAAGGGAGGCAGTGTCCTTTGGACATGGCGAAAATTAATTTTGATGAAAAGTTAACCAAATTTTCAGACCACTGGTCGCCGCGAGTCATTGCTGAAATGAACGATTATCAATTCAAGTTGGTCAAAATTGAAGGTGAATTTGTCTGGCACAACCATGCTGATACCGATGAAGTCTTCATCGTCGTCAAAGGTTCGATGAACATTGAGATGGAGCACGAAACCATCACCCTTCACGAGGGTGAAATGTATGTTGTTCCAAAGGGTGTAACTCACAAACCGTTTGCAGAAAACGAGTGCCACGTGATGTTGGTCGAGCCACGAAGCGTCATCAATACCGGAGAGCAAGAAGGCGAACTGACTGCAGAAAACGACGTCTGGGTGTGAGGTTATGAGCGAGACGCTGATCGATGAAGACATTCGAAAAGCAAGAACGCTCCCCTCTCGGTTCTACACTGAACCTGAACAATTTAATCGTTTGAAAAGCGTCTTTTCTGGGTGGCAATTTGCAGCACATCGCTCGGAATTAGAGGCACATACCATTCAACCACTCGAACATATTGAAGCCATCAATGGCGAATCGATGGTCTTGGTTCAAGGTGATGAAACTCGATGCATGTCAAACGTCTGTACCCATCGGGGTATGCGCTTAGCACTTGAGGCGT
>DAMU01000106.1 GCA_002499705.1 Euryarchaeota archaeon UBA91
CCTCCCGCACTCTTTCTACTCTTAGCATACGGTCGCATCAAGCATTGATTCAGACTGGTCTTTGTTTGGGATTGGGAGGATTGCTTTTTCACTCATCGTTTTACTTGTGATGGATGGTCAGTTTTCTGATTACAGTTTTCTCTTTTTCTTCGTAATATTGCTTCATTTAGGGCCTTTGGTCTTATGGCCATCATCAGCAGTATTGATCTTCTTTCAAGGAGTAAAGTCGGGAAACTCATTATCGAAGGATGGGGCGTTACTTTCACTGAAGTTATACGGATTATGGATGGTGGTCATTATTGCACCGTTTGCTTGGTTTGCTACTTCTTTTAACGGGATTGTATAATCTTCAATTGAGATATGAGTTCTAGAGAATCACGAGAATTTGATAATCCTGATCTCGAGATCCTAGCAACATACATTGTTTCAGTTGGAGAGGTCCTTGATTTTCTCAATCAAGTCCATTCGGCGGAGACGCCAAACTCCGAATGGGGTCATCGCGACTGCAATGAGTATCACACCGCTCATCAGTTGCCAAGCTACGCTTGGAACAATGGTGACGGGCACAAAGAACTGCCATGAAGAGAACGAGGCCGCTAATCCGACTGCACCACCGTATGCAAACAAAACGCCGACTATACCACCAATAATGCCAATCAGCAGACTCTCAAAGAGGAGCATCAAGCCAAGGCTACGGGTTGATGCGCCCAATACTCGTAAAGTAGCCAATTCAAAGTCACGTTCTGCTACATTCATGATCATGGTGTTGAACATCACAACAATGGTAAACAGAAGTCCAAGATACATCATGGTCTGGAAAATTTGAGTTTGCTGGTCCAGAAGACTGTTGATGCCATCGAGCAAAGTTTGCCGCTGAACAACACCTGTGGAGACTTCACCCAAAGCTGAATCTACTTCGACACCTTCTGGTAATTCTAGATAAATCGAAGTTGAATTAACGCCAAGAATTTCGCTCAAATCGCCACGAACGAAATACATCGTTCGGGCAAGTTCAGCAGCCGCAGTTCCAACGATTTCAACTTCGTGTAGTGCGCCGTTAATGTGTACAGATTGCTGGTCTCCAACATTCCATCCAAGGAATCGCATACTGCCTTCTTCCATCAAGACCTGAGTAACAGCCATATTCTCAGAAGGTGCGTTTCCATCCAAAAGTGAGACTGCACGCATGCCACTTTCGAAGGAGTCAAGACCTACTAAAGTGAATGTTCGCTCGATTTCATCAGCATCGGTAACCGAACCAAGAGGCATTTCAATGAGCATTTCATAGTTGACAGAATTGTTCTCTGCCCAATCGATAACGGGTTGTTCCCCATCCGGCATAATGTAGACTTGTGCATCCCAAGATTGGTCATCTTCAAGACCGCCAACCATTGTCTCTTGCAAACCTGCAGACATCATCTGAATTGAACCAAACAGCATCAAAGAAATACCAACGGCAACAAAGGTCATCGTAAGTCGGATAGGTTTGCGAACGCTTGAACGAATGGACAATCCAAGTGTCGTAGGCATCCATGATGTGAGGTTACGAAGGAGGTTGGAACCAACTCGCATTTCATTTTGCCCACTCAACACCTCAAGTGGGTCAAGACGACTTGCTTTCCATGCTGGGAACGCTCCTGAAAGGAATACAACAAACATCGTAGAGCCGATGACGGTAAGATAGATTGATGATGGAATTGTACGCACAATGATTGGCATTCCGATAAGGTCTTGATAGAAATCAAGCATTCCATTCATGCCCCATGGTCCCGCTAAGGCTCCCAGTGTACAACCGATGCCCCCAATGGCAATTGGGGCAATGAGATAGCCGGTCATGAGCGATGAGCGCTCGACTCCAAGAGTCCTCAAGACCGCTATTTCCTTAGATTGACTTTGCACCAAACGTTGTAAACTCAAAACGATGGTAATGGATGCAATTGAAGCAATCATCACAGTAAATGGAACGGTTGTTCGCTTGGTCCCTTCCAAATCTTGTCGCATGACTTCAACCGGCTCATTCTGTCCTCGGTCTCGAACGCGTGCATCCAATTCATTGGCAGAGAGTGAAGTATCGACAATTCCTTTCAACACATCCATTTCTTCACCTTCATACTCTGATGTATCTGGTAAATCATAGGATGGTGTTCCTTCAACATCCAAAACAATCGTGTTACTTGTTCCGACTGCATTACCCGTGAGTCGAGCCATTCCTGTATCAGAAAGGTAGCCGACAACATATTGTCCAGATTCTGGTGGAAACAACGTTCCTTCAGGCGCCATAATGACATGAAGTGGGTGATAGCCAGTTCCAACGACAGTAAAGGATGCGCTCTCATTTCCAGCACCGATGTTCACCGTATCTCCAATCTCGATTTCAAGGGCTTCAGTAACGTGAGCATCGATGACAATTTCATCAGCAGTCACCGCAGTTCGACCTGTTGAATGCCCATCAGGCATCCACACACGGTCAGCATTCGCATCTGCCGGAATACCGTGCCAAAAGGAATTGATAATGTGTTCACCGGTATCGTTGGTATGGAACATCGCACCTTGAGTAACGGTGCGCCCTTCGCATGATACAAGAGAAAGAGATGCAGCTGAGTCTGAGTCCATTCCTGATACCAAAGAATCGCAGAAAGCATTGACTTGTTCAGGGCTCCAAGTTGCACTGCGATTGTCTATCCAAAGATCTGCGAGATTCGATCCACCGTCTTCATCGGCTTGCATGGCATCATACATGCCTCCTAGATTGTGTGCATAGCCGCCAAAAGTAATACCAGCGAAGACACCGACAAACACCATCAAGACAACGGCAATAAGCCGAAGTTTTGTACGCCAAAGGCTTCGTGCCAAGCGCTTATTCAGTAGATTTGACATCCAGAGACCTCCAATCACACTTCTTCTTCTGAACTGTCTATCTTTTCATCCGAGATTATTTTACCACTGTCAATTCGAATCACTCGGGTAGCATACTTGACTAACCCTTCATCGTGAGTGACAAACACTGCGGTGATGTTCTCTTGCTTGCAAGCGTGAACCAAAGCCTCCATGACTTTGTTTGAAGTTTCAGTATCAAGATTTCCAGTCAATTCATCTCCAAGAAGAAGAGTTGGGCGCTTAGCAATACTTCGAGCGATTGCAACGCGCTGTTGCTGGCCACCACTGATTTCACCAGGGAATCGGTTCACTTCAGCTTCTAATCCCACGAGTTTGAGTAATTCTTTGGCTCGGTCAGCATCTTTCTTACCAGCCAATTCTTGGATGAGAAGGATGTTTTCAAGAACCGAGAGGTCTTGAAGGAGATTAAAAAATTGGAAAACATACCCAATGTTTTCTCTGCGGAAAGAGGTCATCTTTTCAGAATGTTTTCGAGGTACTTCTGCATCTTGGAAGATGTAGTTGCCGTCGGTCGGACTGTCAAGTGCTGACAGACAATTGAGAAGAGTGGTTTTACCTGAACCCGAAGGTCCCAAAAGTATGACTCGTTCACCTTCATGAATCTCCAAGTCAATTCCATCGAGTGCTTTGACGACTCCTGCTGGAGTCTCGTAGTGGCGTTTTAATCCGGTCATACTGAGCAATGTCATTTCTTCACCTTCTGAATTCGGCCAACACGGGTGTGCATATGCATGCCATCTTGGCTGATGGTGTTCGCAATTAGAGGCCCGATATATACTTGACCACGTTTTGGTTTTTACCCAAATCTTCTGGACTCAAGAAGGTGAATTCAAAGCGATGAGGCAAAGGCTACGACTGCGTCGTAATCTGGCTCAACGCCAGGATTTTCTGCAACCCAGCGATGTTGGACAACACCGTTTGCATCGACCACAATAACCACTCGGTTTGCGCTCATGTAGCCATCAATTCCACCGAGTCCGACGAATGCTGCATCGTATGCCTTGACAACATCTCGGTCAATATCAGAAAGTAATGCAAACTCAAGATTGTATTTTCGAGCGAACTCAGCATTAGCCCAAGGTGAGTCTACACTGATACCAAGGACAGTCGCATTGGCGCCGTTGAGCTTACCAAGGTTGTCTTGAAATGCACACATTTCCTTGTCGCAAACGCCAGTGAAAGCACCTGGATAAAAGGCAAGAATAACGGTTTGACCGCTGTAGTCAGCAAGGCTAACGTCACTCTTTTCTGTGTTCTTCAGTGTAAAGGCTGGGGCAGTATCTCCAATATTGACCATAGCGCATCCACTCAGCGCCGGCGTATATCCGTTTCGCAGTTTAAGCAAGGTCAAAACGATCTGCGTTCATGACCTTGTTCCATGCACTGATGAAGTCGTTGACGAACTTGTCGCTGTTGTCATCTTGAGCATAGACTTCAGCAATAGCACGAAGTTGAGAATTGCTTCCAAACACGAGATCGTAGCGAGTTGCTCGACGAACGAGTTCTCCGCTTGAACGGTCGTGTGCTTCATAGGAATTGCTACCTGTTGCCTTCCATTGAACGTCCATATCCATGAGAGTCGTGAAGAATTCAGTGGAGAGGTTGGTGTTGTCACCAAAGATTCCACGGTCATCTGAACTAACACCCATTGAGCGCAGACCTCCAACAAGGACCGTCATTTCAGGAGCGGTTAGACCGAGCAATTGTGCTTTGTCGAGCATCATTTCTTCCGGACTGACACTGTAGTTCTTCAACAAGAAGTTACGGAATCCATCAGAGACCGGTTCGAGAACTGCAAAAGAGTCGACATCGGTTTGAGCATCGCTTGCATCGCCACGACCTGCCATGAACGGAACTTCAACTCCTGATGCCATTTCGATTCCAACGTTACCTGCAAGAACAATCGTGTCTGCAACACTTGCACCGTGTGCTTCAGCAAGAGGTGTAAGAGCTGCGAGCACCTTCGAGAGTTGCTCAGGTTTGT
>DAMU01000053.1:0-6916 GCA_002499705.1 Euryarchaeota archaeon UBA91
ACTCTCCATAACGACAGCGCCGATGACTCATTCCAACGCGAACCCTTTATCGGTCAATTTGAAGTTCTTGACAACAACGGTACTGGCACCGGTTTTGATCTGAGCCTCATCACGGTTCACACCAAGCCCGGAGAAGAAACGATTGACGAAATCAATGCATTACCGCATGTCGTCAACACCTATCTTGAGAACAATCCGAATGAATCAGAAGTCGTGATACTTGGAGATTTTAACGCGGCGTGCTCCTATGTGTCTTCCAATGAACTTTCCAACTCTCCGTTAGCACATTCAAATTTCACATGGATTATTGAAAACAATGTTGACACAACCGTTTCTGACAGCTATTGTGCTTACGACCGAATCGTAACCAACGGCGATCTTGATGGAAGGCTCGTAGGGACTTGGGGGGTCGACACTTCCTTTTCTGACAGTGATATATCGGACCATTATCCAGTTTGGTTTGACATCAAAAGGTAATCAAATACTTCTCAATCGGCCACCGTCGACCGCTAAACTCACACCACGAATTCCTCCAGACGCAGGAAGTGCGAGGAAAGTAATTGCAGATGCAGTTTCCAGAGGGTCAATCAAACGTTCAATTGGAACTTGACTCATCCAGCCTTCATGCACATCATCGAGACTCTTTCCAGTTCGTTCGTGAATTGATGCAGCCAGAGAATCCAACCGCTCTGTATCGGTGAAACCCGGTAAGACATTGTTGATGGTAATGCACGGTGCTAATTCACGGGACAGACTTTTTGCCCAAGAAGCCATAGCGCCACGAAGAGTATTGGAAAGTCCGATGTTTGGAATTGGTTCTTTAACCGATGTTGAAATGATTTGAATAATACGCCCATAACCAATCTTTTCCATTGCTGGGGCTAATGATTGTACGAGTGTGTGGGCGGCATGGAGATGTCGCTTGAAAGGGGCTTCAAAGTCTTCCACTGAGTTGCTGAGTAAGGGGCCACCAGGGGGCCCTCCGGCATTGTTTACCAAAATGTGAATTGGACCACGTTGCTCGACTAAAGTTTGAATTGTGGGTTTGATTGAAGCGGTTTCTTCAAGATCGAGCACGAGCGCTTTGTGCTCCCCGCTACCAAGTTCTGATAATTCTTCACACAGACTCACAAGAGCATCATGACTCCGAGCACTTACCGTGACATTTGCTCCAGCCTTTGCCATCATCTTAGCAGTTGCAGCACCGATGCCTTTGCTTGCACCACATACCAATACATGCTTTCCCGTGAGCGCATTTGTAGAGTAAGGATAGTCGTTACCTAGGAGGTCCATGATGAGGGGAGAGGGTACTCCTCAAAGGGTCTTTCGTATTTCACAGCCAGTCGAGAATTGTGTCCAATTCGACCAACCAATCATCTGAGGCTACATCAATAATTGAATAATGGTCACCGGGTAACCACAGTTTCTGTACATCCGTGCCCTTTGCCTTCATAATTCGTGCATATGTGTCGGATTGTTCCTTAGGAACATCGGTATCTCGCTCGCCGTGAATAAGCAAAACCGGAGCATTAGGAGGGTGGCTAATCGGATTCAACTGGTCCCATAGCGTTGGATTTTCCTCTGGGCTGCAGCCAATCCATTTGCGAACAGCATCCCCTTCATCGGAAAGTTTTGCTCTGTCAGCGCCAACAACATCTGTTATCGGGGCTTGAGCAATTGCTAGCCAAGGCTTCCTCTCCGCTTTTGCAGCCAACATTAACGCAAGGTGACCTCCAGCGGAGTGACCCATTACCATCGAACGAGTGATGTCGATTCCCGGAAGAAGCGCAAGTTGCCCCCAAGCACGTAAAACATCCGAAAGAGTATCCATCCAAACGCCCTCATCACCATCACTCCATCCTTTGAATTCGATATTCCAAGCTGCTACACCTGCTTCAGCAAGGTCTTGAGCAATAGGTTTCATCAGTTCGCTTGTCCACGACTTCTTCCAAAAGCCACCGTGAATGAGCATAATGCATGGAATTCCTACGTCTTTTTGGAAAGGAGAAGGGTCATCAGGCATGTGTAAATCTGCAAATTGCCAGTCTTCTGCTCCCCACTGCATGCGGTCGACTGCCATAGTCGAATGCTGCGAGGCGTCATGTATCACCCTTACTCTTTGGTTCGTACTTACAACATTTTAAACCGTGATATCAAAACGCAACATCATGAGTAATCCATTGGATATTGAAATCGAGAAGATGAACGGCGAAAAGACAACTTTGCGTTCACTCGCTGCCTCCGGTTCTGAACAATGGATTGTTGTGAATGTAGCAAGTTCGTGCGGTTTCACCAAACAGTACGCTGATTTGCAAGCAGCATATGCCAGCAGTAATGTCACCATTGTTGGTTTTCCATGCAATCAGTTTGGAGGTCAAGAGCCGGGGACGCATGAAGAAATTTGTGATTTTACCTCATCGAAGTATAACGTGACTTTTCCTCTTATGGCGAAAATCGATGTCAAAGGTGAGAATCAACACCCGCTTTTTACTGAATTATGCCAGTCGACTGGTGCAGGTGGAAACAGTGGTGACATTCGTTGGAACTTCGAAAAGTTCCTTGTCTCCAAAGACGGATCAGTGACTCGTTTTTCGTCGAGAGATTTACCTTCAGATATGTTGTGAAGTTCCGATTCCATCGAAAGCATTTGGACGATACATCCAACGTGCTTGGTCATCATTATCGTAGTATTTTTTGACTTTCGGTTCGTTTGACATTTTTTCATGAAATGCGAGCAGTGATGGATAATTGGCTAACATCTCTCCAGTGACTCCGTCAAATTCTCCAGAGAAAAGGTTGAACGTATCGATGAAGGCTTTAACGTCGGCAATCGTCATTGATTCGGTATTCGCTAACCACCCAGTCGTTGAATTCTCAAAGACTTTCGAAATTGCTTTCATCGCTCGGTCCATTTTGCCGTCCTCTGCAAATAATTCTTTTCGAGCAGCCATTTTTTCATCGAGGTCTTCAATCGAAAAGGTAGGTATGAACGCCTCTCGCCATCCATTGATAACCTCGACTAACTCATCGACTTTGGCACGAATAAAGAGGTCTTCTGGTTCGAGTCCAGCGAGGGCTCCAGTATAGCGTAGAAGCGCATTCGATTCAGCAATAACTCCATCCGGAGTTCGTATGATTGGCAAGAATCCCCATGGTAATTCTCCTTGCAGCTTTAGTTCCATATACCCGTCCCAATCGACCACGGTGTTTTTCCATTCAAGCCCAGAGAGTTCAAGACAAAATCGTGATGTTTCGGCAAATCCGGGAGACCCGAAATAGATGAGTTCATGCATGGAGCGTCCAACGAAGAGAGGTTCTTGAACACTCCTCCATCGAATCTTGGTTCACGGACTGACACGTCGTCTGTCTCGTGGGAACAACACCGTTTCACGAACATTCTTTGAGCCGGTGAGTTTCATCAAGATACGTTCGACGCCAAGTCCCCATCCCGCATGTGGAGGTACTCCATGACGGAATCCAGCAACATAGAATTCGAATTCTTCCGGGTCCAAGTCCATTTCTTTGAGGTTTTCAATAAGAACATCGATACGATGTTCTCGCTGACCGCCGGAAGTCAATTCATCACGGCCAAAGTTAAGATCAAAGCCTCTACTCAGTTGTCGTCCAGTGCTTCCATCTTCACCTTCAACATGGTGGATATAAAATGGTTTGAGGTCCATTGGCCATCGAGGAAGGAAGTAAAATTGCGGTAAATCTTCTGCCAAAAGGTCCGAGTTCTCAGCGTCAATATCGTCGCCCCATTCGATCTTACCGCCTTTACGCTGAATAGTTTCTATCGCATCGCAATACGATAGTCGAGGGAAGGGCAATTCTGGGACAATGACTTCAACTGGCTCTTCATCTTGAGTTGCTCTGTAAGCATTGATTGTCTCGATGAATTGTTGAGATTCTGGGTCTTCTGCAACCGATTTCCACATGTGGTGAATCATTCGTTCAAGCACGCCCATAACGTCATCATCGTTGGCCCATGAGCATTCAATATCAAAAGAAATGAACTCATTCAGGTGACGATAAGTGTCGTGCTTTTCTGCGCGGAAGGCAGGTCCAATTTCGAATACTCTTTCCAGTCCACCAGACATGCAAAGTTGCTTGAAGAGTTGCGGGGATTGGTTGAGGAATGCTGGCGTATCAAAGTACATCATTGGGAAGAGATCAGTGCCTCCTTCGGTTGCCGTCGCCACAATTTTAGGCGTATGGGTTTCAAAAAATCCTTCATTGATGAGGGCTTCACGACCATACTGTAGAATCTTGCCTCGAAGATGGAACATTGCGTTAACGTGAGAGCGCCGCAAATCGAGGAATCTGTTGTCAAGTCGGGTGTCGAGAGCGACATGAACGGTATCAGTAATTCCGAGAGGCAATGGCGCAACTGCACGGGAAATGAGGTTGACGGATGAGGCGATGACTTCGTATGCAGGAGGAGGAGTTGGTTCGCCTTCCTTCGCTTTTGGTGGCCTCTTTTCAGAGACAGTTCCAGTGAACTGGAGAGTAGATTCTCGAGTCATACGCTGAATTAGGTCCAATGCTTCTTCACCTACATTGTCACTTTTGAGGAAAATCTGAGTAGTCCCGGTTCCGTCTCGCAGGTCGACAAAGCAGATTGCTCCCTTCCCACGGTTTGCTTCCATGAATCCAGATACAGTGACTTCTTGGCCAATTAAATCAGCGCCTTTTGATTGAATTTCGCCGAGTGTGTGTGTTCGGTATGCGGTCGGTACCCAGGTGGTCATGGTCATGGGGGGACGGGTTGAGAACATCAACCATTCGTTTCGTCGGTATCGGTTTTGAATGTCACAATTGCGTATTTTCACTGCATTTATTCCTTATAAGAATTATAGGTTAAGTAATTAGGCGGTTTATTCATATAGGCGTGGATTGGCGCCCACACCATGACTGGAGACTTGTTTTCATCCGAATCCGTTACTCGCGGCCACCCTGACAAATTGTGTGACACGATTTCTGATGCCATAGTTGATGCTTGCCTTGCAGTCGATGCAAATGCTCGAGTCGCCGTTGAAACGTGTGTGAAGGGCAAGGAAGAATTGGGCTTGATTGTTCTCGCAGGTGAAGTTTCACTCAGTGGTGCTGCACCAGATTACGAAGCAGTTGCACGTGAGGCGGCAGCAGGTGTTGGTTACACTTCTCACGCAATTGGAATGGATGCAACATCCGACACACTTACCGAAGTCCAAGTTCACATTACCACGCAATCATCGTACATCGCTCAAGGTGTAAACAAAGACCTCTTGTCACAAGGTGCTGGAGATCAGGGATTGATGTTTGGTTATGCATGCACAGAAACTGAAGACTTCTCAGTACTCAAAGGACGTTATTTCCCACTCGCAGCAGCACTTTCGCAACGCTTAACTCGTCGCCTTACAGCTGTTCGAGAGCAAGGAATTCTGCCTTGGGCGCGCCCTGATGGCAAGTCTCAAGTGACCGTCGAATACGATGAAGACGGTAATGTCTCTCGAGTTCACACTGTGATTATTGCTATTCAACACGACAAAGACCTCAAAGATAATTTCAATGGTTCAGAATCCGAAGAACTCGCATATGTTAACCAGCAAGTTCGTGAACATGTCGTTGAACACGTCATTCCAGCTGAATTAAGGAAAGACGATTATTCCCTTGTTGTCAACGGAACTGGGCGTTTTGCTGACCCTGGAGGTCCTTATGCAGATGCAGGATTAACTGGACGAAAAATCATTGTTGATACCTATGGTGGAATGGGTCGTCACGGTGGAGGTGCCTTTTCAGGAAAAGACCCTTCCAAAGTGGACCGTTCAGCAGCTTACGCTTCTCGATGGGCGGCAAAGCACGTTGTTGCTGCAGGTCTTGCAAGCCGGTGTGAGATTCAATTAGCCTACGTCATTGGAATCGCAGAGCCTGTGAGTGTGCGCGTTGAGACATTTGGCACCTCTGATTTGTCAGAACGGGATTTAGCGAGCAAGGTCAAGTCAACCTTTGATTTCCGACCAGGTGCTATTGCTCGTGATCTTGACTTGCTCAAACCGATTTACTCAGTGACTGCTTCTGGCGGTCATTTTGGCCGAGTTCCTGGTGAAGATGGAACATTCCCTTGGGAGCAAATTGACCAAGAGCGAATCCATTCACTTCAAAACTAAAAAAGCCAATATTTGACGGCCCGTAGGGCCGATTCACTCAAGTGGTAGGTATCAGTGGCTTGACTCGGTCTTATGTCGTCTCGCCCTGTTCGTGCCGTCGCCTTCGTGCTCGTGTTGCTGTTTGCAAGCATGTCCCCACTCGCATTGCATGCTCGTGCTCACCAGAGTATTCTTTTGTCCACAGATTCCTCTCACATCATGCTGATGGGGGGTGATTCCGGTAACATCACGCTCAACATCGAAAACAATGCATCGGCGATTGAAACATACAACATTACCGTTGATACAACGGGCTTGTCAACAGTTTGGGATATCATTCCGAGCGAAGAAACCGTGGAAAATGTCTTCCCGACTTGGTCGAAAAACACAACGATCATTGTTCGTCTTGACCAAGGAGCACTCCCTTCTGACGGCGGTTCATTCGATATTGTCGTGACTGAACCTGACCAAAACATCAGTAGTTCGATTACGGTTTATGTGTCGGTAAGCCCATCGTATCATCCCTCTCTGAATTTATCGACCATGGGTGGGGCACTCAAGGCAATGGACTCAGGAACAAATGCAACCTTTGCTGTCGAGGTTGAAAATCTGGGTTCAGTTGAAGATACGCTTCTTTTGGATGTTGAATATGAACCTGATTTGGCGGCATGGTGGGCGAATTATACCAACGGGTCAAGCAATAATTCAGGCAACAATTCGGGCAATAACACCGGCAATAATTCTGGCGATAACGGGACAGGTAACGGCACTGGCGGTAACGGCACCGG
>DAMU01000053.1:7292-26251 GCA_002499705.1 Euryarchaeota archaeon UBA91
AACAACACGGGCAACAACACCAACAACTCAACAAATGTAACGACCGTTGACAACGTGCTGATGTTTGGTAACAGTTACACATCGTTCAATTCTTTACATTCGATTCTTGAATCTCTCGGCATCTCGAATGCAGATGCATTAACTGGAGGAGGAAAAACGCTGGCAGGTCACTGGAGTGATGTGAATTCCAGTCATGTGTCAAACACGACGTTAAGGGACGCCAACATCGATTGGGATTACGTCATTCTCCAAGACCAAAGTCAAATTCCAGGATTTTATCGAACCAACGCCGATTGGATTGCAAGTAAAGATGCAGCCGTCAATCTGGCAGATGCAATTGAAGACGAAGGTGGAGACTCAATCTTGATGATGACGTGGGGTCGTCGAAATGGAGACCCGATGAATCCGACCCTGTATTCGAATTTCTCAGTTATGCAAGAGCGTCTTGAATCGGGTTACATGGATTATCACAGCAACATTACCAACGCAGGTCACACCGTTTGGATGGCGCCGGTAGGACTTGCTTTTGCTCATATCCACGACAATGTCGTAGCAGCAGGTTTCAATGCCTCACTGACTGGAAATACATTTTATGACCTCTACAATGCAGATGGAAGTCACCCCTCTCTTGCAGGGAGTTATCTGGCCGCATGCGTTCTTTATGCAACCATGACTGGTGAAACACCAGTCGGCTCAAACGATACGATTTCGCTCAATGCTACGCTCAAACTTGAATTGCAGCAGGCAGCAGCTGCAACCGTATTCAACGAAACATCTCATCTCTCCTATCCTTGGGAAGTTACGGGAACATCTACTACGAGCATGATGATGTCTTCACCACGTGGATTAGGAGGAGGAATCCCAGCTGGATGGAATGTCCAATGGGTTGATGATGAGTTCGCGAACATGGCTGCAGGTTCCTCTGCAACCGCTTCTCTTTACGTATCCGTGCCAAGCAATGCAGCACCGGATTATTACGGATTTAGATTGTTCAGTGCCTCGACTGGAGGAAACACCTCTACTTCCACCATGCTCGTCGTTCATGTTGATGAAGAGCATAATTTGAGCGTTGCTTTCCTCGAGCAGAATGAATTGTTCATTCCAGGCCAATCGACGAATACATCCGTTCAAATTACCAATTCAGGCAACGCTGTCGTTGATTATGATTGGACGCTAAGCGTGCTTAGTGGTCCTTGCAATGCCGCCCTTGTTACAGCAACAACACCTTCAGTAGCACCAGATGATGTTCTTGATGTTGGAATTCAAATCTCAGTTCACAATGAAGCCACAAAAACAGATTCCTGCTCGCTTCAAATGAACGGCATTGGGACTTCTGCTTCCGCGCAACACTCGACCACTCCGTTTGATTTCACAGTTGATGTTGATGAGCGTATTTCGTTTTCATTGGTCTCACCAATTGGTGATCTTGAACTCACTCCGGGAACACCGGTTTCCTATGAAATGCGCATTCAAAACAACGGAAGCGAAACCGTCACGTTCTATCTCGATGTTGATTCAACCAACGGCTTGAGCACTAATTTAGATTCGTCTTCAGGTGTGACTGTAGCTGCTGGCGAGGCAGGTGTCTGGTCGCTTTCTACCGATGCTGACTCGGGTGAATCAGGGGTTATGCCTCAGTCCTTTTCTGTCTCTTATGGTGGACTCACCGTCGTGAACAGCGTAGATATTGAAATTCTTGGCGTACATTCTGCAACCCTTTCTGGTCCGCTTGATGGGCGAATCTTAGCTCGCCCTGGCGATTCAGTCCTTACATCGTTCACCCTTGAAAATACAGGAACCTCTAATCTTTCACTGGTTGCAGGTCTACTTGGATTGCCTGCAGAGGCAGAGGCCTCTCTGAGTCACACGTCTGTTGAACTTGAAATCGGCGAAAGCGTTTCAGTTGATATCACGCTAACCATTGCTGCCTCCTCCCAATCAGGCACTCATTCACTGACCTTTGCTTACGGAAGTTCTGATCTTTCTGTTGAATTGCAACTTTCTCTTCAAATTCAAGACCGTATTGCAGTTTTGATGAGTTCGACAGGCAGTCGAATTGTGGCTGGACCGAGTTCCGATGCTGTTTATTCCTTCGACGTCACGAACCTCGGCACTGCCTCAGATACACTTCATTTGAGTCTCTCAGACAACGGAGCATCAGACTGGTTTGATTTCGAACTGTCTTCAACCTCTTTACTCCTCGATGCAGGACAATCGTCGACGGTTACGCTGAATGTTCGAGAAACCTCTCAAGGTGCTCCAAGCAGCGGAATTGATGTGACACTGCACGCTCATTCCTCCAGCGATGAATCGATAAGTTCTCATATCAACCTCACGATTGAATCGTTGGTAGCAGGTGCAGAAATTCTCGTTCTTTCCGATGACGATTCAGCAGAACCAAACGGTGAGATTCATGGTACAGTTGTCGTCACCAACACCGGGACCGGTTCTGACCAATTGTTGTTGAGCACAGTTGGACTCGACTGCGGTGTCTCGACGGTACTGAGCCTTGAAGCCGGAGAATCATCTTCTGCTTTACCGTGGTCATGTCTTCTACCGTCTGATGCAGAGGCTGGCTTCTCAGAGCTGAAATTCAGAGTTACGAGTTCCTCTCGGACTTCATTCTCTGCATCCAGTAGCGAAATCTACACGGTCGAACCTGTTTGGGGAAGTTCTGGTGTTTTACAAGTCGAATTTGCTCAATCCTCGCTCACTCTCCCATCCTCCGGTGGCTCAACTGTGATGGTCTCAGTGACCAACCTTGCCAATGCGCAAGTGACCGGTCTTTTGTCTCTCGAAGGCATTGGTGACGGATTATTGGCTACTGAATGGCTACGCTATTCAGACAATACCTCCAGCAGTGAATTTACCTTGACTCCTGGTTCCACAGTCGAGTATTCATTGACATTGATGTCCTTGGTTTCTACTTCTGAATCTGCAGTGTTGAATATCCGGGCATCTTATCAAATCGGCGATACGGCTTCCTCAGACCTGTCCAGCGAACTCGATGTGGAAATAGAAGGCCCAGCACTGCCGCCGAACGGCGTCACACTTCCTCTTGGCATGGAACTCTCTCAATCGGATTCATTGAACGCTCTGTTCGGGGGATGGATTGTAGCAATTTTGCTACTTGGCGTCTTGTATCTGACTCGTAACAAAAAGCAAAATAATCTTGTTGAAGAGGAAGAAGAAGTTGAAGAGGTGCCTGAGGAAGAAAAAGAAGCACCACTCGGCTACAACGAATGTCGAATGGATGATGGCAAAGTAACCTGCCCCTCCTGTGATGCACGCCTTGGCGTACCTCGTGGCAGTGAGGCACCGTTCCGTTTCACATGTCCGAAATGTTCGACAATGATTCGAGTCGTTGAGTGATCACGATCTTCGATAGGCCAGCAGTAAGAAAGCAGTGTGTCCAAACGGCCCATTCACCGGTCGAACCCCACCTTTCGATGCCTTACCCCACTGTCGTTCAATGAGTTCTCCAGCCCACTCTATTTCCAAACCTGCTTGTTCGCAAGCAATCCAAGCCGCTTCGAGTTGGCTTGTTACAGGGCAATAGCATACGAGGCGTCCACCTACGCTAAGAAGGGGTGAAACTGCGTTTATTGCGCTGGGGTGTTCGGGTAAATCGAGGATGATTCCATCGAATTCTTCGCTGAAATCTCGTATCTGTTCTACGACCTCTTCCACAGCACCTTCGATGTGGTGGTGGTTTGGAAATTCACTCCAACTTTCCTTCGCACGACGCATGTTTTCAAGAGCCACATCAGCGTGTTCACTGCGAGGTTCAACCGTGACATGAATCCCTGAATTGCCTAAAATACGGGCAAGATACATCGAAAGTCCACCGCTTCCAATCCCTGCCTCAAGAATACGATCATTTGGCCCAATTCCCATTCGAGAGGTGATGAATCCTGCATCCTTAGCACTGATTGTTTGAGCACGTCGGAGCATACCTTTACTCATTTCTGGTAGCCTTAACGGAACTCGTGTCAATACTTTCTGTCCGACTAAAACTTCTTCGCCGTAATTTATTTTTGAAAGGGTTTCAAGCGCATCTAAAACGCCTAAACCTTTGATTTTTCGAACACCTGAAATGAGTTCGATAACGTGGACTTTCCCCTCCGCTTCGACAAAAACACTCCACTGCGCTTGGTTCATGACTCGGCGAGGTTCTGTTTGGTCTAAACTTTACCGTAAGAATTGAGCCTTATTTCTTTGTCAACAGAATGATTTCTAGAAACGCCGTTTTTTCACTTGAAAACGAGGGTTTCATATACTGTCTAAAAGAAGCAACACACATGAAGATGTCCGCACGACTTCTAGCCCTATCGATTACCATTCTGTTTATTGGAAGCACAATGACCGCGTTTGTTGGCCCATTCCAACCAGAATCAGAAGAACAAACACTTGAGGAAGTGCAAACACCTTCCTATGCAGCAACCGCACCAGGTCACAGCGTTTTCGCTGAGTATTACGGTGCTGATTGGTGTCCGCCTTGCCAAAATGGTGGTTCTCCATCCATGAACGCTCTCAAAACAAGTTTCCCAGATGATTTCGTATATATTTCTTATTTTGAAGCAAACAGCCAAGGCGTCCCAGACCCACTCAACCGTTTGAGTCACATGCGTGACGGGACCGGAAGTATTCCAGCAGCTAACTTTGGTGATGCTCGCGCAGGCAGTTCATACCACAAACTTGGTGCTGCTACTGGGACAACTGCCTATGACACCGAATTTTCAAACGGTGGCGATATGAAAGATGTGAACGATTACTCCCTCTCAGTCACTCAAGTTCAAAATGGAGCAAACATGGATATCACTTACGAACTTCAATACTTTGGCAGTGCGGCAAGTAAGACTGTTTACCTTCTTGCTGTCATCGTTGAAGACAAGGGTCCTGACACCTACAATGACGGAACGACTCACCCTCACAATGTTATTCGAGGGTGGCTTCTCAACTCTGCAGGAAATGGTCTTGAATCCTTTACGCTCACGCCAAACAACCCTGTATCGAAGACCTGGACAAAGCCGGTAAGCACTGTTCGCTCAGTTGGTTCAACTTCAGCGGCAGATAACTTCGTTTCAGTTGGCGCAGTCATGGGCGGACCACATACGACTTGGAACGATGTCTATGTAGCATCCGATTCCAACATGGCACCAAAACTTGACCTCAGCGTTTCAACAGTATCCCTGACTAATCCTGCTGCATCGAACGGTGCATTCGTGATTGGCGATACCGTCGACTTGGAGACCACAATCAACAATGTCGGAGATCTTGATTACTCCGATGGTGGTACTATCGAGTTCTTCTACAAAGAAGGCGTCAATGAAGTCTCGATTGGAACAACTGCTTTGAACAACTTAAACGCTGCTTCATCTCAAACAGCACAAATCAGTTTCGATACCTCGGTAATTTCGAGTGAACTCAAAACCAAATTCGGTGCCCGACTTACGAATCTCGTCGCCGATGGTAACAGCGGAAACAACGTCAACTTGGTAGAGATTAACCAAGACCGTCCTCCAATTACCAAGGCTCCTCAAGTCACCGGTGAACAAACAATTGATCGTGGTTCTCACGCCATTATTCTCGCCAAGGCCGATAACGTTCCGGGTAACTCAGATTTTGTCGATGACGCAAGCACTGTCACTTTCAATGTAGAAGTATCTCCAACAGGTCAGAATCAATGGTTCAGTTCTGTTGTATCCGGTGGGGAAAATGTGGTGTATGCTACGACCACCAATGAGGGCCGTGAATACGTTATTACTCCAACGGCTGCTATGTCCGCTGGTTGGTATGATGTCCGGACTCAAGCGATTGACTCTCGTGGCCAAACTGGCGAGTGGAAAATAATCTCTGGAACTTCAGGTTTCGAACTTGAAAACGGTGCTCCAGAAGTTATCACCGACCCTATTCCATCGGTCATGTGCGATACACCGACCAGGGTTTCTATGGACGGCCACATCGTTGATCCTGAAACACCGCTTGAAGACCTCATAATTACTTCAAACGATGAGTCATTTGTCGCTTGGCATTCAGAATCGAGAGAAATCGAAGTGAACTTCCAATGGAGCGAAATGAATGGATGTCCTCTTGGAGAAAAAGGTATAGAAATTACCATTGATGACGGTGGAGACTATTCTCAGCAAGGTCAACTTCCTTACGGAACGCTGTTATTCAGAGTGACCGAAAATGGCCAACCACGATGGAATGGTCTACCATCCCAATCCGTAACTGAAGGCGGTTCTGGTGTTCTTGCACTCCTACCGTATCTTTCAGATACAAACGACAACGGCGAACCGGTTTCGGTTGACACACTTACAATCGAATTAATCAGTAATTCGAATGAAGATGCAATCACAGCCACATTAATCGGAAACACCATTGGTTTTGAGACCGTTGACGATGATGTGAATGGTCAAGCCATCTTGACCCTTCGAGCAAGTGATGGCATCAAGAGTTCTGATGCAACACTCACAATCAACATCGACCCAGTCAATGATGCACCTCGAATCATTCCTTTCGACGACCTTGAATCAATCAGTCTGAAGCGAAATACGCAGATGGTTATTGACCTTGACAGCCGAATTGTCGATGTAGATGATTCTACTCTTACCTATGTTCGAGTTTCATCTTCCGAACCAGGTGCAGCACGATACAGCGCTTTAGACGGTAGCCTCACACTTTCGTTCGAAGATATCGGAATGCAAACGGTTTCTATCACTGTTGAAGACGGTAAACTGTCAGATACCTACGTGATGCAGGTAGATGTTTTTGACGCTTACCCATTCCTTCTTTCTAAGAACGATGACGGAACAGGATACATGTTTGTCTCCCTTCAGGATACATACATTGGTCAAACACCGACCGTTACAATGATGCTCACGTCTGCTTCTCCAACATTTACTTACATTTCAGTAACATGGAATATATGCAGCTCACTAACTGGAACCTGTGACGGTCTCATGCAGTATGATTTGGATGTATCACAATCGAGTACCGGCTGGAGTAAAGAATTGATTGTTCCATCAGTGTTAGGAAATGGCCTCGCTCGTCCTGACGGTTCACAATACAGAGACTATTATGAATTGTCGATACTTGCAAATGATGGTAACTCTGAATTCAAAACCATGTCAACAGTGAAGTGGAATATTACAGAAAGCATGCCTGCGATTGTCGATATGAGTGATGAGATGTTCACCGACTTCCTCGCAGATTTAGTCGACGAAAAGGCAGATCTGGAATTACAAATCGAATCTGGTCAAGGTGACACTACTCTTCTGGAAGCTAAACTGTCTGAAGTAGAGGCTGAACTTGACCTTGCATGTGATGACCCACGTGCTTCGTGCATCAGCGATGCCCAATCAGGTTCACAAGCAGCATCTGAATCCAGTGAAATCAACATGACATTGGTTGGAATAATTGCCAGCGTCGTAATTCTTGGTGTATTGCTAACTTTGATGTTCACCCGTCGAAGTGGAAAAGACTCTTTGAAACTCGATGGTTGGAATGATACTGGATGGAATCCTAACAGTGTTCCTGCTCATGATTCAGTTGCAAACTCAATGTATGGAGGAGCCCAAAACCTCTTCCAGCAACCTGTAGCCATTGCTCCGGTGCAACAACCTGCGGCTGTTGTTCCTGCCCCTCAACCTGCGGCTGTTGCTCCAGTGCAACAACTCGCAGGACCACCATTGCCACCAGGTGGCCTTCCAGCAGGATGGACTGCAGAGCAGTGGGCTTATTATGGACAACAATATCTCGATGGAACACTTTAATTCCATCTGTGAGAATTACACATGTTCATACATGGTCGGATTGTAAACCCATAAAGGGGAGCGACGCGAGGGTTACATTATGAGCGACACGGATACTACCGACGACTTGTCTAGCGACGAGGCTGAAACACCTCTCACAGAGGACGTATTCGACGCTGTGGAAGAAGTAACTGTTTGGGCTCCTGAGCCTGGGCCTGACTCTGACGACATTGTCGCTGACAGTATCGACGAGTGGATTCAGTCCGTCGATTTTACTTCCACCGAAGATGTTCCGATTCCAAACCGTCTTGTTGACCAAGTTATTGGACAAGAAGCAGGTTCGGTCGTCATCAGAAAAGCTGCGGAGCAACGCCGACACATGTTGATGATAGGCGATCCGGGCACTGGTAAATCCATGCTTGCGCGCTCGATGACTGACTTGCTTCCAAAAGATTCCCTTGAAGACCTTCTGGTTTATCCGAATGAAGATGACGAGAACGAGCCACGAGTACGCTCGGTCCCTGCTGGTCGCGGAGACCGTATTGTCAAACTGCAAAAGGAATCCCTACGCACTCAGCGAGAACGTTCACAAAAGATGCTTCTCATCGCATTTGCGGCAGTAGGTTTCCTCCTCGTGATTGCAACCCTCCAAAGCGGCGACATTTTGACGCTACTGTTTGGTGGATTTCTTTTGATGTTTGGATATATGTTCATCCGAGGTCGCTTAGGTTCTGGTGACGACAGCCGTATCCCCAAAGTCTTGGTGAAGCACGAAAGCAAGGATATGCCTCCGTTTGTTGATGCCACTGCTACACTCTCTGGTTCACTCCTTGGCGATGTTCGCCACGACCCCTTCCAATCCGGCGGAATGGAAACACCAGCCCACGACAGAGTAGAGCCTGGCGCAATCCATCGTGCTCACAAAGGTGTGCTCTACATTGATGAAGTCAACTTGTTGCGATTAGAAGAACAACAAGCCCTTCTTACCGCAATGCAAGAGCGTGCATTCCCTATCTCCGGTCGCTCAGAGCGCTCTTCAGGAGCACTTACCAAGACGGAACCAGTTCCGTGTGACTTCATCCTTATTGCAGCAGGTAATCTCGATGCTATCCAAGGAATGCACCCTGCTCTGCGCAGTCGTATCCGTGGCTATGGGTACGAAGTATACGTAAATTCTGAAATGCCGGATACCGCCCGTAATCGTCGACGCCTGATTCGATTCATCGCACAAGAAGTTCTACGTGATATCGGCACTTCTCGAGAAATCCCGCATTTCGACAAATCTGCTGTCGCCATTATCCTGCGAGAGGCACAACGCCGTGCAGGACGCCGTGGCAAACTTTCGCTTCGATTGAGAGAACTCGGTGGTTTGGTTCGTATCGCTGGAGATCTAGCAATGGAAGAAGGCGCAGAATTAGCTACATCGGCACATGTTCTTGGAGCTCGAAACATCGCCAAGCCTCTTGAACAGCAAGTTGCTGACCGGATGATTGAACGCCGCCAAGACTACGCTATGATTGTCAATTCAGGTGAGCGTGTTGGGCGCGTCAATGGCCTTGCAGTTCTTGGCGCAAACTCCGGTCTTTCCGACTTTAGTGGGATCATGCTACCTGTCGAGGCACTCGTTACACCATCGTTTGGTGGTGGGGGCAAAATTCACGCTACGGGTGGACTTTCAGACCTTGCTAAAGAGAGTGTAACCAACGTGAGTGCAGTCATTAAGAAACTAACCGGGAAAGATATTTCAGACTACGATATTCACATTCAATTCGTAGACACTCATGGGGTTGACGGAGATTCAGCGTCAATTACCATCGCTACTGCTATTATTTCGGCTCTCGAAAATATACCAATCCGTCAAGATTTGGCAATGACTGGTTCTCTCTCCGTTCGAGGCGAAGTCTTGCCTATAGGTGGAGTCACTGCTAAAATTGAAGCTGCTGCACGCTCAGGAATCAAGACTGTTGTCGTTCCTCGTGCCAACATGCAAGACGTTCTTTTGGATGAAAAATACGAGAAGATGATAGAGGTCGTTCCCGTTGACACTCTGGACGAAGTGATGGAATTTGCTCTTATCAAGCATGCCGAGAAAGAGAGTTTGGTTGAACGCTTAGGTGCAGTAATTGACCGCTTGACTCCTCTCCCGAGTAAGACAACCTCCGCTTAACCTTCTGCTTGAATGCAACGTCATTCAATCCAAGTTACCGGGGTGGAAAATCATGACAGAGGGTTTAACACATTCGAATCCGGCTCAAAACGCTGGAAAGGGTGCGCTAGTAGTTCTGTTTCTCGTAACAATGATCGATATGATTGGATTTGGGATTGTTATTCCCTTTTTGACGTATTTAGTCGAGGACATAACACCTGACAACCAAATTGCAAACATCGGTCTTTGGGTTGGGCTTTTGATGACCTCCTATTCCGCTGCACAATTTCTGTTCTCCCCGTTGTGGGGTGCATTATCTGATCGAATTGGTCGCCGCCCAATTTTGATGGTGGGCTTGGTTGGTAACACCGTTTTTTTCACAATGTTTGGCCTTGCAAATACGCTGGTGATTGCTTTTGCTGCACGATTTTTAGCCGGGGTTTTCAATGGTAATTTAGCAGTAGCTCGAGCCTACATTGGTGATGTAAGTACTACGCAAGAACTCGCGACTCGAATGGGCCTTATTGGAGCAGCGTTCGGTCTCGGCTTCACTTTTGGGCCTTTTATCGGTGGAGAGTTATCAGACCCTGCAACACGATGGGATTTCTTTCAAGACACTGTTTTTGAAACCCACCCATATCTGTTGCCCTGTGCAGTAGCAAGTCTTCTTTCGCTGTTCTCATTGGCTGTAGCCTATCGTTCACTCCCTGAATCTCTACCTGTTGAACGTCGAAACCAATCTGAACCACAGCCTTGGATGACCAACATGGCGCAGATGATGAAAAATTCTGTTTCTATGCTTAGATCTCAAAAGGTATCACTCATTATTTGGGTTTCGATGCTGTTCACTTTTGGTTTCACCATCATGCACGCAGTATTCATTCTCTATACAGAAATGGATCCTGCAAATGGAGGACTTGCTTTTTCTGAGGCGGATAATGGTCGGATATTTGCAATGATTGGTATCAGTGGAATCTTTACACAAGCCATACTCATTGGCCCTTTAACTCGACGTTTTGGCTCACGACGCCTTCTTCCGTTTTCAAGTGCTTTGGCTGGACTAGGTCTTGTATTGGTGCCCTATACGCAAGCTGAGAATGCATGGGTTCAGATTTTACTTGTCGCATTCCTCATAGCGGTTGGTAACGGAATCTTCCAACCTTCTTCTTCTACATTTTTGACACGTGTAGCAAAAGCCAACGGCTATGAATTGGGGGTTGTGATGGGTGCACAGGAATCCTTGGGAGCTTTTGCTCGAATACTCGGACCACTCACAGGAGGACTGGTTTGGACATTAACAGTCTCCAAAGCGTGGCCTTTCGACTACCATACAGCCTTCCATTTGTGCGGTTTAGTCATGTTAATTGCATCCATCATGGCATTCCGTCTGCCTTCACTTGATGAGAATGATTCATATTCATCATCTGCGGAAGAATAACCCCTAAACACTCAAGAGGCCGGTCACTGCCCCAAGGCTATGGAAGTTGCATCTCCCTCTTGGGATTCAGGTCGATTTAATCGTAGAGTTTCGACCTTTGCTCACATTTCAATTCTTATCACTCTGATGGTGATTTGGTTAATTGTTCTCAAAGGAGTACTCCAGCCATTTTTCATCGCACTGGGAATTTATTTTGTCCTTAAGCCAGGTTCTGATTATCTCTCAAGGAACGGTTTCCCACTGATTTTATCGTATTTGACGATGGTGCTTTTGACTTTACTTTTGGTCTCTGCAGCCTCCTTTGTTGCCTATCAACAAGCAAATAATTTGGTAGAAGATGAAGAAAAAATGGACCTCTACAATACGAAATTGGAAGAAAGGTGGAGTGAACTAAAACAATCACCTCTGCTCAGTATGGCCTTCAATGATGATTCTGAAACTTCAAACACAACCCTTGTTGAAGACCTTGCGGCTCTCGGAGTTCTTGAGGATGAACAAAAACTTTCAGATGCAGCAATGGGAATGTTAGCCAATGTAGGTGGAGCTCTTACAACAAGTATTACAGTGATGTTCTTTTTGATATTCATCATCTTTGAAGCCAGCTTATTGCCCGGTCGGATAGAACGCGCATGGCCTCATGGTGGTAGTCAAAAAGTACAAGTCATGCGCACGAAAATCGAGGCCAGTGTCAACACCTACATTATCGTGAAAACAGGAGTTGGAGCAGGTACTGCAGTTTGTGCAGGAATCATCATGTTCGCCTTTGGAATTGACCTTTGGTTTACTTGGGCACTTATCACCTTCCTTCTCAACTATGTGCCATACATTGGCTCACTGATTGCGACTATGCCACCAATTATTCTCGGCCTCATTTTGCTTGACCCGAATCTTTTGTTTTTCTTGGTTCTTCTTCTGTTAGCAAATCAACAAATCTGGGGTCAAATTATTGAGACAAAATGGGCAGGCCGTGCTCTCGACCTTTCACCAGTACTCTTGTTGCTGGTTACTGCTATTTCGTTCGCTGGCTGGGGTATACTGGGAATGATTCTTGCAGTTCCGTTTGCAGTGATTATCAAGATTGTTCTTGAAAATATCGAAGCAACTCAACCTTTTGCAATACTCATGTCCGAGCGAGCACCATCTATTGATGAAGCGTGGGTTGATGCAATACGTGACGGAAAAATTTCAAACTTTGAAAGCCAATCCTTGAGCCAGTTGCAAATGCTTCTCGGTTATTCAGACTACCAAGTCAAAATGATTGCTGGTCGAACTGCTTCTCAGCGCGTGCTTCGCAAAAACAAAGTTTCTGATGACCAAATGGAAATAATATTTGATGCGGCAGACGCTCTTCGCTCAAAGCATTCAGTTGCAACCGAAATAACCTCACTACTCAGCGAAGGGAAGTTAGACAAATCCATGCGACCGTTACTCCAGGAATTTATCACTGTCCTAGAAGAAGAGTGATTAAAGAACTTCAGTAAGTATCTTCTCAAGTTCGGTATTAATCATTAAAATCAACGTTCCAAACTCTGGAGGGATGTTTGGATCTTCATACAGTTCCTCTAATTTTGACTGTGACATAGCGATACGAACATCCAATTTCTTGGCTTTGTTCAGCAACCACTGTTCGCAGGTTTCTTTCGCTTGTCGGCGAATGTTTCGCGGGACTTTTGGGTCGTCAATTTGGTTGATGACTGAGGCTACTTGAACTAGACGTGCTTCGATATCCATAATTACAGCCCCATTGCTCGCATAATGTCCTGTGTGGAGGCCGTCTTTAAGTCCATTGCCGCCATCCGCAGGTTATGAGCCTCACAGAAAATCAAATCTTGGGCTGGTCAAGAATTTCAGTTCTTCTTCTTGGCATGGGCTGGGCTGCTTGGATGGACCATAAGGAAAGGCGTGTCAAGAATGAACATTGGTTGGTGTGGGTAAAACCTGCTCTTTTCCTTTGGGCTCTTGATTTGATGAACCAAGGTGCAGATTGGACGATTTATTTGACTGCTTCAGCAGCTGTTGCTTACGCATCAGGGGCTGTTATCGGGCGACCGACCTTTTCTGATTTCCGCGCAGGTTCAAGACTTGACCAAACTGTAGTATGTTGGTATATTGCCAGTTTTTGCGGTCTTCTTTTTGGGGCCATAGAGTACCAATCGGTGAATCCAATCGATGTTCTTCTCGGTAACGAAACTGGTTTAGGTGCACTTTGGTGGTCGACCTTTGCCGTTCTACCTCTGATTATTCTGATTGACCTTGCTTGGCGACTTCGTATGCTTCATGGAGGTGCTGATGCAAAGGCGCTGATGTGGGTTGCCATTCTCGTTCCAAGTTGGACGACAATGCCCTTGTCCTATTCATCAGCCACAACCGATGCCTTGTTTGCCTTACCACCGGTATTTTCGTTGCTCATGTGGGGTGGATTTACCTTTTTGGCCATTCCATTCATTCTTCTGTTCCTCAATATTTCAAGAGGCCATGTTCGTAGTTTAGGTGATCTCATGCTCGCATGGCATGCAAGCCAATTGCCACGTGACAAGGTTGCTGAACGCCATGTTTGGCTTCTCACCACACTTATTGAAAAGCCAGATGGTTCAATGGAAGTGTATCAACGTAAACGTGCTCCTCGAAGAACACCAAGTGATGAGGAATTATCCACCGCCCTTTCAGAACTTGAAGCAGCTGGTGTCCAACAGGTCTGGGTAAGTCAAAAACTTCCTTTGTTGGTATTTTTATTCCCAGCGATTCTTCCAATGATTCTCTTGGGAGACCCGATGGCAATACTGATGCCACTACTTGGGATAGAATGAGGTAGAAACCGGATTTAGAAAAGGGTAATCATGCACCCTTTCGTTCCATGTTCTTGGGTCTTAGACCCTTGTATCCACACTTTCGACAGCGAGTAGCCCTCCATGCATTACGAGCATTGCACTTCATGCAAATCTTCACGCGAAGTAAGCGCTCCTCAGCTTCAGGGAATCGTGCCATGGGTTTGCGACTCACTCCCCCTATTTAACCGCAACCGAATGAAACAAAATGGCTTAATGCCTTCATTTTGGCACGCTTTATCTTTGAAAGAGAGAGTATGGTTCAAGGAGTACGACCCTTAGGAGTGAATATGCGTGTGTTACGCTTACCTGCGATTCACCACGATGCCAATTTGGTTGTCGTGGGTGGTTCAATTGGTACAGTACTCATCGATGCAGGGACCTCTTGGTATCAGGGTCTTCAAGTTGAGCGAATCAAGGGTCTTCTCACCAACGGTGAAAGCCTCGATAGAATTTTGCTTACGAGTAAACGATATCCGTGTTCAGGCGGGGCGAAGCATCTTTCAGAATCTTTCGCTGATTGCGCTGTGCATGTTCATCCACAAGGCCAAGCTGCTCTAGAAACCGGTGATTTTTTCACGACTTGGGCGAATCGCTTTGATTCTGATATGCCACCAATTCACACTCAATCAGTCGCCGATGGAGAGGTTTTCGCTTTAGGTGATGGACAAGTAGAATCTGTTGAATTACCAGGCCATTCGCTCGATGGAATGGGTTATTGGATTCCAGATCAAGAGATGGTGATACTTGGCACTCTGCTTCCCCGTGCAGATCGACCAACGCGTTGGGACTTGCCGGGTGGGTGTTTGCCGGACGTTATTGCCAGTCTGAAGAGAGTATTACGAATGAATGCCAAATCGATTATTCCGCTTCAAGGACCTGCTATCAAGGGCAAAAAACATGTCAAAGAAGTATTGAAAAGACATATCGATTTTTTTGAAACTTGCCTTACAAATGAGGGAGAAGTCTCCAAATCAGTACCAAAGCCTGCGCAAACTGCATTGTGGTACACTCCACATCCACCATGGCCTTTAGAGGAACAAGAGCGCTCCTAGGCTAAAGACGGTAGATCAAGCATTAGGGGCTGTGATTGTTCATTTCTTCGCTGTTGCGATTCAAGAATGCGTGCTCTTCTATTCGCACGCTGAGTAGCTTTGACCTCAAACTTTTGAGCACCGTCGAAATCCTTCTTCGTTGCACCCGTCCAATCATATGTTCGTCGGTTCCAACCACTTTGAATGATAATTGAATCATCAATGAGCCTAAGACTTGTGATTGGGCCTGAATGAGTGAAAAGTTTGATCGCTCTATTGGGGACTTCAGTTCCGATGACCCAAACACTTCCGTTTTGGGTTGCAGCCAAGTACTTACCAAAGGAATTGGAAACCGCAGTAATGGACCGAACAATACCGCCTTCGACAGCAAATTTTTCAATGACCTCAAGTCGAGGTAAAGACAGCAATGTTATTCCACCAGATGAATCGCCTATAGCGGCAATATCATAGCATCCAGTTGGCCCTTTGAGTGCAAGTAGCACTGTTGCGATAGCATCCAGTTTGAGTTGGCTACGTGTTCCATGATTAGGCCTCCAAACAATGGCTCCATCGTCCATTGCCACGAGACAGCCTTCACCGGTTACCAAACTTCGAATCACAACTCTATTGTTCATACATACGAAAGCAGAGCCGTCGGTATACCTTCTTTACTTACACCCCTCGGTGAAACTGAAAGTGAATGGAATCAGTATGTGTCTTCAGATTTGTTATCTTTCTTCCACTTTCTGTAGCAACTTTTGCAGACTCGAACACGGCCCTTACGCTCATCATAGCCGCCACTGCCCCACACATCAATTGCGTTATCTATTGAAAGTGAGCGTCCGCCTAGTTTTTTATCGGCAAATCCATCACACGATTTGATACCACAAGGAATATGCCCTTCAATAACTGGAGATTTTTTGTTCTCATGTGAGTTCTTGTCAGAACCACCCTTGTGCTTCCGGGCTTTAGCTTTGAATCCCATGACTGAATGCTGTAGGCGAGAATCTTTCAAGTTTCGCATCTCTACGGCGTTGAATCACTGTTTCGAAACTTCACCGAGTTGGCCGAGTAGACCTTCGATAAGGCGTAGTAGTCCACGAAGCGTGACTTCGGATACGTTTGCAACCTTGCACACTTCAGATTGGGTTCGAGGAGAACTGGTCTCGTTACTGACTTTGTAAATCAGTGCAGCAGCTACGCCCATAGGTTTCTTGCCTTGCCAAAGTTCTTCATGCGGTTTGATGACTGACCAAAGGTGCTCAATTTGAGTGTAGATGCTTGGTTGTAGTTGCAAATCAGAGATGAACTTGTCGAAGTATTGGTCTGGGGAAGAAATCTTGTGAAGATTCAGTTTCCGGGAAACTTGTCGAATCAGTCGGGATAACTCTTTTTCAGATACTTCAAATGCTTCTGAAATCTCGATAATTTGTCGTGGGAGGTTCTCTTGACGTGCAACAAGGTAAGTGCACGCAGCAGTAACTCCGGCGATGGAGCGTCCAGTAACGAAACCTTCACCTGACAACCGTCGATACAGTCGAGCAGTTTCTTCTTGAAGCGGCTTTGGCAATCCTGAATGGTCTCGTATGAACTGATTGGCACGAACCAGATTTCTCTCCCGGCTCTTGCGTGTTTTCGAACGCTCATCAACAACACGTCGACGACGCCATTCTCTACGAGAACGTGCGGATATTCCGTGCCTGCCAGCGCTTCCTGAATTCAAATCTCGGACATCAATGGTGGTGTTCAGTCCTTTGTCAGCGAGAGTGTATGTCAATGGCTGGCCCACTCGGGAGCGGTCTTGACTGCGGTCGCGATTCGTCCACTCTGCTCCGGGGTCAATGACGTTTTCTTCAACGACTAATCCACAGCTGTTGCAAGTGATCTCACCTCGAGAATCGTCAAGTTGCCAATCAATGGCACCACAATCTTCGCATGGCCGGGTGTGACCTTCGAGAGTTCGACGAATTTCGTCGTTCCCGCTACGGTTTGAATCAGTGTTTTGTCCTCGGTGCGGCTGTCCGCCTGCATTGTCTTCTGAATGAACTTTCATCTTGTTAACCTCTTGTTAAGTAGTTGTTAGCCGCAGTATATAAATCCCACGAGGGGATGCTCACTGTGGCTGAAACTGCGTAAAGCGGTTTTACACTGTGGTGTCTCCGGTTGGCTACAATTAGGAATATCTACCTACTGGCTATAAAGGGTTGTTTTTTTAGCCCATGAGGGGACTTTTGTGCTGCATAATACAGAGCGAAAACGCTTAATGCACTAACGCATAGTTCAAAGACGGTACTCAAAGACAGCGCTATGAGGAGAGAATCATGCCAGCCACTGTAGTTCTAGGAGCCCAATGGGGAGATGAAGGAAAAGGGAAACTCGTTGACCGTATCGCTGAGCAAGCGACATGGGTCGCTCGCTTTCAGGGTGGCAATAATGCAGGGCATACAGTGGTCCTTGGCGATCAAGTACTGAAGTTTCATCTCTTGCCTTCGGGTATTACTCGAAAAGAATGCCATCTCATACTCGGAGACGGCATGGTGATTGACCCGTGGGTACTCAATACTGAATTGACAGGATGGCAAGAATCAAGCGGAGAAGACCCTCGTGGAGAACGCCTCTATGTGAGCGAGCGTGCACACATCATCCTTCCTTTCCACTGTTACTTGGATGGCTTGGATAAGAAAATCGGAACTACGGGCCGAGGAATCGGGCCTACATATGCTGACAAAATCAATCGAATAGGTCTGCGATTTGGTGATTTAGCCGAAGTTAAGGATGACGATGATTGGATGCAATCAACAACAGAACGGATGAATGCAACCCTAGCAGCTGCTGGAAGTGACGAGCGAATCACAGCCTCTGGGCTCAAGGATGATATTCACTGGATTTGGGATGCTTATTCGACTTCGATTCGAAATACAGGTCTCATGCTTGACAATGCGTTGAAACTTGGAGAACATATTATCCTTGAAGGTGCACAAGGTTGTCTTTTGGACATTGACCAAGGCACATTCCCTTACGTGACTTCTTCGGTCACCTCTCGAGGAAATGCCTCTCATGGTGCGGGAATTCATCCGGGCCACATTGAGGAAGTCATCGGCATCACGAAAGCCTACATTACTCGGGTCGGACATGGTGCAATGCCGACTGAACTTGAGGATGAAGTTGGAGACCACCTTGGGACGGTCGGTCATGAATTTGGAACGACAACTGGTCGAAAGCGACGATGTGGCTGGTTTGATGCGGTTGTCATGCGCCATGCCAATCGAATCAATGGTTTCACAGGACTTGCACTTACCAAACTCGATGTCCTTGGCGGTCTTGATGAAATCAAGATCTGTGTGGCTTACGAGTTAGACGGAAAAGAGATTTTGGAAATGCCAGCAAGTGCAACTGCACTTGAACGTTGCAAGCCAGTTTACGTCTCCATGCCAGGATTCCCGTCGCACACGCTTGATGAATGGTTGAATATTGCAAAGAGAGCCAATGAAGATGGTCAAGGATACGCTGCTTTACCTTCTGCTGCTCAACAATACATCAAGAAAGTCGAAGCAATTGTTGGCGTTCCGTGCACCAGTGTTGGTGTTGGACCTGACCGTGATGCGACAATCGATGCGGTTTGATTCGAGTCTTCTGAAGGTGAAAACTCAAAAGGGGGTGGCTCAACCCTCGGAGCATAGGGGCGTATAGCTCAGTTGGAAGAGTGCTTGGTTTGCAACCAAGATGTCGTGGGTTCAAATCCCACTACGTCCACCACCC
>DAMU01000087.1 GCA_002499705.1 Euryarchaeota archaeon UBA91
CTGATGAACCTGCACCGTCGTATCCAGTATCTGCCCAAACGGTATCAACGCCGTGAAGAACAGCAGCATCTCCGTTCGCGATTGAGAGAATACCATCGAGTTCGAGCATTACGACACCTGGTAGAGTTGTAGCATCAAGGATTCGGTCAACTGGGACGCGACCTGCTACAGCATCAATTCCTTCCAATGTCCACTGGTGTTGAAATTCAATCTCACGCTCAAGTAAAGCGACTTCAGCATTACCAGGCGTATGGTCAAAGTCGATAATGAGAGGAAGAGTGTTATCTTCATCAAGGAAAAGAGGACTGTCTTTGTGAACTTCAATCATGTCGCCGATTCCGTTTCCGTTACGGTCAACGGTTGTATCGACCCACCAACCGACTTCTTCTGGAGAATCTTGAGGGATCGATACGGGGGCAGCCATAGCCAAAGTAGGGAGTACCATGATTCCTAAACAGAGTAATGTAATTGCTTTTCGTGCTGCAAACATAATTTCACCGTATCGCTCCAACAGCCTTCGACTTTTGAACCCATTGAAATAAAGTGCAAGGAGATTTGAACTACTGCAAAACTGGTATTAAATATGTTTAAACCTCAGGAACGGGTCAATTTTTAAATCCTCTATGCCGATAGAAAGCATGATTCTTATGCCTGCTCCAAGACGTTCCGCCCCTCGAAGAACACAGCCATCAAGCCAGGGATTAATGGCCAAATCTAATCTTCCAACACCTTCCGACCCGATTTTTACTCAAACTACTCCGGCTGAACAACCGATGCTCGTCAACCTTCCAGGTGCGGTAATAAATCAATCAGAACGTGCATTGTTGAAATTTTCACAACTTATTCTGATGAGCATTGCTCTTGCAGCAATTTGGGGTGGTCTATTCAACATCGCATTCGCTGAAGGCGCTACAAATGATGATTTCTTTATCATCTTTGTA
This sequence comes from Euryarchaeota archaeon UBA91, assembly GCA_002499705.1. Classification (GTDB taxonomy): domain Archaea; phylum Thermoplasmatota; class Poseidoniia; order Poseidoniales; family Poseidoniaceae; genus MGIIa-L1. The sequence continues at coordinate 942 of DAMU01000087.1, forward strand.
GGAGGTGTTGCTTCTGCAGCGATTATTCTTGCATGGATTGAACTTCAAAGTAAAAAAAATGGCCATGTGTTGTATGAAGTTCAAGATTACATGCTCGGAATGGGATTCTTCTTTGCCACAATTGGAGTGATTTGGGGTTCACGATGGTTGATTGGCCTTGTTACCGGAGAAGGTTGGACTGAAATTTTTGGTACAGCAGCTGAATATAATTCCGGACTTTTGGAAGACTCGGCCACAGGTGAATCGGTTGAATGGCATCCAAATGCAAAAGGTATCTATGTTCAAACCGCAGCCATTCTTGTCTTGATTTTCGGACAACTTGCCCTCCTTAAGCGTTACAAAGGATCGACCGGCTTTGGACGTGCAGTCTCTGCTTATGCTCCAATACTGGTTCTCGTAGGAGCCGGAATGGGTCCGTGGATGAACTGGACAGAAAATACGATTTCCTATGAAATGGGTCTGTCGTTAATCCTCCTAAGTTTTGCAGCGATGGAGATGGCACTTCGCTCAAATAAAGCACTAAACTTTGTGGTTGTAGCGGTTGTATCTGGCCTAACTCCAATTCTGTTTGAGGTATTCAATACTGGTGCAGATACCGAGGGTGCTGGTGGAGCATTATCTCTACTCATTTTCATTATCGCTATTCAAGCCTATTACGCATCGAAGCAAGAACTCCGTTCAGAATTGATACAAAAAGCATCCATTGTACTGGTTGGTGAAATTGTTCTGGCTATGTATATCGCTCGAATTGAAGGGCTCAATCTTCACATTGGCCCAATCAAATCTACCGAATTAGGAATCGAAAATATCTTTGGCTTGAGCGTCGCACTATGGGTCGCTGTCTTGATTTTCTACTTCCCTGCTGTTCAACAACGCCGAGTTCCGTGGATGCCTATTGGATTGGCGGCGGCACTTGTCATGCTACCTAACGATGGAAGTGTTGTGCCTTGGATAATCACACTGCTGATGGTTCCTTACATGCTCTTCATAGCGAAAGCAACAAGGAAATGGGTTGCAGATTACACGTTTACTGCCCTTGCATTGGCTTACTTCTTCACTGACCTTTTTGCCAATATGAACGAGATATCGCTCTCTGAAACATTTGGAATGGACTACATGCACGTCGTGATTCCAATTTCCTTGTTTGTAATTTCAGAATTTGCCCGACAAAAAGACAAAATTTCAACATGGACACATTTAGTCATGCTCGCTTCCATTGTTCTTTCACGAGCAATTCTCCAAGCAGATGATTGGTTTATGCCTTGGCTTTTCATCGGTTACATGCTGTATCTTGCACGAAATTCGTTTGCTAACATTACAACAGATAGCCCACTGGAAGACAAAAGGCAGGCTACATTGGTTGTCTTTATTTCATCAGCCTCAATGATTATACTCAGCGTTTTCGACCGATTAGAGGTCCCCTCTTTCATGGAAAAAGTGCCACTTCCTGAGTATTTCAACTACCAAATTTTCATCCTTGGCGCAGTGAGTTATATGATCATGTATCCAGTTCGAAGATTGGAACTGGACGTTGGAATTCTGTTCAATTGGGCGAAATGGGTAACCGTCAACAATGCTCCAGTCTATGATCCAGAAACAAATTCCTGGACAAATATCCAATCAGCCGAAATCAGTGAGGAATGGTTTGGGAAGAACAGTTGGAGTCAATTGACTCGACTCTCGTTGATTATTCCGTTCTTCATGATGAGTTTCAGTATCATTTCAATGGTCAACCCTTGGGCCAGTGAATTTGATATCGATGGAACGAAATCTCTCGTCGAAGGACCTTGGACCTTACTCCTACTCCTGCCGATAAGCGGACTGGTTCTTGAGATAAAACAAATGAAAGTAATTTCATCTCTTGTTCGTTCTGCTGGTGTTTGGGTTTTGTTCACCATCGCTCTTCCGATCAGTTTCAGTTTAGCCATAGTTCGAGGTCGAATGCAAACGGATGAACTGTATTCAGACGTAAGTTTCCTACCTGTTCCAATACTTTTAGACCTCATTCTCTTGGGTGCACCGCTTTACGTCAACGCATTGATTACCAAACGCGGAATTGATGACGATGCGCTCTCTCCAATTGCAGACGCATGGGCAATGTTAGGCCTTGTTCTTCTTGCATGCCTTGATAATTCAGGAGGATTACTGCTTATCTCTATGCTTTCTCTGGTTACAGTGCGATGCGTCAAACACCGCCACGTTTGGCCACTCATGCTTTCCCCAGTGGCATTGTTCATAGTGAACTCGCATTGGCTGGAATCAGCTGGAATCGGTCGAGTACTTATCGAATCATATACCTCTGAATATGATTTTGCAAACTGGGGATTCTTGACGCTTTCACAATTAGGAGGCATTCTCATTGTCTTACAAATGACATATGTTCTTTTCATGGACAATATGTATGTGAAACAGAGCAACAGCCAACGTGAACCCTTGCCATGGTTCGGTATTTGGGGTTGGGGTTTGGTTGGAATAGTTGCTGCATCGAGCACTGTAGGATGGATTCCTGCAATTATGAGCGCATATCTTATCTTCAATGCATGGAACACCGGAAGGCTTGAGTCAATCGTCATACTTCACATTGTTTTCATGTTCAGCCTCATGTTTGGAATGGGTGTTGAAGAGGTCTTCGATGCGGACGTCTTACTGCAAAAGTCCTTCTCATGGAGTTCTTTGATTACGGCATTTTCGGCATCAACACTCATGTTCATCCATGGACAAGGCCTGTTGTTCAAAAACACGCCTGAAGGAGATGATATGATTGTCTCTTTAGAGAAAAGAAAGGAGATTGTCGATACCCTCTACATCACCACTTATTCCTTCTTCATTCTCAGTTTTGAGGCTTTATTTGGACTTGGTACAATCGTAGGTGCTGTTTTACTTACGAGAGATATTATGTACAAAGGATACTTCAATGCACTTTTATTCGTTCCTGCAATTCATGCCGTTGCCTTAGCCAATCTCATTGTGCAAACAGGTATAGACGATCAAATCAAGATTGGTATCCCAATTGGCCTTTTCTTAGCCATTGAAGGACTGGTAATTTCTTGGTTTGCTCTTCAAAATGATCGTGTATATGACTTCGAATTCTTCGAATGGGGGAGTGATGATTCCTTCCTTGATTTCATTGACCGCCTCGGAATGGTAGGTGTACTTAGCGCAATTGTGGGAGTTTTCTTCGTGCTCGGTGGAGGTGTTAAAGAGTGGGAAATTGCATGGATACTCACAACAGTAATTCTCATCGCAGTTGGAATCCAAGGCTATTCCCCTGAATACGAAGCAAGATGGCGACGTATTTTCGGAGGATACGGTTCAATCCTATCTTTCTCCATATTTGCGGTGCTGAGGGATCAAAATGAAACTTTGCAGGCACTTTACTTCGTAGGAGTAGGGTTAATTGCATTAGGCTGGGGCTTCCTCACTATGCAAAAATTGGATGAAGATGAAGGTATTTATGAAGTTCAACCAGGTCAAGTGGAAGAACTTCAACCGATTAGGGAAATGCCAGCTCTCGCTCCCAAAGCCAACACAGAACTGGAAATTCTAGAACCTGTGCTTGAAGAAGAGGAGGAACTCATTGAAGAAATTGAAGAGCTCTTAGAAGAACTCGAAGAAGTTGAAGAAGA
>DAMU01000078.1 GCA_002499705.1 Euryarchaeota archaeon UBA91
CACCGTGCTTACATTGTCTCTTTGCGTTGCTTGCACTCTATTCAAGACATGCTCCGTGCAATGCGAGGTGCAAATGCCGGCGAGGGTCAACGCCCATCCGCCCGTGTTGAGGTCCAAGATTTGATGAGCAAGTTGATGTCTGGAGATACTCTTTCCACAGAAGAATTGATGCAACTTCAGCGTTATGACTGATGTTTTTCACTCCGATGATATGAAAGACCCCCCCTTCTACACATTCACTACCGAGGGATTCCCATGTTGTCGAAAGATGAAATTGCAGCCATCGTTGAAGATTATGATCGAATGAAACTTCGTATCGGAATGACCGCTTCACATTCAGCTTTGGATATTTGTGATGGCGCAATTGAGGAAGGCTTTCCTACAGTTGCTTATTGTAAGGAAGGACGTCACAAGACCTATGCAAATTACTTCAAAGCACAACGCTCATCTTCCGGCCGTGTTGTTCGAGGTATGGTTGATAAAGCAATTGTTATGCCTTCATTTAACGACGTGATGAATGCTGATATGCAAGAAGAAATGCGCAAGCGAAATGTTGTCTACATACCAAACCGTTCATTCACGTCTTACTCTACGATTGAAGATGTTGAAAACACGTTCAAAGTTCCTTTGTTTGGTTCTCGTAACATGTTGCGCATGGAAGAGCGAACTGAAGAGCAAGATTACTACTGGATTTTGGATAAAGCGGGATTGCCATATCCGGAAGCGATTGCAGACCCTCAAGACATTGACTGCTTAGTCATCGTCAAGTTGCACCATGCACAAAAGAAACTCGAACGAGGATTCTTCACGTGTGCATCTTACCAGGAATACCAAGAAAAGTCACAAGCTTTGCTTGCTGAAGGTGTCATCGATGAAGAATCACTTGCCGGCGCTCGGATTGAACGCTACGTGATTGGACCGGTTTTCAATCTCAACTTTTTCTACAGCCCACTTGCTGAAGAAGGTGAAAAATTAGAACTGCTCGGTGTTGACTGGCGATTTGAATCGTCACTTGATGGTCATGTGCGCTTACCTGCACCTCAACAGATGACCATGCCTCTTCACCAGCAAATCCCTGAGATGACGGTTGTAGGACACAACACTGCTACTATTCGAGAATCCTTGTTGGAAAAAGCGTTTGAATTGGGAGAGCGCTTCATTACTGCAAGTAAGGAACATTACGACCCAGGTATCATTGGACCGTTCTGTCTGCAAACCTGTATTGACAAGGATATGAATTACTACATCTATGATGTTGCACCTCGTTTAGGTGGAGGAACAAACGTTCACGTCAGTGTTGGCCATCCGTATGGAAACGCTACATGGAGAATGCCAATGTCCAGCGGACGCCGTATTGCAATGGAGTTACGCATGGCTGCTGAGCAAGACCGCTTGCTCGAAGTTCTCACGTGATGTATCCCGAATACAACCGTACGCATTCAAACGGTTTGCCAGTTGAGTTTTGCCTAGGCTGGTCATTGGCCGGGATCAAACACATCAACTAAGGCTGAAAGGTCATGCTCGTCGAGCCCTTTTCGATGACCTTCTTGGAACACCTCTTGAATTGCATTCTGTAGCGTGAGGTCGGTTCCCAGCGATGCTGCGACAGAGTTGAGCGCTTGGTTTCCCTCTCGCCATGCCTTGATGGAGGCTTCGTTCTCCTCTGTGCGTCCATCGCGAATAGCCTCTATGAGGCGCTTCTGTTCAGCGAGAAGGATGCTGTTCGTGCCTTCGTTGAACTTCATGAATACATCCAGAGGAACACCACCGGCCCTACAGATAGCAGCACCATTGACTAAACCCATCAAGGCCCCAGTAAGTCCTGACATCAATGACCGACTCAGAACCGAGGGTTGGTTGATGTCTTCCCCAAGGCTTGTCCATTTTGCATCCAGAGCACCCAAAATGGCACCACACTCGTCCAACACATCAGGTTCACCCGACAGTAGAAGTGCCGCTTCATCCGTTCCAAGGTTGCGTGGATAACACATGATCGCACCCTCAACGAGGCGACCGCCGTTGTCATGGATGGACAAAGCATGGTTCTGCACGTCATCGATTGTGCCCGTCGTCAACTGAATAATGCACCTGTCTTGAAAGTGGCTTGCCAGATTGTGCTCTTGGATTATGCGGTTCCATACTGCATAGTCAGAGACACACACGATAACATGGGTATTGGCATTGAGTGCATCGACGGGTTCATCACAACCGATGGCTCCACTCGCTACCAAGGCATCGACCTTTGAGCGGCTCCGGTTCCAAACGGAAACCGTGAATCCCTTTTCGATAAGTGTGCGAGCGATGCCGGAGCCCATGGCTCCGAGTCCGATTACTGAAACTCCAGAACTTGTGGCTTGTTGGTTGTTCATATACTGCGCTTCATCGACGGAACTATTGTTGTTTCTAACACAATGAATGATTGCATAAACAACGATAATAACTTCATCAATCAAATAGGACTGGCTGTGACATAAAAATTAGGAACAATCTTCGCCAGGGAGACCCATACACCCACCACAAAAAATATCCTGAAGAAGGAATTCATTAAATGCAACAATACATATTAGAGTGATACCAGCATGAATAATGATCAACGAAAATACCTTTCTTGAATTAAACTCAGGATTCGTCAAAGAGAAAAGCCAGATGATGAGGCTCACCGGTATTCCAATGACCATACTCGCAAAGAAGGCAAAAACTCCGAGAGTCTCGAAAATACTGTCGTTATCGCAGGTTTGAGGACCGACAGAATATCCAATCATAGCAAAAATAGCTCCGCCGATTGACATTATAATTAAGACAAAACAGAAAGTGGTGAACTGTTCGATTGCAGTCTGTTCTTCCTTTGTAGGAAGTACTTCTTTCTTCACTTCTTTCTTCGCCTCTTTTTCAATTTTGGGTTTTTCGTTGACGAGGTATCTCTTTTTCCACGACTTCATAGCAGGTGTTTTGGGGTCATAACTGCCACCTTTCGAACGGCTAATTTCCTCATCATCACCTTGTCTTTTCGACATAAAAGAACGTTCTACATGAGGGTAATAAGTAGTTTGCCGACACGCGCTGAAACCACCTCTTCTTGAGGTTGAGAACGAGTCTCCAGTCAATTTGGCAACGTATTCTCTCTTACGGTATTCACTCTTCTGCAGATGCTGAGCGGTGTGTTTCTCCGCCTATAGAAATCTGGGTCACACGATCTGTGGCAATGTTCCGATACGCTTGATGTTCAATATCAATGACAATCTTGAGATTATATTCTGACGGGTCATATGACATTGCATCATTTACCCGATGAGTGTTCATGAACACCCTCGATCAGACATTCTTGACAAACAATTGAATCTACGCCTTCTTCATGGGCTTTATTGTTCTGAATCAATAGAGTTGCGAATAACTTCTCTGCTGATTCATCTTCAGAAAACGGAATC
>DAMU01000036.1:0-167 GCA_002499705.1 Euryarchaeota archaeon UBA91
GGATTTTCAGGGCGCTTAAACAAGAGGATGAGGTATGTGATAAATCCACCAACAAAGCCAATTCCGGTGCCAACAACGAGAATATTCATGTCAACAGTTATCCCAATGCTAACCAGCATCAGGGCAGAAAAAGCCATGGTTCCGAAAAGGATTCCAATCTTCTGCAT
>DAMU01000036.1:467-71821 GCA_002499705.1 Euryarchaeota archaeon UBA91
CGAAAAGGATTCCAATCTTCTGCATCGTGCCCTCATAGGACATGGTTTCGTATCCGCTAATGCTGTTCCAAAAACCGTTTGACAGAACGGGGTTACTTGATGAGTAGGCCATGGCAATCAAACATAGGAATATGCGGTCCCTTGTCAATCTTGTGTTGTTGAAGCGTGTTGGTCGACTTGTTCTTGATAGTATGCTGCCAGTTCATCCATTGGCCATCCTTGGTCAAGATATTTTTGAATCGTTTCTTCAGGCCATCCTGGGCAACGAGCTAAATCTTCAGGGGATATGCCAGCAGGCTTTGCCTCATCTCCACTGCTGTCGAGAACGGGCATTTGCCAATCGTCTGCATTTATTTCTCCATTCGCCAATGCATCGAGATTTTCGCTTTCAAGCGTAATCAGATCTTTCATTTCTTCACCCTCCGTTTCGATGTTTCTCAGAATGAGGAATGCTCCAGCTGCTAAGGCGACGCCTCCAAGCATAAGGAGGAGCATCATGCCGGCTCCAAAGTTCGAACTTGTATCCGCACTTGGTGTGGCGTTGGAGTTTCGTTGTTCAGTCGAACAGCCGTTTGAATCAACAGGAATGTTTGCAATCGTATTCGGGCACAAATCATCTCGGTTGATGACCATGTCTCCATCGTCATCTAAAGATCCATTGTCAACAACCGTTTGGTCCTCATCTACGAGAATACCTCCAAGGTCACATCCGAGCACTTCGGATTCATTGACGCCATCCTTATCTGCATCTGCAAGCGTTAATGCATCGGTTGGAGATACATCATCAATTGACGAATCCATCGCAGTCGACTGAGCCCATGAAACCTCGACGGCATCAGGTATACAGTCACCATCGGTGTCTGCATTCGTTGCATGGCTGCCATAGTCGTATTCGACTTCGTTGCTTAGACCGTCTCCATCTGCATCGTATTCTCCTTCAAGCATGTTGAGGTTGCCGAGGGTTCGTGTTGTTCGGTTCAGTCCGTTTGCGACTTCCCAATAGTCTGGCATGCCATCGTTATCGGTGTCAGTGACGTTATCTGTTCGGACCCAATCTCTATGCCATCCTGCCAAGAATGGTGCAGTGACTTCAGCACTGCTGAGAATAAGTCCCATCTCGCGATTTCTTGTTGGAGCAGAATCGCCCCAGTTAATCGAGGAGATGAGAACGTGTTCTTCATCAATAATCATGCCTTTATTGTGCAATTTTGAAACTTCATCATCCTCACTCATAACGACTGCACTGATGTCATAGCCAAGCGTCGTGTTCCATTCTTCATTGAAGGTGTCAACGACTTCTTGGATGTCCTTGTCAAGATATGCACCGTTCAAGATTAATCGAATGCGCACATCGTTTTGCGCTGCATTTTCCAGTGCATTGACAATAGGGTTATCTCCCCATCCCCAACTCCATTCGACATCGAGATATTGAAGAGACAACAGTATTTCTTCATCTGCTTGCTCAATCATCCAGACCAAACCGTCAACACATGTGTCTGGGCAGGTAATTAGACGTCCTGAGACATCGGTAGTTATCGGTTCAGCGAGCGTTCCATTGACCACTGATTTGAGGGAATCCATCGACCAGTCAGAAGGTCCTGAACCTGGGTTGACCTGGGTGATGTAAGTTCGGCTTTCCGACTCATCATATGCCAGTTGCTCCATGACTTTCTGTGCAAGTTCAGTGTTGTCCACAATGACACCCCACTCAGAGTTTCCACGATCATCTGGCGCAGGTTGTGATGAACTCTTCCAGTTCCCTGAACCTATCCAGACACTTTCGTTGTCCTTTACGGCCACTTTGCTGTGAATATACGTGTAAGGCTCATCGCTTTGGCCACCAAACCAAAGCGTATTAATTCCAGCAGTAGCAAGATAATTCGCCGTTCCTAACTGGTTGTTCTTGTCGTAATTATTCCACCAGTATTCTGCGTGATTGAGAACGACTGTAACTTGAACGCCACGGTTGTGAGCTTCGATTAATGCTTGAACCAGATTTGGCTGCTCAATCTGGTAAAGGTGGACATGAAGCGATTCACTTGCATCGTCAATCCATGCAAGTAGGTCAACCAATCCGTCTTGTGGACCGACCAATGGAGTGACGACACTGGAACCGGAGAAAAGAGTTGGTCCACAGAATGTACTTCCCCCTAAACGCCCCCATCGGTGTTGCCAGTCAATTGCTAAATCAGTATCAGGTAAATTCCCACATCCATCGCCTCGATGATAGACTAAGAGTGGAATACTTGAAACCGGTTCTACCAAACTGATTCCGCTCCATCCTTGAACTTCAACAGGTCCGTTTCCGTAGGCTACAGTGTCGGCGAGAACACCTGCAGGCGTGGTAATCTGAAGAGTGGCACCCGAATCAGGTAGCGTAAATCCTGAGGTTGAAAGAGCTGTATCAAAAGCAATGATTGTACCGTCTTCGTATACTGAAAGTCCGCTCGAATCTGATGCAAGTATGACTGAACCGTTGGAAGGAATAGCAACCTCTGTGAACGTGTAATCCGTTGCCTCATTCGCTGAATTGATGAGTGTTAATGTCCAACCGTTCATGTAAGCAAGGCTGTCTCCAATGTTGGTGATTTCCATGAATTCAGTATTGCTTGAAATGTCGGTTGAGCCCTCTGGCATAAAGCGACTGAGGACGATGTCTTGTGCCTCTGCAAACAGGCTCTCGTCGGGTTCTTCTGTTCCAGGCGTAGGCCATAAGAGCAACTCCCAGCTATCGGTTTCTGCTTCCCCAGGTCCCATGGTTTGGCAATCGCTAACAATGTTCCATTGAGCGGTTTGAACAAGGGCACCATCAGGGTCAGAGAGGTGTATTTGGTCGCCTAAACCAGAGATTACGTTGTTTTCCATCAGCAATACAGCGCGTTGTTGAGGTGCAAGAATCATTGATTCATCAGATAGATTCCACATTGAAGTGGTCCTGAAGAAATTTCGGTCTCCGTCATTTGAGTCCAATCTCCAGCGGCTCAAATTAAGGTCTTCAGTTCCAGTATTCATTACCTCTACCCAATCCTCAACCGGTTCGATTGAATCATCATTACAATAGGCAAGAATTTCGGTCATTGCAAGGTCATGTGTCCCTGAATATGCTGGCCAAACAGGATTAATTTGGCCCGGTGTAGCCCATGCCGACTGTATCCAACCGCTGGTGTTTGAAGCGCCGTCTCCAAGAGGTCCAGCGCCAGCGTGACTGCTGTTCGACGGAATTAACGATTCACCTTCGACAGTAGAAGTCCATGATATGGAATCAACCATGTTAGCGTTTAAGTCAATCAACACAATCGAATCAGGTGTCGTGTGTTTGAGATAGAAACTGGTCGTGCCGTTAAGCGCTATGAGAGCAACTTCTCCTGGTTGAATAATCGATGTCGATTGTAAGGGCATATTGAATTGATGGAGTGTTAAAGAGCGGCTGTTTGATGATTGCAACTTCCATCCACCGACGTCAAGTGCAGTCGTACCGTTATTGTATATCTCAAGCCATTCGCCCAGAGGCCACTGCTGTGAATCACTTCCAACAGCATCTGGGAAAACTTCAGTGAAAATAACGAGGCCTGTTGAAGGTGTCTCTCCAGGATCTGGCTGTCCAGGCGTCATCCAGGTAGAAGGAACCCAAGGGTCAGCATCATTTTCAGCGGGTATGAGTGAAATATTCTGTCCATAGTCAGTAACATACCAAGCAGTATCAACAATCATCCCATTAGCATCTCGGAGCATGAGTTGATTGTAGTAATCCCACAACTGCGTGTCTCCGTTAAATTGGACCAAACGTCGCTCCTCAGCATCGATTGATGTCGAACCTTGTGTTTGGTTAAAAATAAGCGATCCGGGGTCTAAATACGTGACATTGCCAATGCCGTCAATAATTGACCAACCTGTCAAATCTACAGTAGATGATCCGGTATTGAGCAACTCAATCCACTCCCCGTCAGGGAAGGCCATACCATCTGAACTACTGTTTGACAAGAGTTCGGCGAATTCGATTGGGGATGGTGTCATAGCGATGATTGCAAATTCGAGAGGATTACTTGCATTGGGCGTTGGATAGGCTGCATAGTCCCAGTATTGAGAAGAGCTACTTTCAACCATAGAAAAACCAGCCTTTGTATCGGTCCAAGATACCTGCTGAGACATTGTGCCGTTTGGCCAATACAATGACAATGTTTCAACACCATTGTTCAAAACTCCGGAACTTCCAGAACCATTGACCGCTACAATACGTGTTTCTCCAGGCAAGATTGTCATTGAACTGGCATCGGCTGTTAATCCAACCAAGTGATCAGCATCGAACTCAAGGACGTTTCCAGCAGCATCTTGAAGTGACCAATCTGTCAAGTCCATCTGGTCTACTCCGGAATTGAATACTTCAACCCATTCACCACCTGGCCATGTGGCATTATCGTCAGTCGGCCAAGGATTCGACATCACTTCATTGATGACCAAATCGGATGCATAGGTGGTTGGCCCACCTGTGGAACCGCCTGAGTTTATTGCACCGGGTGTAGGGCTATTTGTTGCAACCCAATCGTTGGTTGCACTGAAACTATCTTCTTCAAGGCTTGATCCAGAAGGTGCACCCGAAGAGGAGAAAGTCCATGTTGCTTGGTCAAGCTGGACTCCACCAGAAGTGTAGAGAGAAACAATGTCATTGGTGTTAGCGAGGTAGAACACTGAATTTGGAACCCCGTTTCGAGCGATGACCATGTATTCATCTGGTTCTATTTCCCAGCTTGTAGAATCTGCAGCATCATAGTCCACGATTGATGTTGAGTTGAAGTAGAGGGTCTTGGAAGCCTTGTTGGTAAGATACCAATCTCGAACATCTACAGTTGTGTTACCCGAATTGTGAATTTCCATCCATTCGCCGCCGGGCCAACTTGCATCATCGTATCCATTTGGATTTGGTAGTGCTTCATTGAGGCAAATATCTCCTGAGCAAGCCAAAGAGCGACTGGATGTGTGAGTGACCTCAGTGTTTTGTTCAAGCGAGGCAATGCCGAGTGGTACCGAAGTAGAAATCACCATGAGGGCTGCGAGGCAGAGGGAGCGAAAGACGGCATTCATGGTATCACCAACATGCAGTGGATTCGGTCTAAGGGCATATCACTTTCCCTATACCATTCCGATGAAATGGTTTTGAGTCATCAAAGGAATCCCGCATTGTCAACGAGATTTTTGAACAGTAAATAGGTGATTGGCACTAAAATAACACCCATGGCGTGGCTGCGTCGAATTCCAAGTCGAGGGGGGAGAAGTCCAAGCATTGTTCCAACAATCATAACAGCTAGACCGATAAAACCGGTACTCACAAAGACCAATGATGCAACGAATACAATAACGCTCATAATCATCTGCTGGAGTGGTATGGCAGCGTGAAGTCGGAGCATTCCTTTACCTACATAACGCATAATCGGCATAGCCAGCAAACCTGCAGCAAGAGTAATTGCAAGCAGGCGGATGAAATCAGCAGTTGGCTCAAGGCTGCTCCAGGTGTCTACAGGATACATTGCCTTGAGAGCGAGTGTTGCACCAGAACGTGAGCGCCCGATAATGTAGAGGAATCCAAGGACACAGACAGTTACCGAGGTGTTAACTGCAGAGAGGATGGAGATGATTTCCAAGTCTTGCTTTGTTTGTGGCCCTTCAACACCCTCGTCAGCCTCTGCCTTGGCGATTTCGAGTAATTCGTCGTCGGATAATTCAGTCAGGCGTCGAGTTTCCCAATCCATTCCAAAGCCCTGCTTGCCTTGCAATTTAGCAGCAACATTTCGACCACCCATCACTAAGACAGTGGCTTGCGAAGCGGTCATCCCTGGAAGAACTCCCATGGATGCACCGGCAACCCCAGACCAAAAGCATGGAATTATGAGTGGTCGAGCAGGCGGTAAATCCCAATTTTCTTTTTGTGGCGGAAGATGAGATGTCGTAGCGTAAATGTCAAGCAGATTGGCAATTCCAAACAGGCCCGCTAAACTCGGTAGAAGGAGACTCGCTCCTGGCATATCCAGTGGTGAGCGAGCAGGTAAGGAATGAGGTCCAATAATGGTCCATCCAAATAAGCCTGTCAAGAGGAAAAAGGCGGTTGCGGAGAAAAATCCAGCCAATCGAGAATCTGTTCCAAATAGACCTCCTGATGCATTTTGTAACCACATTGGCCAGTCGAGTCGAGTCGTTTCAGTCGCTAATAACAGCAACGAAATCGTTAGTAAAATGAACGGAAGCATGGTCCGTAAATCTTCATACCATCCAAGTTCAGGTCCGAAAGCAATTCGTGCCACGATGATTAATGGAAGTGACAAAAAGAGACCCAATTGAGATCCTCGAGCTGACCAAGCAACACCGCGTGCAGCGTTTCCTGAAAGCAGCATTCTGTGTCCTGGGAGTAACGAGAGAGCTTGGTCGGCATCTGGAGCCCCCATCAACGCTGAAGGGATATAATTCAGGAATGTATGCACAGTACTGGTAGAAACAATGATTCCAGCAACAGCTGAAAGTGGTATTCCTAAACTGAAGAGAGCCGGGGCTAATGCAAGTAAAATGAGTGCAACATTGTTGACGTGGAACCCGGGAATAATTCCGGTGAGTGTGCCCATGCCTACACCGAAGAACAAGGCTGCAAACATCCAGCCCAGTTCGTACATGTAAGCATCAAACATCTGTTCACCTCAAGAATTTTCGTTATTCGGTCCCGTTCCGTTTTCCATTTCTTCACGGTCGTCGATACCGTCTCCATCCGAATCTACGGTGTTGGAATTGAAACCTGTAGCGTCTTCAAAACTGTCTGCAAGGCGGTCTCCATCAGCATCCAATGCATCTGCCTCATCCAATGAGAAGACGAGGGATAAATCAGTTGGGTGCTCGATTTGTCGGAGTCTTCCACTCCATGTGAGGGATTGATTTTCGTGAAGTGAGTCGGTACCTATAGCGTTCAGCCTCACATTGAGTTTGATGGATTGTTCAGAGCCAGGGCGCTCAAGATACCATCCATCGTCATGCATTGCCGCTTTACCATCGATGAGTACAAACTTATTCTGGGCGTATCCCCATTGCGTAGCCCCAGCATCCCAAAGCAGTGATTCAGGCGCAGCAGGTTCTCCGACCAGTTGGTACGTGTCGACCATAAGGCGCATCATCATTTTTTCATCGTCCCACGAAACAGTTACGTTAGCCACGATTCCTTGACCCGCTTCAATCCATTCTGTTCGTGTGGAAGGGAATGTCATTGCAACACGTGTTTGACCAAACGAGTATGTTTGGCTATCGACAAAGTAACCTTCAGTATCAAGAGGTTCAAATGAATACTGCATGAAGGTACTGAGCGTGTAAACTTTATTTGGATCCATCAGCATTGAAGCAGGATTTGCAGAAAGCATTGCCTGCATCGACATAGCCGACATTGGGTCAATGAGATTTGTTCCATTTCCGTTATTCGCATCGATGCACCACATGCTTCGACCATCGTTCCACATTAAGCGACCTGCGGCCTCATAGGTCGAACCGTTGTATCCTTCAGTGATAGCATTGGAGGCATCCTCGTCAGTTGGAAGAATACAAATCTCATTGCCGTTTGGTCCCGAAAGTGTCCATTGACCATTTGTAATCAGAACCTTTCCTGCCATAGACACTAAACTTCCAGACTCATAACTCCACGTCGATTCTCCAGCCCATTCAAGCATCTTGACTTGAGGTGAATGGCTTCGGTCGAGAAGAATTGTTGGTCCCTGAGTCATCAGCGCCCATCTCAAGCTTGTTTCTTGGTAAGCAATCATGCCTGTCACTTCAATTTTGGAATCCGCTTCAATCCAAACACGGGGAGATGATTGAATGAGAAGTTGCATTTGGTGGGCTTCGTCGCTAATATATGCGCTTGTAAAGGTCGCATCTGGATTGACAGATTCGCTGATGAAACCGTTTACTGTTACAATTTCTCCAACATAATCTTCTGGAGCAACAGCGAGGTCCGTAATCGATACTCGCTGAAGCACTGGCAGATCTTCTGGTTCCCAATACAACGCACCTGAACCCGTAGCTTGCATGTAAAAGCGGCCATTCCAATCAACAACATCACCCATGACGGTAACATTCGTTCCAATCGGAGGAATTTCACCGGTTGAATACCAGCGCACTTGAATGACGCCAGTGTCGTCTTCGATTACCAAATCGACACGGTCTTCTCCGTTTCCGTAACGGTCTTCAATCCAAGAGATGACTTCTCCTTCAACCAATACGACTTCATTTTTGTACTGAATCAAATCTTCAACCTCAACAATCTGTGGCTCACGAACCATAGCATACCAGTTTAATGTGGCAACCAAGAATACCGAGAGAGCGAACATGACCCATAATTTCTGGCCTCGAGTCGCTGGATTGTCATCCGTTATTTTTAGCATAATGTCCTTGAGAGCATCCGCCATAGTTGCTTCACTTAACCCCCGTGCTTAGGCATTGCCATCCATCATTCCGTTGTTGAGATGGAAATTTCCAGAGATTCTGGGCGTGCGGGGCCTTTTTAACGGAAAAGTAGACCGCTTGATGGGGATGGCCATGCGTGACCGTGTGATTCGCGATGAGATTCACAAGGACATCTTTGTCCCTGCCAACCATGCTAAGATTATCGATACGCGTGAATTTCAACGCCTTCGGTCCATTCAACAACTTTCTACTTGTGAGTATGTATTTCCAGCGGCAAATCATAACCGCTTTTCCCATTCACTTGGAGCCTATCATTTGGCTGGCACCTTGGTTTCCTCGCTCAATGAGGTTCAACCCGGCCTTGTCTCTGATGGGGATTGTGAATTGATACAGTTGGCGGCTTTACTCCATGACGTGGGCCACCCGCCGTTTTCACACCTGCTTGAAACTCCAGAAGTGTTTGCCACCTACCATTCGCACGAACATTGGGGGCGATTGTTATTGGAATCTGAAGATACGGAAGTTGGAAAAGCCCTTTTGGAAGTCCTCGGCTTGAACCGTCGAGACCGATTGTTCGCACTCCTCGATGGCCAAACAGAGCACGATGGCGTCACAATTCCACCTTTCATGAAAGAGATTGTAGCCAGCCAATTAGACGTAGACCGCATGGACTACATGGTTCGGGACCAAGCCAACACAGGTGCTCAAATTGGTGGATTTGATATTGCTCGAGTCATCCGTGCCCTACGAGTGAACAAAGACGGTCACTTCATCGTCAAATCTTGGGGTCTACCTGCCATTGAAGCCTACCTCGTTACACGGTATCACATGTATCACCAAGTCTATTTCCACAAGGTCAACATGCTGACTCAAAATTACCTCGTCAGGATGCTTGTTCGTGCCCGAACTCTCGCTCAGGATGGGCTCCTCGAACTTTCTAAACCGCTTCAAAATATGTTGTTGAACACCTCTCTTGATCCGAAAGGGTATGCTTCACTGAACGATGCACACATACGAGTTGCTCTACCAGAGTGGGCAGAACATGAGGACACAGTTTTGTCACACTATGCAATGCGTTTACTCTCTCGAAGAGACTTCCACAAATCGTTGAGAATCGAAGGTTTAACCACTGAAATGGTGGATGTTGTTTTGCCAAGACTAGAACCTCTTGTTCAAGCGGCCGGTTACAATCCGACTATCGACATCATCACAGCACGAATTTCAAAGCGTGGTTACATGCCATATGAGCAGGGGATTTTGATCGAAGATGGCCGAGACGCAGCAGACCATTCACCACTTG
This sequence comes from Euryarchaeota archaeon UBA91, assembly GCA_002499705.1. Lineage (GTDB taxonomy): Archaea > Thermoplasmatota > Poseidoniia > Poseidoniales > Poseidoniaceae > MGIIa-L1. The sequence goes on from DAMU01000036.1 coordinate 10,195, forward strand.
TTCGTTCACTTACTCAACCGAATGAACGTGCATTGATATTCGTACCCGATGCAATCCGAGATGAACTTGAGACCAGTGTTCGCGAATGGGTTAAACCATCTCAGTCCTCCCTTGCACAGTTTGAATGATGCAGGGGTAAGTTCATGTCTTGCGCCTATTCCCTTGTCGCAGGGGCCCGTAGCTTAGTTGGTTAGAGCACCCGGCTCATAACCGGGGGGTCAAGGGTTCAAGTCCCTTCGGGCCCACTTTTGACGAGGGGCCCACGTAGGCGTTTTTTAGAACCACTATTGCGCAACGGTTATGAGGGTCTCATTACTGGGGTAGACTACTAGGTGGAACCTATATGATGAAGCGCGCTCTGTTCTTACTTACTCTTTACGTCTGCTCGGTCATGTTGGTTGCTGTTCCAGCATCTGCTCAGGCTCCTACTGCAGCTATCTCTCTCTCGTGTGCTCCAATTTCGATTAACATTGAAGTTAAGCCTGGTTCGACATACAACGGTTTTACCACCTGCACAGCAAATAACCCTACAGCATACCAAGAAAAAATCAGCATTTTGGTTACCAGTGATGGATTAGCAACTGCTGCTCCTGGTGACATGTATATTGGTGGGAATCAAGAAGTAGACTTCCAGATCTCCGTTCGAGCAACGCCTTACATGGTCATGCAAAGTCGAACCCTTTCGGTTTCTGCAACAGTTCAAGAAATCAATTCGCTTCCTCCGGTGAATACCGCTTCTTCACAGAACAACATGATTGTGAACATCATGCAATACTCATTGGTTCAGGTTGAAGCTGTCGAACCATTCGTTCAATTGATGCCAAAGAAGGACAAGAACTTCGAGTTCAAAGTCTACAACCTTGGAAATCAGATTGACTTCATGAAAGTCGGTATTACCGAAACCAGTCGCGAAAACCTCGAAGAGGCTGGTTTCACAATCAACCTACCTGCTGTCAAGGTGCAAATCGATGCAATCCCAACTGCAACCAAGGTCCGTGTTATGGCCCGAACGCCTAAGACTCAAGGATGGAGCGATGCTTACCACGTTCTCGACTTCTTCGCAGAATCCGAGTTCGCATGTAACAACGGTGGATGTATTCGAGAATCTCAGATGATTACAGTTTATGTTCGTGGTGTTTACCTGCCTGGTTTCGAAGTTGTTCCTGCCATCTCAATGATTGCACTTGCAGCAGCAGCCGCAGGTCGTCGATTCTCAGAAGATCGAGAAGAAGAAGAAGACGTTGTCTGGTATGATTCAGCTCCCGGGCTGTAACGGCACTTGTAACTGCCCTCGCGAACAGTGCTTTCGTTGACTCATTCAAGGGTCGCCTTGATAATCCCCTTCGCTAAACGGTGTATTAGCAGGGATTACTATGGGTGGATTACTTGACAAGGCCAACGCGACCAAAACAGAGACTGTTGATGAAGTAGAAGTGACTGTAAAGGTCAAGACAAAGCCCGCATCTGCGGATGTTAAGTCCAGTTCAAAGCCTTCCTCCTCCAGTTCTTCAGCACCAAAGCAAAACCCAGAATTGGCGATGAAACTCAACATTGCTGGTTGGGTTGCAATTGTCGTTGGAGGAATCCTCGCCTTACAAGGCGGTGGAATGGGCATACTTGTCGTCATGGGCGTGTTGCTCGTAGGTATCGGTCTGATTGTTCAATCTGAGCGACTTGCCGAGGGTGACATGAATGTGGTCAAACTCGGGCTCTCCATTTTTGTGGCAGTCATTGTTGCTGCAGGACCCTATGCAGCATTGGTTCTGGTCCCTGCAGATTCATCGATGGCTCTGACTGAAATCGCTATCAATGAAGATGCTGATGAGATTACATTCTACGTCCGAGGTTCATTTGATTCTGCAACGGCAACAATTAGCCTGGATGGCGAAACTGTTTGGTCTGACACCTTGACGCTCTCAAATGACCGGGCGAAATTCAAGGCACCTCTCAGCGCCTTCTTTGACGGTAATTCTCAAGATTATCGGTTGGCATCGATGAACTCTTATCTCATTGAAGTCGCCTCAAATGATGACCAAACTGCATCTTCAGAGATCACTCCATCGTTGATGAACCGTGAAATATTGAATTCAGGTGCTCGAATTTCCGAGGTATTGAAGACTGAGACCTCTGGAACAACGACCACAACGTCGGTAGATGGACTGATTGTTGAATCGATTATGGGTATGTTTGCTCCTGGTGAAGGTCCCCAGGATAACGGAGAACACTCCATGACCAATCTCGGTCTAACTCCAGTATCGTCCGACTACACAATGCAGTTGAGAATCAAGAAGAGTGGTTCAACTGAATACAGTTCCCCAATCATCACTGTCGACGGTCTTGACGCAACATGGACCAGTGCAGTAAGTGGTTCCAAGAGTGGTAAGACGAATGGATGGTTAGGACTTCCAGGGACTGCCACAGACTCACTGAATACCGAATACATTCAGAAAGACTCGTTTTATGACGGTGCAGGATGTTACACTTTTGAAATTGTCATCACCAATGACTTCTATGCTGGAATGACGGACTCCGGTTCTTCTGCTACGGGGATTATGGTGAGCAGCAATTCATGGGAACTTGACTTCAATGCAAACAGTGACCAAAGAACAATGGAAGTCTGCTGAACCTCGGAGTTGACATTTCGCAATCTGTTGCGAACTCTTGCTTAGTGTTCCCTTCGAGAGGAAATCTCATCCTTCAATTTCTTCAAAGACTTCTGGGACATCGCCATGATTTATCTTCTGTGCAGCTCTTCTTGCAAAGAGTGAAGTTCCAATCACAATGAGAACGACAAGAATCCCGTAGACGATAAGCGGTTGATCTTCGGTTTCTTCTCCAATATACCATCCGACTTCTTGGGAATTACCACCTTCTACGTTGGTGATGTCGCCAGCGATTGAACTCAGAATGTTCGGGATCAGTGTTCGACAATTGAGGACTTGAGCACCATCACTGTTAGCCCACCACGAGACAGGTAATTCCTTTTCTTCACCGGGTGTCAAAGTGGTGGTAAGCGCAGTTGTTTCGGTGAGATTGTCACCGACATAACACCAAATGTTGACGGTTGCAGCAGCATCACCTGTATTTCGAACGCTTACCATAGCACCAATCCTTTTGTTGACCTCGGCAGTGGTATCTTCAGCATCTATTGAGACAACTTCAATGTACGGTAATGGGACATTAATTTCAGCAGTAGGTGTTTGTGGTGCTGGAACAGTCGTGGTAAAGTCTCCCCAACCGGAACTCAATGTGAGTGTAAGTTCGGCATTTTCTGAGTGATAGACTCCGTTTTGGTCGACCCATTCAACGATTCGCTGCCATTCACTACCGCCGATGTCGACTACGCCGTTTGCATCGGTTATGTCGTCACGGACCGAACTTCCATAGCCGATTCCTGTTTGGTGGACCGTAATGTTAGCGGCATTTGTTTGAATTTGGCGTTGAGACAGTAATCGAATCCAACCATCAGTGTAGCCACCCGTACCTTGATTATTGGTGTAGATGATTTCTGCAAGGTCGTGAACAACGATATCCTCATCGGTTCGACTTCCGAGAATGGCACTTGCATTTACTGTAATACTCGAACCGTCACTCACGTGGATAGGAGCACTTCCGATTATGGAACTGGATTGAATCTCACATATGTGCGCACAGGTCAAATCAGCGCCATAGATAGTAGCTCCATCAAGCAGTAAGGTTCCAAACACTTCGAGTTCAAACGAGGCACTGTTCCATTTCAGGCTACCATTTGTTTGATTGATTTCATTTGCCAAAAGGAGAGGTGATTCGCCACTCCCAGAATGCAGTGCTTGAATGGACACAATCTGAATTTCAAAAGCGTAATAGACATAGAAATCTGCTAACAAATCGGTTCCGTTAAGGGATACATCGATGAAAATATGGTCACTACCTACAGCGTCAATTGTTTCTTCGCCTACAGTCATGTTAAACATGGCAGAATTTGGAATTGTTTGGTCAAAGTCAACTCTTAGTTGCCCAGATTCTGCTAAATCTCCAAAGTTCAAATGAAGTTGAGTGTTGTTCATTATTGCAATTCCTGAATCTAACTCTTCGCCGATAAGAGAACCTGATAGGGTGAGTGTGGAGTTTTCCTGCACGGTAATAGAATTGCCTGTAGCAATTGTCACGTCACCGTTTATGGTTAACTCAGCGCCATTCTCAATGACGATATTTCCATTCATTGCGTGTGTCCCATTCCAAGTCTCGTCAGCACTGATGAGAACAGTCGAACCCTCGGTGGGCGGTGAAGCATGAACACCTGCAATTGCGCTCAAGGATGTAAAAAGGAGGAGAAGTGTGAAGCAGACAGCGGTTCGCATGTGTGTGCGTAGTAATCCCACATTATAGGCTTCTCTCCGTTTCAGTAGGGGACGTCTTTCCAACCAATCTTGTAACCAAACACATTGAATGAACGGTGTAATACAGGAGTAAAGAGGACCAATGCCAGCATTGGCAATCTCAATTCAGGATCTGCGAGAATCGATGTTCCGAGGAAAAGTTGACCTGCTAAAAATACCATTATGGCGAAAGGTAGGGTGTCCAATAGTGGCGCTTTTGAAGAGATATCCCCTTCTCGCCTGAGTCCTCTTCGTCGCTTGACAAAAGAGCCACTGCTGTCACCTACAAGGCAAAAGAATCCAAGGAAACTTCCGAGGATGAACGCGGTGAGCATTTCACCTCCTACAGAGAACCAAGCACCTTCTGCTCCTTGCAGCGGGTGAGTGAAGATTCCATTTTCCCCTACAGCGACATCCGCACCCGGTATGTCTCCAAGAGAAGCTACGATTAACATGCTGAGTAATCCTGAGGTCAGTGAACCTCCGATAAGTCCATTCCATGTTTTTCCATCACCAAGGATGCGTTTTCCGTCGCTGAGCGTCCTGCCGCCATCGATTGGCCACGGCCCATATCCCGTTTTTGGCAACCACTTACCCCACATCATGGCAAATGTATTTGCTAAAAATCCTGGTAAGTAGAGCCAAAGTGTGAGCAAACAGAGTCCGAGAAAATTCATTTCAATCACCAAAGGCTAGCACCTTTGCTTGATGTCGAGAGGGACGGTCTTTGAAACATCCCCTTTGAAACGATGTAAGAGTGCAAACTGTCTGAATGCAGACGCGATGGGATTATGTGATGGCGTCATCCCAAGCAAACTATGGCAGGGAAGGTGGTACTCGTCGTCGGCGGAGGAGGGCGTGAACACGCACTTTGCATGGAGTTAGAACGTTCTCCACATGTTGCTGAATTGCACTGTTCTCCGGGCAATGCTGGAACATCACGTCTAGCGACGAATCATTCCATCTCTGCTACAGATATTGACGGGCTGCTGCATCTTGCCAAAACTCTTGATGCAGATTTGGTTGTTGCTGGACCTGAAGCCCCCTTGTGCGCATCACTTGCAGACCGATTGGAACAGGTTGGAATCCCATGCTTTGGGCCCGTAGCAAAACTTGCAAATCTTGAGGGTTCGAAGTTACACGCAAAACAAGTCATGCGTGCTGCAAATGTACCTACTGCTGCATTCCATGTTCTTTCAAACACCAGCGATATTGATGCTGCACTGGATGACTTTTCAGGTAATCCTTGGGTCGTCAAGCGAGATGTTTTGGCAGGTGGTAAGGGGGTTGTCGTTACTCAAAACAGAGAAGAGGCTCTCGAATTTATTCTAAGTTCCATCGAAAGTGATGGACAGGTTTTGCTTGAAGATTTCTTACCTGGAGAAGAAGCCAGTATGCTGGTCATCATGGATGGTTCCGGCTATGTTTGCCTCCCTGCAAGTCAAGATCACAAGCGTGCTTATGATGGCGATGAAGGGCCAAATACTGGTGGAATGGGCGCTTATTGTCCCGCTCCAGTGGTTACAGATGCAATTCGACAAACAACGATTGAGACGATCATTGAACCGATGCATCGGTATTTACTCGCAGGTGGAACTCCGTATCGCGGAGTCCTCTATGTAGGCCTAATGATCCCCGAATCTGGAGAGCCGAACGTTGTTGAATTTAACGTTCGTTTTGGTGATCCAGAGTGCCAAATTACCTTGCCTTTGTTGAAAACCGATGTCTTTGAAGTGCTTGAGGCTGCGGCCTTGGATCGCTTGTCGCAATTGAATGTAGAATTTCATAACCTCTATGCGACAACCGTTGTTTTGGCAGCAGAGGGTTATCCAAAATCTCCAGTAAAAGGTCGTTTGATTCATGGGGCTGAGCATAAGATTCTGCAATCTGGCGGTGCTACTGCTTGGGTCAACCATGCAGGCACCAGTTTCGATGACCGCGGCCAACTGATTTCGACCGGTGGAAGAGTTCTCTCGTGCAGTGCATCTGCACCAACCCTCGAGGCTTCGGTGAAGTTAGCATATGAACTGATTGAATCGATTGAATTAGAAGGCTCGCATTACCGAAGTGACATCGCATTTCGTGCACTTTAGGCAGCCGTTTTGACCCCGCAAAATAGCCCAAAAAGAGGGGTTGGAAAACGGGTGTGAAATGTGACACAGCGTTGCTTTCATATGTCGTTATATCAGCGGAGTCATTAAAAGAGGCTCTCAAGTGGCGAAGACGCTTCAGCCTTGCTGCTGTCGCGTAAACACCTTTGAGGGAAAAAAAATGGAACAAAAAACTGGCACACAAAGCACTGCGCCGGCAGCACCGTTGGGATGGCTTATTGCCCCCCTAGCAGTCCTGCTCGCTATCGCAGCCATCAAGCTCGTCGGAGTAGACTTCGAGCTCAACGTAGACAACATGACGCCGATGATATTCGTCATCGTCGCAAGTATCTTTGGACTTCTTCCATCGATGCTAAACCAATCCGAATCTGCATCATTCTCAAAGGCCACTCTCTCCCTCTCAACATTGGCCGTTGCTCTTGTTGGTGCAGAAATTATCTATCTCCAAGGCTACGGTGCATTCACAGGTCTTCTGTTCGCTCTGGTTACCTTCGGCGTTCATTTCATGGCCAGTCGTGGACGATATGAACTCGCTTCGATTTTCATCTTCACCGCCGTTGGAATCAATGTAGGAATCATCATGGCAGGAGATGCTCTTGCGACTCTTCCCGAGATTTACAACATGGCAGGAGTTGACGAACAACCGAGTTATGTCTCGACTTTTAATCTGAAGAATCAAGCTGTGGGCTATCAGTTCTTTTCGTATCTGACTTTATTTATTTTGCTTGGCGCTCTTGTTGCCACCTTTGCTCGTGGTCAATTGACGCCTGTTAGCGAACAAGGCTGGTTCAGTTTCATGAACGCTGACACTTCATCATTCATCAACAAAAAGAACCTACCATTGCAAGTTGCTCTCGCAGTTTGGGCACTCGCTCACATCGCAAGCCTCTGGCATTACGACAGTGTTACTGTTGCTGATCAATTGGGAATCAACACCGTTGAAGGCTATCATGGCTACTTCAGTTACTGGTCAGCGTTCTTCACCGGCATGGTTGCGCTTATCGTAGCAGGCATGTTTGCTGAACGCTGGCATACCCGTGCAATGACGCTTTCATCCATGTGGTTGTTGTATCAAGTCTCGACTTGGTATGATGCAGGAATGTTCGAAGTGGCAATGTTGGAAAACAACTGGGGAAGCCTCATCTGGCTTGGTGCAACGTTCTTTATTGGCGTTGGCATTTACTCGATTTCGACTCATGAATCGTGGGGCGGTTGGGTAAACCGTGAAGACCATGAATACTCTGGTGCTCGATTGTTCTGGAATCAAAACTGGGCCAGTGTTATGATTGGCTTGGCATTCTTCTTTGGATTGGTGATACGAACACAATGGTATCTCGTTCCTTCAATGAATGCTTATGGCACTGGAAACTGGGACATGACCGGCGGTTCTGACCCGTGGTACATGAAGCGTGTTGTCGACTATATCCTTGCGAACAATGCACACATGATATTTGATGCAGACCGGTTCTACCCAGTCGGTGGAATCAATCCTCGACCTCCAATCTTCACATGGTCAATCGCAGTCTTGGCTATGATTCTTGAACCGTTCTTCGACAACGGTGATGCAGTTTGGTGGGCGATTTTGTCTCTACCTGCAATTTACGGAGCACTCACCATCTTCCCTGTTGCTGCTATTGCACGAGAACATATCAACGACAAAGCAGCAGTTATTGCTGCTTGGCTGATTGCTTTCATGCCTGCTCACGTGAGCCACACAACATGGGCTCTTGCTGACCACGACGCATTCATCATGCTTTTCCTCACACTCGGATTCATGTTCTGGTTGCGAGCGGTCAAGTACGCAGGAACCGAGCGATTGCTACGTTCTTCATCAGCGACCCCTGCTGCGTTTATTGCGGCTATTTCTGCTGTTCTGACTCAACGAAAGGCTGCCTTTGCATCTGCTGTTTTAGCAGGTGTAAGTTTTGGTGTTGTCTCTCTTGGTTGGAAAGGTTTCGTAGTTGGCCCATCGATTTTATTCTTGGCTTACGCAGCTCAAGTTTCGATCAACATGTTCCGCCGTCGTGATTCAACAACACTCAATGTATTGTTCTTGACGATGCTTTCCGTCAATTTCTTGATGGCATTGCCGTTCTACGGCCACCCACAAATCAATCTGGTTCTTGACGGCACCGGCCTTCAACCGTTCTTGTTCATCTTTGTGTTCACATTGGCTATCAGCTTTGTAACGACCGGATTCCGAGACAAACCTTGGTTGCTTATTTTAGGTGTTCTCGCAACTTCTGGTGCTGTATTCTTCCTCGCATTGTGGCTTCTCAAGCAAGCAAATATTTCCAATGCTTGGGATGTCTTGTTCACAGGCAGTGGTTACTTTACCAAGACCAAGATTTTCGGAACAGTTGCAGAAGCAAACGCACCGAACAGAGGGCAACTCTTTGCGCAGTTCGGACCAATTACGTTTGTTCTCTCCCTGATTATGGGAGTTCTCTGCATCTGGTCTGCTCTTCGTGAACGTAAGCAAACCAATCTTGTATTCGGAATTTGGATTCTGGCAGCTTCCTTCATGGCTTGGACTGCGGCCCGATTCATGTTCAATGCTACACCAGCCATCGCCGTTCTCGGTGCATGGGGAATTGTATCCCTTTGGAAGTGGGCTAATTGGGGTGGACTTGTCAAGACATGGAAGAAACTCGGCATTCGTTCTCCTGAAGACCGAATCCGTGGAGCTCGTGTAGCTGTTTGGCGCACGCCGTCATTCTCAGCCATCATGCTTGTCATGATTATGCTGTTTGGTCAACAATTCACATACGGCCTTGATGCTGCTATCCCTGGCAGTAACAATGCAGAAGATGATATTGACGAAACCATTTACAACATCATTCCTGACGCTTTCCGTTGGGAAATTGGTGGCTTCTCACTGCTCGATGACAGTAATTACGACGGAAACTGGTATCTCGGTTCATTCGGGTCTGGTTTCAATGATAACGGTTGGAATACTGCGTATCAGTGGCTTGCATCTCAAGATACCGATATGAGTTATTCTCAACGTCCGGCATTCGTGTCATGGTGGGACTACGGTTTCCAAGCGCTCGATACCGGTGAACACCCATCTGTTTCCGATAACTTCCAGTCCGGAATCCCTGCAACTGGTAACATGTTGCTGGCTCGAAGCCAAGAGGACTTAGTCTCGATGTTTATCTGGCAACTAGGTCAAGGTGACATTGAATACAATCAAGCCCGAAATGGTGAAACAGCCTTTACTTCAGGATACAGTAACATCGTTGGCAAGTACCTCGTCGAAACTCAACAAATGGAACTCTTTACGACCATGTCAACAAGCGTCGACCATGATGAAATGATTGCGTTGGCAGAACTCAACAGTTTCCGAGTCTTCCAAACCAACGACGATGTTGTCCTTGCAGAAGGTTATCACCACACGAATGGAGTGTTTGACAAGTCAACACCTTACTGGCGTGTCTATGAAGACGGAGAACGCATGCTCTGTACAGAAGCACTCTCTCAAACCTGTGTTGATGGCGACTGGTCGGAATTGTTTGAAGCGAACCGAACATTCAACAACAATATTCGAACTGGTGCAGACAACATTTACGACACCACACATTACATCATTGGAGATTATTGGTATACTGCTGATCTCATCGAAGAGTACGACTCGGTTGGAACCAACATCCATCGTAAGAATACCCGTCTCTCGTTGACTGTGCAATTGCTTTCTCAGTCTCTCGAATCTCATCAAATCATCGACATGTATGACGATTTGATTAACCTTGAAGGCTATTATTCGGTCCAAGATTATGACGGAGCGCCAGGAGAAACGATTGACCGTGACCATGAAATCCGTTACTTCGCAATTGACAACCGATTGTACCCTCGTGCAGGACGTTATACTGAAGACATGAATTACAACCAAGGACAGCCAATGGGTATCTTTGGTGCACCTACTATCTTGAGTGGTCAAGATGTTTCCACTTACATGGATGAGGTCTACGAAACAATGCGTGGAGAGTTCCCTGATGAAATGACACGTGAAGAAGTTGACCTCGCGATTACGGAAGATTTCCTTAATCAACAATCCGGTGCGGACATTGATCCATTACAGGTTCAAGACGTTCGTGTTGACCACAACGCTGCATTCTTCGACACTATGCTTGCTCGAGCATACGTGGGATACGGGGCATCATCACTCGGTGTTGATGCAGGTTCATCCAATCCACAACCTGCACAACACTTTGGACAATCTGGAAGTCCGGGCAGTATATTGACTCAAGCGCTTCCATTACCAGGTGCAATGCAAAATCACTTTGTAATCGCGAACTGGTATACTGCTGAGGAGAACAGTTCAGTAACCGCTGAGCAGCAATCCACTGGAATCGCTTCAACAAACACACTTGTCAAGATTCTCAAGTATTACTCTGGTGCAGAAATTTCTGGCCAAGTGACAATGAGCGACAATGGGCAAGGCTTGCCTGGTGTTCGAATTCTGATTGAGCGTGATGCTTTCTCAGGCGAGGGTATTGAAGACCTTGACCCGGACACCTATTGGGTCCCAATCGGCTATACTGATGCTGATGATGAGGGGAAGTGGTCTTTTGATGCTCCAGCTGGACGCATCCGTGTGAGCGCTTTTGCAGGTGATTACAATCCAACCACCGCTCAGGATAACATCCGTACTGGTGCTTTCTCTCAAGGATTAGGCGATATTTTGACGGTAACGAATGATGACCGCCAAATTAACGACATCACCGCTATTCTCGGTGAAGTTGCCAACATGAGTTGGCTTGGCGAATACCAGCACAACATCACAGCTCAACAAGCAGACAGGTTCGTCGATGTCCCTACTTCGTTTGACATCGCTGTCGAAAGCAGCGGTGTGTCAGGTCAAGTAACTTGGAGCGGGCACGAATCCTTCGACGGTGATGCTCTGGTCAGTACCGACTTCATTTTGCGTAACATCTGGTCCATGACTGAAAATTACACATTGACAACTACCAACGGTTCGTTCTCTTCTGATGACAGTCGAATCCTCCAAGGAACTGGTGAAGTGACATTTACCGAAAATGGAACCTTTGAAAGTGAAGGTGTAGCCTTTGCAGATGATTTCACTGGAACATTCACACGTTCTATTGCTGACGGTCGAGTTTACACAAGTAACGGAACCTGGAACGGCAAAGGTACACTTGAAGCATCTTGGATAAACTCTGAGAGCGTTGCTTCTTGTCTTGACAATGAAACTGCTCCAATGCCTGAAAATGAGTCGATATGTCTTCAAGACGCATCCGCCTCTCCACAGATTTACCTCTTAGACGGAGAAGTTGAAGCGAACGGAAGAATCACTTCTGATGGAATTTCCACCTTGGTTACCGAGCACGTAGGTGACTCGTTTGAAGCGACTGGTTCGTTTGAAGGAACAGGAACTCTCAACGGCACCGGTCTCTTTGTCGGTGCTGGTGATTTCTCTGGGCCAATGGTCCAAGCAGGTTCATTCTACATCACCGGATTGATTCCTGGTGTTTACAACATGATTGCTCAGTTGGATAACGGCAAGGAAGTCTTGCTTCCAGATCCAGTGAATGTCGGAATTTCACCAACTTATGATTTGGAAATGAACATGCCAGGTTCAATCTTTGAGGACACTCTCGACGATTTCTTTGATGAACCGTTTGCAAACGAGACTATTGAATTGGTTGATGTGGACCTTGGACTTTCAGAAGTAATCGAAATCCTCACTGATGAATTCGGTAATTTCTCGTATGGCCCAATTTCTGCAGGTGAATATTATTACAGAGTCGATGTTGATAACGATGGCTGGTATGAATTGAATGAAACATTCGTCGCTGGTGATTCCTCAGAGAACTTCACATTAGCCATGAGTGTTCCTGAGATGCACGATATCTCTCTGCAACTCACTTCTCCTGTAGACCCACTTACACAAGAGCCATACGCTGATGTGACGGGTAGAGTCGTGACCTTCACGAATGATGATCCATTGTTCGGTCCACTGAACGCAACATCTGATGAAACTGGTCTTGTTTACATCGAATTGCCGATGGGAGCCTACACTATTTCTGACGAAACTGGAGACGACTATATTCTGTTCGACTACGTTTCGCTTGAGACTGAAGACTTGTCGATTTCAAGTGCATACGCAATCGGAACATGGGTAAACGGAACTATCCGCGTCGCTGATGGCGGATTGTTCAACAATGATTTGACCTACGATGATTGGTCAGAACAAGATGACAGCATCAAATTCGACCAAAGCCAACCAGCATCTGGTCTTGATGTCTTCTTCATCTCCGATGACTTGTCATTCTCGGCCGTTGTTGAAACAGACGGAAACTACAGTATTCGACTACCGAGTGGTAATGATTTCCACATGACGACCTTTAGTATCGCATCTCAGATGTCTGGAGGTCAATTGATTGAACTTACCGGTGATGCTGAAATGGATATGGGTCTTATGTATCTCAAGCCAACGACCGGGGTAACTGGTTTCGTATTCCTATACGATAATACATCCCTCTGGGATGGTCTAGCACCTGGTTACGAAAGTTCTCAAGAAGTCGTGGCAACCGATGCCGATGGACTTGAATGGAGGTCGCCAATCACAGATACTGGTGAATTCATCTTTAACTTGCAATACGGTGAATGGGATTTCACTGTTGATGTGGAAGCACTGAATTCTACTGATGTTGTCAATTACAACATCCTCAGTGAGTCTGATGCTATGCCAACACCTGTTGAACTGTTTGTCAACCCTGACTTTATCACCATTGAACTCAATATATTCATGGATGCTGGAGCAGATGGCGTATTTGCCAATGGGACTGCTGTGAGCCCGTCTTTCACACTCATGCCGCTTAATGACCATGGTCAACAGCACAACTACACTGCTGCAGACTATACTTCTGCGGGCAACATAACTGTTGTCTTAGAGCCTGGAATCTACTCTCTCCAACTCAATTCGACAAACCCAGAGGATAGTAATGCGTCGGATTATGCGCTTCTCGGAGCAAATGTGTTTGACCCAATTATTGTAGGGCTTGAAGCATATGAAGAAGCAGTTCCATTCCCACTACGTAACGAATACTTGGTGACTGGAGAACTGTTGAACAACAGCGGTGGTGCAGTAGAGAAGCAATTCTTGCTTCGAAATGAAGCCGACGATCTGTGGTTTAACATGGCATCAGATGAGAACGGCAGTTTCGCCTCCTACGTTACAGCTGGTGATTGGGTTGCAATTGTTGCTCCATTCATAGCAGATAATGACAGTACTGAAACTCTACGCTATCCGTTTACTGTTGGCCCAGATTCATCCGTTCGATACAATTTGTCCTTGACTTCACAAGATGTCATTGAAATGAATTTCCAACTGCAAGAATCGGACACTGATTCCAACATGTCCGGAATACGTGTTACTTTGGTTAGCCATGACGGGTTTGGCAATGTGACTCTGTCGAAATCCGATGATAGCGGAAATGTATCAGAAGAAATAATGCCAGGTAACTGGAGCCTCTTCCTCAACGAAACAGCTCCACAGCGTCATTGGTCACTTGAATACGGACCGTTCCATACTGACAGTGCTGTCGATGGAGTTCTTGATATCGGAATCATCAATGCAGAACTGGAAGTTGAAATTGGCGGAAAGGTCTTCTGGGATCTTGACGACAACGATATTCCAGGTGGAACAGAGGGTGTTGCAAACACAACAGTCTCCGTTGTTGGAATGAATAATTCACAAATTGATACGAATGTGACTACCGATGAATTCGGTGTTTGGTCCTTGTTTGTCCCTATTGACGATGAATACCAAGTCACTGTGAGTAAAGAAGGTTTCAGCACCGAGGTTTACAACATCTCGAACTCAAGTGCTTACCCTGTCTATTCAGAACCCGAATCATATGATATTGAAATGACTGCTGGAAACGTTGTCGTTTCTGGCAATGTTACTGACATTAACGATGCGAGCCGATTGAACGGCTCCACAGTCGTTCTCTATCCTTCCAGTGGTATGGCAGGAGATATCCAAAATGTTACCCCAGTCTTTGAAAATAATCAACTGACATGGTCTGCGGTTATTGCACCAGGTGAATGGATTGTTGTTGTGACACAAGCAGATGCTGGTGAAAACGGCGGCGGTGTTGCTGTTGGATTACTTGACGCAAGTATTTCCGACGGTGCAACACTCGACCTTGAAATGTCACTTGGTGGATGGATTGATTTGACAACCTCCTGGACAGACATCAACTTGAACGACCACCATGCAGGTTCCGGAGATACCAACGGCTCGGCTCTCTTGAATGAGTCCGTATCTGTGACCTTTGGAATTGGTTCTGATATTGAATGGGATATGCCAGTCGGAAATGACGGAACCATCAGTATCTTGATGCCTGCTGAAGAAATCGAAATGGATTCATCCTTCGTAACTATTCAGCATGACCTCAATTTAGAAATGAACTACATTGGTGGTGCAGTGACACTTGTTGCTGAGGGCCGTTCTCCAGTCGCTCTTTCATACACACGCAGTATCAATTCAGATACTTCAATCACCATGGTGGAAAACAGCATAGTGAACGCAACTGTTGTCGCTGATTCTGACCTTTCCTTTGTGGCAATTGAAGAAGAAGAAGCCTACAAGGCAATTGAGTTCGACTTGAACATCCAGTATGACGGCACAGAAACAACTCAAGTGTTTGATGTCGCAGGTCAAATTGGAATCGCACCTGATGAAGCAGATTGGAACATTGAATTCTGGGATGGAACGAATTTCGTTGAATCCCACAACGTTACACTCGGAATCGGTGAAGATTTGAATGATACCAGTGTTGAATCATCAACTGTTCTTCGGGTGAGAATTCTTGCGCCGAACCAGTCTGATGCATGGCATCTTGAAGAGCCTCATACTCTCAAGGTTCGATTGAGTACTGATTCTACACCTTCAAGTGAGATTGCCGTATCTGTTCAGGTACCTCAGATCTATGCATTTGAGTTCTCTGATGTCCCAACTGTTGTTGGTCTCGACAACGCAGGAAGCCAGACATTTGGCTTTGATTTGACGAATTTGGGTAACGGTGACGATACGTTTACTATTGAACTTGCAGACAACATCCCTGAAGGTTGGGAAATCACTCCGATGCAATCGGTTATGACCATCACCAAAGATGTGACGCGCTCGCAATTGTTCACGATATTTTCAGCGACTGATTTCACTGAAGGAACAAAGACGGTAACTGTAACTGTTACCAGTTCCAACGGATTGCTTTCTGATACCTTTGATGTCGACATTATTCCATTGAGTATCCGGCTTGACATCGATCAAGGTGACATCATTACGCTTTCAGGTTCAACCGCAGATACACAAAATCAACTGGTTATTCCAGTCACCAACCTTGGTTTGATGGCAACGGATAATGTTGAAGTTTCAGCAAAGATTGTTGACGGTAAGTCACTTGGCACAGTTACGATTTCGCTTGATGCAGAATCAACAACAAATGCGAACTTCACTGTCTCCGCTGCGGACTCAGGAAGCACAGTTCGATTTGAAGTAACTGTAGAAGTTGTTGGTGATGACAGCAATAAGGTGACTCAGGAAATCGGTGCAGACAAGATGATTGATTTCAGTGTTGAATACTACATTGACGAAACCACTGAGGAGTCTCCTTGGTTTACACTCGTTATCTTCGTCATCGGTGCTCTTGTAGTCTACGGTGGTGTTCGATTAGCCCGAAGCCGCTCTTCATCGACTCGATTCTGATTCAAGAAACAGACAACACATTATAGCCAAAGATTCGCAAGGATTTTTGCTGCTGTGATGCTGTAGGGGTGAAGAAGTGAGTGATTTAGATAATTTCGAATTACTTCCTGAACCCGAAGATTCTCGAATTCTCTCGGCGATTGACCCTTCTGCGGTTGGCTTTCAAGATGGCTGGAGAGCAGAGGTTACTGGTTGGGCACCGTATGAGGCAACCCCAGTTCCGCGTGTACGCCGAAAGAGGCTGCTTGCCACCAATGGAGTCTTTTTTGCTGTGATTGCCGTCATATTACTGGTAGTATGGAATTCAGGACTTTTGTTCATCGAACTCTCACCGCCAAAATCCGAATGGGCTTTTGAACAATCGCAATTCGATGAGTTTTCAGAAACTGGACTGAGTGGCGATGGTGTTCGAGTTTGCATGGTTGACACTGGTATCGATTTGAGTCACCCTGCTTTTTCAGGCATCGAGGTCACATTCAAGGATATGATTGGAAATTCTGATTCTCCTCTCGATTATGGATATGTGGCACATGGAACGCTCATGGCAGGCATTTTGGTTTCAGGAGAACACCAGATGGGCATTGCTCCAAACATCACCTTGGCTGTCGTTGCTGCACTCGGAGCTGATGATGAAAATATGAACAGCGGTTCAGAGGACACTGTGGCGAGTGCAATCTTATGGTGTCAAGATGAATTCCAAGCCGATATCATCTCACTATCGCTCGGAGGTGAGCAACAAGTTCAGATGGAGACAGAAGGCTCGAGCGTTTCTGCAGTGCGACGTGCAGTCGATTCAGGGATATTTGTCGTTGCAGCTGCTGGAAACGACGGTGGGAGTGGAGATGATGGGCTGGTGTCCGTCCCGGGTAATGTACCTCGAGTCATCACCGTTGGTGCATCGACCCAAGAACAAACAGTTTGGGTCAATTCTTCATCGGGCTCCCAAACCCTCTCTGACGGCACTCTTCGTCAAAGTCCGCATCTAAAACCCGAGGTCATCGCACCAGGTGAGAACATAATCAGCACTGGTTCTGGCGACCGCTGGTATTCCAGCAGCGGTACTTCAGACTCGACAGTATTTGTGACCGGAGCCCTTTCGCTCATTCTTGAGGCATACCCGTCCTTCAAGCCAACTTCGGATTCAAATGGCGATTGTATTGATCTTGTCAAGAACTCGTTGAAGGATACTTCACTCCGATATCAACTTACAGTGGAACATGACAATCGCTGGGGCTATGGTCAACTTCAAGCCTTTGATTGGTTCCAAGACTTGGCAGGACAATCTGCGAATTGCTGAACGGCAATTTGTCTTTCATCCACTATGAACGGCTTACTTCGTTTGATTTTTTGGAAATCATGACTACTGTTATCTTGATATTATTAGTTGAGATTGATACATTAACACTCGTTTTTACGATATTCTTGGCCGTTTTTGATATTCTTAAACGGGCAATTGAGGCGCAGTATTATATTCGAGGGAGAGATGGGAGAAAGGAGAGGTGTCTATTTTGAAGAACACAACATCACACAAAAGCATATCGTTAGTCGCATTATTGTTGCTCTCAGTGTTAACCGGCCTGGTAACTCTACCAACCGCATCCGCTGTCAACGAAACGAAGTCTGGAATTATTTCTGGAACTGAAACTTGGACTGGAACAATGAACCTCAACGGCGATGTTACCGTCGCAGAAGGTGCTAAACTCATCGTTAATGCAGGAACGACCGTAAACATACCTTATGGTTACTACATTGATGTTGAGGGTGCGATTTGTATCGGTGACACGTCATGCGGTTCAAGTTCTGGTTCAGCAAGTAATCAAGCACGCTTCATCTGGTCAACCCCTTCTGATTATACCCTACAAGGCCGCTGCTATTCGAATAACAGCAACAATCCAAACTACAATGATGATACTGCATGTGGTTCTGGAATGATTATTCGTTCCACTATTGACCAAGCGATAACTTCGATTAAATACGCTCACTTTGAAAATGCATACGGTATTCCCTTCGACACAAATCAGGTGAGCGGTAAGCAATACGGTGTATTGGTTTTTGACGGTTCCTCGACAACCGCAACTGGACTCAGTTTCCAAGACATTAACACATCGAATATCATTGCTCTGGACCTTGCATCACCAACCATTGATGATTCGACATTCACGCTTGGTATCGATGGTAATGGATACGATGCTGCAGCCGTTCGTGCCTATGGAGCTGGTGCTGGAATTCTTGGAACTATGCGTATACAGAACTCTGATTTCACCGGTAACACCGAAGCAGATTGTGGACAACAAGGCGGAGGCCGCAGCCTCATTTACATCGAAGAGTCGTATGTAGATCTCTCGAATCTCGAACTCAAGGACAATGCATACGGATTGTTCTTGAAACAGAGTTCTGGCTCGCTTACAAATTCAACAATTGATGTCAAGTGCAGTGGAATTGATACAAACTCTCACAAAGTCACTGGAACCATCAACCATACCCTATACCTAAACGACAACGACATCACAACCGCAGATGGTTCTGGAATCACTGCTTATGATGGTGCAATCGTTGTAGCAAACCGAAACACAATTTCAGGCGCAGCCCAGGGTTCAGGATTTGGTATCCGTTCGTCTTCTGTCATTGCAAATGACAACGTCATCGGTCCAATCGGTGGCTGGAATGGTTTGTGGATATACGGCACTTCTGATGTGAGTGCTGAAAACAACACCATTCAGGATACAGCAAAAGAGGCCGTCCTCATTGGAGAATACCACTTCAACGACCAAGGATGGAATGTTCCTACACCAACTGCGGCTCGTTTGTATTTGGCAAATAACCTCATTTCCAACAACACTGGAACATGCAACTCACAAATGTATGATGGCGATTTCCCATGTCCAGCTATCCACGTTTTCATGTCATCTGCCACAATTTATGATAACACTGTAGTCAATAACGGTGGAGATGGCATGCGTATCAAAGGCAGTATTGTCAATGCACAACGAAACACTATGGAAGTATCTGGCTTTGCAGCCAACATCAGCATGTTTGACGATAATTACGGAAGTAAATACGGTTCGATTGCATACTTCTCCGGCAACTCTTACTCGAATGCTTCACAAATTTACAACATTACAGAATCCCGTGTTACCGTCCAATCTGAATATATCCCAGATGCAGGTGGCAACGAACTCTATCCCGTTCAATTGAGCTGGCTTGGTCCTGAATGCCCGTATGTATTGGATGAATGTCTCATTGTTCCATCGACTGCCGTCATGCCTCCAGCATTCATGCCTTTGGCACTGGAAGTTATCGACAACTCCACCGTGTTTTCATATGCGAACTTACAGAACTTTGACTCATCAAAGATTCATGTTCAGAACCAAAACTCAGCATGGGGTAGCCAAGTTCGTGAAGGTGAACTCGTGCGCTATCAAGTCAAAGCAAAGAACAGCAATGTTGCTGGAGCAACAGTCGTTATCCGTGATGCTACTGGACTACCACTCTACACATTGACAACCGATGCATTTGGATTCACACCAGAAGTATCTCTTCCATCTGATTTCCTTCTTGACCGTAATTGGAACCACTTAGTAGGTGAAAATAATGTTCAAATTCCTGGCGTGACGGATGCTCAAGGTAACCCTGTCTTTATCGATGAAGATTCATGTTCTGACGGATATGACAACGATGGTGATACCAAAGTAGATGCAGAAGACAGCGACTGTACAAACGGTCGAGAGTTGCCGTTCTACTCCGTTGAAGCATACATGTTCGGCAAAGGTCAGAAAGATTTTGACTTCGTACTAAGCGGTTCGATTGATGATGTGATTAACCTTGATAATCTCAAACCAAGCGTGACTGTGACTCAAAATGACGGGTTCTCATTTGCCACAACTGTCGAACTTACCGGTTCTTCATGGGACGGTATCAGCGGTCCTTACC
Source organism: Euryarchaeota archaeon UBA91 (assembly GCA_002499705.1). Classification (GTDB taxonomy): domain Archaea; phylum Thermoplasmatota; class Poseidoniia; order Poseidoniales; family Poseidoniaceae; genus MGIIa-L1. The sequence goes on from DAMU01000036.1 coordinate 30,330, forward strand.
CTCTGGACTTTGTTGCCTACCAAAACCAATTTGGATTAATCAAGCGTGTTGAAATCCAGCCCCCGGGTTCCACAGATTGGTACTCTGCTATCGATACATCGGGTGCGGCTGGTATGATCACCAAATCAAATCATCCTTTCAAGACATGGAGTTTTGACTGGGAAATGTCTGCTCATCCTGAAGGAGAAGGCGATGTTACATTCCGTGTGCGTTCATACGATGGCTTGGATTACTCACCTGTGGAAGTTCGTAAATACAAACTCAACTTGGTGGCTCCTTCGATTTTAGTTGACACTCCAAATGATGGGACATCTCACGATAATGGAAAAGTGACGTTCACCGGAACTGCCAGTGACCCCTATTCGGGAACTTGGGGGAGCGATATCAACTCAATTTGGTTCGATATCAATGGTCCGAATGGATATACTGCTAACTTTGACATTCCCGGCTCAACCGCATGGGCATACGATTGGCAATTCCAAGAATTGCAAACTGGTGAGTATGACTTCCGCATTTGGGCTTCAGACAGTGATTTCTGTAATTCAAAATCTGGATGGATGGATTGTAACTTTGAGACTCGAACCCTCAACATCAACACCGACAATGCAATTCCATTTGTGCAATTGAGTGAACCACTCAATACGGATATTCTTCGTGCAAGTGAAACTCAACTCATTCAAGGTGTAGCATTGGATAACGACGGACTTGTTACACGTGTTGAGATCAGCATTGTCGATTTGACGAGTGGTGTTGAAATCAACAACGGTCCGGACCCGGTTACCAATTTCGCTCAAAATGGCGCCTGGTACACTACCTGGGATACCTCTGACCTCATCCATGACCAACAATATGAACTGGTCATCAAGGCATGGGACGGAAAGAATTACTCGTTAGAAGAACGTATTCGAATCACCATTGACAACCCAAGTGATGCCGACAATCTCATCCCTGAATTCAATTCGACTGGATGGGTTGGAACCATTACCCTGTTCTGTGATTCTAATCCGACCAAGCAAGATCGTTGTAACGGTGGAATCAGCATTGATTTGACAGATCACTTTTCTGATCCAGACGGTCCGACTGCCAGTGCGACCAACGGTCTTGTTTTCGACGTCTATGATGATTTGACGAATCTCGATGACGACGAATATGGAAACTACCTCACTTTCAGTTCTAATGGTGTAGTCAAGTATGACCCAGCCTATGTTACTGGTCTTTCAAATGACATCGCAGAATGGTCGCTTGTAGGCTTGATGTTTGAAGCACGTGATTCGTATGGTTCAGTTGCTTACTCCTACAAAGTCAACGTTGTAGTGGTTGAAGTTTCATTCACCGTTGAGCGTCAAGATTCGGGCTCGCTAGGACCGGGTAATCCTGCTGTGTTCAGTGGACAAGGGTTGCCGAACAGTCTTGTTGAAGCACGTTTCGATTCCCTCAGCGGGGTTCGAATCAATCAGACACGTGTGAATGCTGATGCTACGTGGGAAATGGAGATTTCAAGTAGCCAACTCTCGGGTATCGAAGGCACTCGAAACATCATCTTTGAGATGGACGATCAAGTCTTTACTCAGCCAGGTGAAAATTCCGGTGCTTTGTTCAAGGTCAGTCTTGGAGAAGAAGAGTCTTCAGGGCTTAATGTGGGAATGATTGCGCTAATTGCTGTTGGCGTTCTCTTACTCTTGGGAGCAGGAATGTTCTTCCTCCAAGTCGAATATGAAGAATTTGATGAAGAGTCAGAATTAACCGCTGCTGAAGAAAAAGCATCTGCCGATCCATATGCTTGGGCGAAAGCTCGCCAAGATTCGGCATCCATTCCTTCAAATCAAGTCGCAACAACTCCTGTAGCAGTTCAACAGGTCGTTACGAGTGCACCACAGGCATCCCAGCATCCAGGATGGCTATGGGATGCAGAGTCAAATAACTGGGTCCCAGACCCAAATTATGTCCCCGAACAGTGAAGTCTCAACGCTCACGAAAGGGGAACTATTGAAACGGAGGAAAACCGGAGAGAAGATTATGGCTGTACAACCCAAACCAGGAGTGCAGGAAAGAATACTCTTGCACCTGCTTGATTACTCCGATTTCAAGAGCAGTGTCGAAGTTCCATTTGCACTTTCGCAGATGGGAATTGCAAATGCAGTAGCCATTGCCCGCTCGAACGTACCTCGTGCCATTGCAGGACTCAAAGACCAAGGACTTCTCATCGAGCGGCAGGCCCACGTTGCTGGTGTTTCGAGGAAGCGAAAGGCGTATTTTCTCACAGATCCAGGCATCAATGTCTCAGAAGAAACATGGACCAGGTTGCGAGAATTCCAGCTTCGAAGCATTATGGCTGATGGTAACATTATCAATTCAACTCTAGGGGAGATCAATGACCATCTTGATTTCTCTATGCGCCCCGTAGATATTATTCGTTACATGGATGACAATTGCGTACTGGATACTCGAACATTGTCTGCTGATTTAGTTGAAAGGGATCTTTCAAAACATGTTGAAAAACAACTTGTCACTTCGCTTGGAGATTTGCCTCGCCTTCGACATTTCTACGGTCGTGAAAAAGAGTTGGACAACATGGTGAGTCTCGTTGATGCTCGAGCAACTACTTTGTTGGTCCCAGGTATCGCTGGTATAGGTAAAACCACAATTGCTTCAAAATTGATTGAACGATTTATGCATCGGCGTAATTTGCTTTACCATCGCTGTCAAGATTGGGAAAGTTCCCGTTCATTCTTTGAGGCAGTTGCAGATTGGTTGGCAAATATTGGGGATTCGACCTTTTCTGATTATTTGGCGGCAACTCCAGTCCCTCAGCCTGCAGATGCAGCACGGTTACTTGTTGACTCTCTGGAAGGAACGCCTACGCTGATTGTCATTGATGATTTTCACAAAGTCGCAGACACGACATTGCATCAAACGTTCCAAGCGATGTCCTTAGCTCTCCTAGGCAGTGAGGAAGAAATTGGTCTGGTCATTTTTTCACGCTCATTCAAACCCGTAGTGCCAGCAAAGGATGCAGAAGGTAGAATCGCAAGTTTAGTTCTACCACTCGATGGTTTAGATTCGGATGCTGGAAGGCAACTTTTGAGCAGTTTTGAAAATCTTGGAGACGAACAATGGCTCCACATTCACGGACTTTCAAGAGGTCATCCTCTTGTTTTAGAATTGATTAATCGCGGCGCTTCAGCAGGTGCTTACCACGAAACATTGGAGAATTATGTCACCGTTGAAATCTTTTCCAAGTTGAGTGGTGAACAAAAGCGAGTTCTTTCTGCCCTCGCAATTTACCGTGAGCCAGTTGCTCTGAGTGCATTGGCTGAGCAGGGATTGGATACCGACGAATTGGATTCGCTTGTCGAACAAGGTTTGGCTCGTCAGGGCGATGTTGATTTTTACGATGTCCACGATTTAATTCGAGAGTTCTTAGTTCGCAGTTTAGATGAGAATACCAAGAAAGAATTCCATGCCAAATGTTGCCTCTGGTATGAGAAGCAAAATTTCACTGCAAGCATCATCATCGAACGTATTTATCATTTAATCCGCAGTGATAAAGGAGGAGATGCTGCCTTACTTATTGCTGATGAAGGTCGTGACCTTGTTGCACAAGGACACATGGAACTGTTGAGTTTAATCGAAGGTCTGTCGCTTGATGGACTCGATATTCAGATACAGATTCGAATTTTGCAATTACGTGGTGAGATTCTCGTACTACTCGGCCGTTTCTTAGAAGCTGAAGAGATATTTTTGTCAACCCAATCTTTGACGGATTCTTCGAAGGCAACTCGTATTGGTGCTGAAGTTCTGTCCGCATTAGCAGATATTGCCCTCAAGCAAGGCGACACGGACAAAGCACTTTCCATGCATCATGATGCTCTTGAAAAATTCATTCAGTTTGGAGATGAAAAGGGTGCAGCTCGTTCGTACAACAACATGGGCTATTTACTACGCCGCAAAAATGACTTGTCAAAGGCATTGGATGCCTATGGTGAGGTTGAAACTATTTTGAAAGGTTCCAACAATGCTGAACTTGTGGGTACTCAACTTACACTTGCCCGTGCATTCATTGAACTGAATGAAATCGATCGTGCCCGTGACCATGCACTCCAAGCATTTGAGAATACTGATGGCGGTGACGATGTCTTGTTGCATGCTCGCGCTCAAGCGGTTCTCGGCCGTTATTATGCAAAAGTTGGGGATGCAGATGTCGCATCTCATCACTACTCAACAGCATTAGAGACCATGAGCGAAGCGGGTGACTTGTTGTCACTGGTTGAAATTACGATTCTTCTGGGAGAAGTCCTTCAAGATTCAGGGCGTGCGGAAGATGCTATGGAACATTACCGAGAGGCATTGGTTATCGCAGAAGCGAATGACCTTCGTATGCAGATAGGAGAATTACTTTCACGTCTCGGTGGTGTTGCACCAGATAAGCCCCGTCGAATGGAGTATCTTCAGAGAGCATTATCTGTATTCAGGGAATTGGGCGCAAAATCCCGTATGAAGGAAGTTCAAGCTCAAGTTCATGCAGCAGTAATGGGCCGTTAATCAGTCATAGGTCTGTGGCCGATCGTATTGCAAGGTCGTCATCCCATCAGAATGTACGACCCATACTGAAGTGACGCCTGCAAGAACTACAGTACCTTGATGTCCACCAGCTCCAGTGCCAGAGATTGAAACATTGGTATCGAGTGTCCCTCCCTCATCAATCAATTCTATTGAGGTGTCTGTTAGGATAATTTTCATCTGCGATTCATCCGCTTCAGTAAGTCTCCAAGTCACTTTTTCAGCATAATCAATTGCGCCCATACGACTTGCTTCGTCTGCACGTTCGACTGCTGCAGCAAGGTCGTCAAGATTTGATTGAATTGCATTTTCATTCCATCGTTCACGGGTTGCAGTCTCAATCTCATAGGCCCACAAACTGAACATGGTAAGGAGTAAGACACCCAAAAGGAACGTGAAAATGTAACCCAACTCTGTTGCAGCAGCACGTTCATCGTGCATGAATCGCTTTGATTTCATGAGATGACCTCCGTCATGTGGGCATTTAGTGCAGCCATTTGAAGAGTGAACTGTATTGGTTCACCGTTGGTGTGCCAAACTGCTTCGGATGTTGCATATGATGGGTCTGGCACCCATCCAACATAATCACTCAACAAATCAATCCTTCCAGGATAAACAGTCCAATCTTCACTTGATTCGAGCCCGTCTGCTGATGCATCAGCAATGGCCACTCCGTAAGGGCTTGACCATCCTCGACGAACCTCATAGGCAATCGTCGAAGCAAGCGATGAACGATCGACTAATTCTATGTCTAAGTTCATTGTTCCAGCGCCACTGACACTGTCTTGAGTAGGGTGAAGTGATGGTATGGTTGCAGCAAATCTTGGTCCGGGGCCCCCTCGGTCGGATGGAGATACCACAATGTATGGTTCAAATTCCGGATGGTTGGTGACCACAGCACCTCCGACATACGCCACTTCCATTCCGACAATTGATGAGGTGAACTCATAACTCAGTCGAGAGAGATGGAATCCCCACACTGTTCCGAGGTTTGCATGTGTTGAAGCACCGTTAACTCCAATGAGAGTAATTTGCATACTTGCTGGATGGTTTCCAGAACGCCATGCATTTTTCAGGTCAACTTGGCTTCTTCCACTCATCGATTGCCAAGGCAACTCCGTTGCAATCCATCCACTTGCCTGAACATTAATCGATAAACATCGTTGTGCTCCATCATGGTGTGCTTGGATAAGTCCATTTTGTCCACGTAAAAGGTAGAGTCGAAGTGCATGTCCATCTTCAACGTTCATTTGATTGACTCCCTGATTGATGTTAACAGTTCGCTGGGTATTTTCATCAAAGAGTGAGCCATTGGCATTACTCGCACCGGTTAAGTTCCAATCAACAATCATACCGGCCCGGACAAGATGGATTTGTTTGTTGCTTGAACCGTCTGCGTAGATCGTGTGTGATTGGCCTGACAATGCACCAGTATCATCTGCAGCAATTACCTGCAATCCAGAACCGTTTGTATCTGCTCGCCAAGAGACGAAAACGTCTCCATTTGCATCAAGCATTGGAGCACCATCAATTTCAGCAGGAGGCCAATCAAAACTGAGACTTTGGTTTGCAGCAACAGAAACCCCACCGCCTCTCCATGTTACGGTGACACTTGTCTGGCCGGGATTGGTGAAGACCAATTCACCTTCAAGCGATGGCGTTACAAATGAATGACCAAGATATTGTCCATCGGAACTTGGCCAAGCGGTTTGACCAACATTGACTTCTGTATTTGTTTGAAGAAGAAGCCTTGAGGGTGCACTGGTCGTAATGTGGACCACCTCAGGCGTGTCAAGGGAGAATTGATGAGTGAAATCTACCCCTACACGGTTTTGATTTGACGGTAATGCATAATGTGAATTTGAGGTTTGATTGGTAATTATTATCTGGTTTGCAACCTCGCTCAGTATGTGGATTTGATTGTTTCCAGCCGGCAATGGAAGTGACCAAGAGGTACCGGTTAAATCGACTGGATTTGGGTCATTGGCTTGCATTAATGTCGTCCCACCATTTCCTCGAGAAAGCAGTAGATGCAGTTCATGAGAAGAATGGATGACTATTTCACCAGATTGACTGGTATTGACGATGTGCATTCCATCAACCATAAGTTCGAGTTCAGATAGCTTCGTGGATTGATTCCAAATTTCGATCTCAATAGGCCCAAGAGGGAGTGCGAGTCCAGGTGATGCAGTCATTGTGACGCTCTCCACCCATTCAGGGATGGTGAACATGTATGGATTCGCAGGACCGAGACGCAGGTCATCAACACACACTGCAGAATTCATGGATTCTGGGTGCCGTACGCTGAACTGGTCATCATAGTCGAGGGCTCCCTGAACTCGGAAACTGGTGTCGTCGAACCAAGTTGCAGAATACCACATGCTGCTTTGCATCATGTTCCAGTTCAAACTGCCGTCCACGGGAATAAGTTCAATTTCCGTAGAATCTCCTGGCATTCCACTTTCGCTTAGAGATGAGGTTTGATGCGCTAACAGCGACATTTGAGAAGACATATCATGACGTTCGATTGAGCCCTCCAATTCCTCAATGACTGGAATCATTGAAACCATCATCATACCGATGATACTCAGAACTCCGCCGAAGAGAAGAACAGTGGCAACCGCTGCTGAAACGGCATCTTCATCACGTTGCAGGTTGTACTTCATCGAGATACCTCCACGCGCTTTACATCCACTTCAAGATACAACTGTGCACCTTGGGTTTCAACAGTAAAACCATCTGCACCGCTTGCTCTCAAAAACGGGGCATACCCAACATAGGTGTCCAAGGTGCCCGATGCTCTGTTGAGATTGTATTCATCCAGCATTCGATCATGATATTGGGGTGTTATCAAATCATTGAGGGAATTGACGACTGTGAATTTCACATTGTATGCCTCACCGGAAAAAAGCGTCATTGGGCCCATCGAAATCATGTTCATTCCAATTTTATTTCCAGAGCCAAGTGAACCGTTAATCGTGACATCACTGAGGACCAGTGAGAGACGAAACTCACCGTTTACCAGTGGGTCGATTTCGATTTTTGGAAAGTGAGAAACACTCCATGGCTCATTTGGAAACCTCTCTACTCGAGCATTATTCATCAAAGCGATTTGGTGTTCACCCTGTCCAAGAGAAGTTGTGATTTGGATTCCAGAAATGAGATAGGTGAAACTGCGATGAATCGGATTGTTATCCGAATCAAAAACTGTAACTACCATCCAGTGCTGTTGAGTTGAGTTATGCCTCACAAGAACTTCTTCATGTGACGCTTCAAAGGAAAAACTCTCAACCCCGTATTCGGTTTCAATGGTTATGCTTCGTGCAGTTTCGTTCATCGAATAAATGCCTAAGGCGGAACTATTTTCATCTCGAACAGTGACTGAATCATACGGTGTCAAATCAGCCGCCATCGTCCAAGTTTCTACTTTTTCCACCGATTGAATCATCGTAGATTGCAATGCAAGAGTGTGACGTATTCCCGTTCCTTCGGGCGCTCCGCCTGCGACATCAATTCGGTCTTCGAAACGTTCCGCAATTCCTGTTGCGCTGTTCCAGTTTGTATTGTCTTCAAAATCAGTGATGTAGGGGTTCAAGAAAACCCACACCCCACCCATAATTGTGATGACCATGGCGAGCATCATCACGACTCCGAGAACTTCACTGACAGCCCTTTGGTCTCGTCGAAGAGACGGGCGCCAAACTGTGTTTGGTTGTGCGTTCACATACGGCACAACCTTTGGCATCATTTAGCAATTGACCCTCTCACCCCCCCATAGGGGGGTGATTTTGTCAATAACTCATTTCACGGAGAACTCTTTTTGAGCAACTCATTTTCGTTGCTCTGGCCGATATAGTGGGAGCGCTCTGGGCCATCTTGGAGTGAGATTGTAATGTCTCCAGTAAACAGTTCATCAATGTGGTAAAGAACGGTGGATTCAGCAAGGTGGGGTTGATTGTTTTTTTCCGACAAGTGCGTGAGTGAAATACTCTTAGTAGCAGGCGTGCAAACCTGTGCCAAGAAACGCCCAGTTTGGTCATTTGACAGGTGCCCTCCTCGGCCGCTAATTCTGTCTTTGAGTGTGTAAGGATATGGCCCATTCATCAACCGGTTGTGGTCATAATTTGCCTCAATCGAAATGTGTTCGCAACCGCGTACATGCGTGACAAGTTCATCTGTCCATGAACCGAGGTCTGTAATAACGGCAGCCCTCTGTCCGTTATGACTTGCAACAAATGCTACATTATCTGCACCTGAATGAGGGACAGGGACGGGGAGTATCGCTAAATCCTCGCTTACTCGAATGACGTCGAGTGCTTCAAAATAATGAGTGAGTTCAGGCATGAGACCGAGCTCTTCTGCAGTTCGGTGATTTGCCTGAATGTTCATATTCCATCTTTTCTGAGAAACAGCAGCACCTCCACCATGATCACCGTGATGGTGGGTAATGAAAATATAATCAATATCGGTTGGGTGAAGATTCAATCTTCCAAGTCTTTTCTCAAGTTGTGCGCCACTGAATCCTTGGTCGATCAACACTTTCGCCTGTTCGGTTTCAAGCAACGTCGCATTTCCGCGACTGCCTGTACCAAGGTGCGTGAGTGTCATCGTCATCTCAATCATTAGTACCGTGACGCGAACGGTCTTTGAAGAAACCGCATCAATTGCTGCAAACTTTGTGATTTCCTCCTTCAAGTTGCCTTTTCTGAAGGTCCAATTCCAGTTTAAATCGAAGGAATTTTCCGGTCGATGAATGAGGACTTGTCCGAACATCGCTCCATCACCCTCATAAGTGTCTTGAAAGGGTTGAGCACCTGCGAAGCGTATGCTTTGTAGGCTGGTCTCAAAATGCGTCGTAGTTTAACCACTCTTCTAACCACACTTGCTGTTGTAGCAAGTCTGGTGTTCATGTCACAATTTCCAGCAATTTCGCCGGTTTCGAATTTGCATCCAGATACCACGGATGGCTCCAAGCCCCCATCGACAGATACCGACGGAGATAAAATCCCAGATGTCCATGAAAATCTGTTTGAGGAATGGATGAATTGGAGTACTGTTGATGGCCGAATCATTGTCATGCCAGGCATGGACAGTAACAATGCGTCCGATGCATTGGTGGATAATGACCGAGATGGTTTGAATGCTACCGAAGAATTTTGTTGGCCTTATCCCGCAAATTGTACTGCTCCTGGATTCCCTCGCGGACTGACTGGGGTTGTAGACAGTGAGGGTGAGCGCAGTTATCTTGACCCTCGTGTCTCTGATACAGATGGAGATGGAATGCCTGATGGATATGAAGCATACATGTGTGAACGCGTTGGCGGTTTCAACATATTTTCGCTCAAGTATGAGTGCCAAAACTTCGACCCTCTAAACGGATCTGATGTTTACGATGATCCTGATGAAGATGGATTTGACGTTAATCGAGACGGCGTATTATCAACCACTGAACGCTTTTCATCTCCGGAGGAATACATTTACGGAGCGCCATTGAATCATACGACTGAATTGGACGGCATGTGGTGCTCTGCAACATTACCTGAAGGCTCAGTCTTCAAGAACTGGCCATTTATTCCAACCGGCCCTAATGCTACTTTCACAAATCTACTCTCAGCATGTACTGAGAATGCCACGATGGTCATTGACGAAGACATTTGGCTAGGAACTGACCCTCTTCTTGCAGACTCTGACCGCTACCATTGGGATGGCTTTTCAATTCGCAGACTTTTCCCTTCTTTCGGAGATGGGATTCCAGATGGATGGGAAGTCCATTTCGGCCTAGAACCACTTAACCGGACCAATGCTCTTCTCGACCCAGACTTGGATGGTTGGGATGCGAACCGAGATGGGGGAGTCTCTCCGGATGTAAGTCGTACGTTAACAGCACTGGCATTAGGTGAATCATTGTCTACATTGGAAGAGTACTTCGTCCATGAGGATAATGGAAACTCCGTACTTCCTGGTATGAAATCAGTTCTCCTTGGCAACCAACTTGATACTCACGAATCAATGCCTCTGAGCTTTGTCACACCTGCTGAAGAAATGAGCCTCATACATTACGATCTTCGTGATTTAGAAAGTGATGGGACGATGCTTTATGCAACAACTCGATACGGCGTAACGGTTTTTGATTTTGAACAGTCCGTGAATTATGATCATTGGATGCCTCAAGGTGTTGAGTTGCATGAGTCTCTTCTTCTTTCCTTACAAGATACCAGTTTTGCTTTAGCCCTTGCAACAAATGTTGGATTGGCAGTCGCCCCTCTTCAAGCCAATGGTGATCTCGCTCCTCTGGAAAGTTGGTCATGGTCGCTATCTGAAGAAATTCACGCACTTGCCGCATTGAACATTGAAGGTCAAAATCAGCAAATCCTCGGCTTAGGTCAATCCGGTCAAGGAGCTGTTTTTGAAGTCACCACATTATCACAAATCGCTCAACAATATTCCATTGCGGTAGGACTTGAAACAGCCCTTAGTCAATCGAATGCAAGCGTAACTAGCATTGCACATGGTGCAGCAGGTGGAGGAAATAATACGCTCTATGTCGGAACCGATAGAGGGTTAATTATCGGTGAGACTTCAACGGCCCGTGGTATGTTTGAACCGACTTGGCGATTTTATTACACCCCCGAAGTGACGCCGTATCCAACAGCAATCGATGAAATTCGCTCTCTCTCTCTGGGCATGGTTGCCAATCCGGCAGAGGTTCGAACGATGGTGCTTGATGGACCTACACCCAGCAATGCTCAGGTCTTGTGGTTTGGAACTCCTTCTGGAGTTCATATGATGAATCTCCTTGACAATTCGATTTCACACAGTGGATTATTGGAGCACCCTGGAGTCGAAGGCAAATACCTGCGTGAATACAATAACGTCCATTCAATTCTCCCTACTGGTGATGAACTTTTGATTGGTTCAGACAAGGGGCTTTGGGCTATTTCCGGTGATTATTCTGCAGTCTATGGCTTCCAAAACCAGGAAACAGTCTATGGAGAAATTGTCACTATCCAAACAATTACAGTTGATGAAAATACAACAATTTACACTGGTTCCGCACCAGGGAAATACGCAAATCTTGAATTGATGAACCCTGGAGCAAATGATTCCGATAATGATGGTATGCCGGATGGTTGGGAAGTCGCCAATGGTTTGGACCCAACAGATCCTTGGGACTCACTTTTTGATATGGATGGAGACGGTATAGACCTCGACCAATCAGGTGATGGTTTCTTAGAACGACTTTGGACGAATTTAGACGAGTATCGATTCGTTAGTCAGACGACTGCAGGCTACAATTCAACCAATCCGAAAGCGGGTGATACCGATGGTGATGGATTGGGCGATGGTAGTGAGTACTTTGGGTTCTTTTACGAAAATTCTACTCTCTGGTGCCACTATACGGTCCAAATGGAATACATTTGTGATGATGCAGCCGGACAAGCAGCGAATGCGACTTATCTCGGTCTTTCCAGCAGCGACAGAGGTACTGACCCAACAAATTTCGACAGCGATGGTGACGGCATGCCTGATGGATGGGAAATACACCATCGACGATGGATTGGTTCTTCGTTTACCGGTGGTAATAACTGGACTCTGGACCCGAATCGCGCCGAAGATGCAAATTGGGATGCAGACCGTGATGGTTTAGCAAATCTATGCGAATATCAGTGGTCGCTTGTACGAAGTGCAGCAATTGAAGGCTTGTTACTCGAATCTCATGGAGAAACGGTCAATGCGAGTCTGGATTGGTTTGATGCTGACCCAAACAACATTGATTCTGATGGTGATACGTTGCCTGATGGTTGGGAATCTGGCGGCGCTTGCACTTGGGACCCTTCTCGCCAAGGTGTGAACCCGCTCAACGCCTCAGACCTCTTTGAAAATCCAGATGGAGACGGATATGACATCAATCATGATGGAGTCTTAGACGACAACGAAGCCTTTGTCAACTACTTAGAATTCCATATTCGTTCTGACTTATTCAGTGGTAATCAGACCCTTGATGGTGTGGCTTTACCTAACGGATTCTCAACTGACCTCTTTTCGAATGTCAGTTCATTTGGAATTCCAGAAGCGAACTTTGGTGAACGTGCATCAGGCTCAGTCACCGCCCTTCAATCAATTACTGATGTTGGCTCATCTGACCCATTCAACGCAGATTCGGATTCAGATGGAATGCCGGATGGATGGGAGATTTGGTTTGCTCGCTGGAATGTTCTCGATGATGGATGGACGTTGAATCCTCTTGATTCATCTGACCGTTGGGAAGACGCAGATGACGATGGAATGGCGAATTGGGAAGAATACAATGCTATCTCTCCTGAATATACCGAAACAGATCAAAATCGTTCAGCTCCACAATGGTTTGTCACAACCGTCGGTTCAGCATTTGCTTTGCAACAATGGCCTGGTAACTCTGTTGAGTTCTCCTTTGGTTCATTCATCACTCAAGACCAAGTGAACCTTACCGGATGGACATGTGACCCAAACAATGTCGACACAGATGGGGATGGCATGATTGATGGCATAGAACAATTGTTCACCTCATGGAATCTCACCGCCGAAACTTGGACGCTTAATCCGTTGGTTGCAGGCGATGGTGATTTCGATGGAGATGCGGATGGGCTGATTGATAGCCAAGAATTTGCAATCGCTGTCGAGGCCCCAACCAATGGTTTAGAGCACCCCTCAGATGCTCCTCTGCTCCACCTTGATGGAGATGTCCAACAGCCTACTGAGAAGGCACAACGGGTGTTTAACATTCTCATCACCAAAGAGACACGAGGTAAGCGTCTGTTAAACGACTTCAACGACTGGCAAGCAGGAGTTCCTCCAAATGCGATTCTCTCGACACTTCTTGGAATGTCTGATCCAACAAATCCTGACACAGATGACGATGGCATGTATGACGGTTTTGAGTATTGGTTCACCGAATGGGATCTAGAAGAAAACCGATGGAGTATGAATCCACTCATCGACAGTGACGTTAATCTTGATACGGATGGCGATAGTTTCGATTGCGATGGTGATGGGAATATCTCGATGGAGGAACGTTTCTCCAATTTACGTGAATGGGAGTCTCGCACATATGGGAAATACCTCGAGCGTTTCTCGGTCCCAGTTGACAAAGGAATCGTTAACTTTGGCGATGACGCTATGCAGGCTTACATGGAAGAACAGGGCATGAATCTTCTTCAAGCGCAGCAAGCACTGTACACTGATTTCGCATCCAAGAGTCAATCGAGTGCAGACAGAATGGCCATGATCAATGAATTTAATCAAGATAATTTCAATCGCACTTTACTTGGAATCTCAGACCCAACCAATTCCGATTCTGATTCTGATGGAATTGAGGATGGATGGGAATATTGCTATGCTGTCTTCGGCATGGAAGATCCTACGACCATCAACCACTGGGCTGCAAACCCTCTCAACCCTTGGGATGTTAATTACGATGGAGACCGTGATGGATGGTATGGCCGTACCGTCTTTGACCAGCCTGCCACGCAAGGCAGTTGGTCAGGTCGAGTATTTACTCCCGGAACCGCAGTCGTTCAGTCTGGACTTGGCGATTTGCCTTTCACTAACTGGATGGAATGGGATAACATGACGCGTCCTGATTTGAACGATTCAGATGGAGACAGTATTTCCTATTCAACAGTAGTCTCGAACGGAGCAGTTGTTTACCATCAGCAAGATTTCAATTTATCAGATGGTCGGGAGGTGTTCAAGTATGGAATTAACCCGAGTGATAATGATTCTGATGGCGATATGCTACCAGACTGGTATGAGTATTCGAAAGCTTGGAATGAATCAAACGACAACTTTAGTTCGTTTTTACAAATTCAGGTTATTTGGATTGATGCTGCTACTGGAGGTGCATGTTCCACCGATACAAATTCCTGTCTTCCTCTATCCCAGCAAGGAGCCAATGGAATACTTTCACGTCCAAATCTCGCCTCGACTTGGTTTACTTTGAATCCTGCCGATCCCGTAGATGCTAATTACGACCCTGACCAGGATGGAAATTGGGATTGCAGTGGCGCAGGATGTGTCTATGAGCCTTATACGAATTTCCAAGAATTTTTCAGTATCACTGACACTGACCTCTCCTCGCCTAATGCGGTGCGACTTAGCGGAATGATCTATGATGGCGAAGTTGTATTGGAGTGGTGGCAGTTAAGGGCAGCACTCTTGAAGCTCGATTCATCCGGAGTAAGTAGCGAAAATTACTTGAAAATGGATAAATCCTTTGCCAATGATATTCGATTTGCTTACATCGTCGATGACAGAGATACGAATTTCCTCGTTCTTGATTCCAGTGATGATGTAATTCATTTGGCAGGAAATCGAACCGATTCATGGGATATGTATTATGTCGGTTCGCCAAATACTGCACCTGTGAGGGCCGTCGGTGAACATGAATTCGGATGGTATCTGCTCGACTTAGACAACGACCACATCGCAGAGGGTACTGACCCTACGAACTGGGATACAGATGGTGATTGGATGGTTGATTGGTTTGAAGTTCATGATGATGAAGAAGACGGAATTCGTGGAGATTCTTCACCGATTCGTTATGATTCTCGTCAAACTGGATGACATTTGTCATTTGACTCGTAGGGGCATGATTCAAAGGCCATAGGCTCTAAGCCCTGTTAGGGGGAGCGTATATGCAGAACGATTTGTCGAACGGGCGCGGCGTAATGTTTGTACTGTTCTTCATAATGGTACTCGCTCCAATGGGTCCTATGGCGGATGTCGTTGTCGGTTCTGCTGACGCAACAGGGGTTTCACGCCACGTTTACTCGCTCCATGATGGGTCAACAGAGTATGTAGCACTGTATCAAGGTGCAAACCCTGACACTGGTGCTATGGTATCCTTACCGAAAGGTGCCCTTGTTACTGACGTTTCTCTCACACTTTCCGGCGCCTCTGCTACGGGATGGAGTCAAACTGCTACTGATGACCGAGATGAATGGATTTCTGGTTCTTCATCAGCTACGGATGACCGAAGCGACGAGTTAGGACTTGCTTTTTCAAACCGTTCGACAACATTCTTCCCTCATGGTTATGATGAAGTGGAGCATCCTTCCTCCGATGCATGGCTCGATAATGGATCATACGCTATCCGTCAGCCTCACACTTCAAATTCTACAGAAAGCAGATTTTCCCAGCAAGCTCTCAAAACGTCGTCAAGTTTGATGAAACAAAGCCAAGGAGCGATTTTGAAACACCACGATTGGCTTTTCATGTCGACATGGAGTTCTTCCTCATTCCATAACATCGTTCACAGACTTTATCCAAATAACGCAACGAAGGAATCCGTCATTACACTTGACCAAGGACAGTGCACCATTGCCAGCCTTCACCCAAGTTCATATTATGGAAGTTATGGTTTCCGTGACTGGACAATCACTGATGATGAGCGTATGTTTGCGATTCTTTCTGGATATCGATACCATTACTCTTCTTCAGCTCCAACTCAATATCACCGCGTACTTGAGATGGACATTTCTCGTGACGATACATGGACCTGTATCGATTCATATGACGTCTCTCCGCAGTACTCAGACTACACCGCTATTGCGTATGACCGGACATCCGATGAAGTTTGGATTGTTCACAACGCTCAGCGCCGCATCGTTCCTTACACTTTTGGCGACCAGCCAGACGGTCAATACACTCGTGGCCAAGATATGTATTCGTATTCTTCATCATCCGGAAGTTCTTGGGAATGTGGAAAAACCGGCCAACAAGTGCGTGGTTTGGAAGTAAACCAAAGCACTTTTTTCATGCGTTGCCAAAAGGGCACCTCGAGTCAAGACAAAGACCAGCTTGAGGCTTGGACTATTTCCGGTACATCCACTTCTCTCGTTCCGCAATCGGGTACTCGATTGCTTTCAACTCTCGGTTATGGATTGCAATATGATGGGTCTCGATTCGTTACTGTAGACTGCGGGTATTCGACTTGGTCTTCTGCAACTTTGTATTACCGTGAATACGGCACAGGATGGCAGTTCAAGACAACACCTGCTCCGGGAACGACTACGTGGTATGGCCCTGTAACTGAATCATCAGATCCGATTTTAATGGTAAATATGCAAACATATTCTTCTGCAGCCTCCATTGGTGATAGAGTCGATTACTGGGTTTCTGCTGATAATGGAACGCATTGGGAATCTGTGGAATCAAATTCGACCATTCATTTTTCATACCCCGGAACTGAATTAGTTTGGAAAGCTCAGTTGATTGGTTCTACTGCAGTATCTTGGTGGGTGGACTTAGAATATTCGACAGAATATGCATCCTCTGGCAGTTGGACTTCACCGCCGTTTACTACGGGTACGAAAATTGGGAAGGTGAAGCCGAATTGGGTTGCTGATGTTCCTTCTGGAACTTCTGTAGTCGTTCAAGTTTCGAATGACAACGGTTCGACATGGCTTCCAGCAACAAATAACCAAGAGGTAAGTTTCCCATCAACTGAGGCTGGAAATACAATCAAATATGCAGTAAGTTTGTCAACAACCGATGTTTCTCTCTCCCCCTTGATTGATTCAATCACGATGGAATACGAAGAAGGATATCCTGACCGTCCGAAACTGGATATCGGAAATGATTTGGTTTGGGATTGGGAATCTCTTCTTTTCCTGAATGAATCAGCAGTAACTGCCTCTGACCAATCCGTAGTGAATGATGAAGTTCAGGCACAACCAACGCTCGTTCAAGCGTTTAATTCGTTTATTCCTCAAAACGGTGATGGCGACGTGCTTATTCCTATTGCAGTCAAAGCAGCCTCATCCGGTAGGGTGAAGATTTCCAACATTGACATCGCCTACAAAATGCAAACACGTGCAATTGACGCTTCACTCGAAGGAGGTCTTCTTTCGCCTGATGGTATATCTCGAAATTTACAGGTTCGTATCGCACCTGGTGATGAAGTTGACAGAGTGACTGAATCGCTTATTGCTCTAAATAATTCATACGGCGAAAATCCAGCGTTTGATTGGCAGCGTGGTGATACATGTTCTGTAATTAGTGATGCCGGTGGCATTGTTCAATTCGATGTAGCAAACTGTACTTCAACAATGGACTCATTCGGCGAAGTTACGATTCGAATACCGGTAGCTGTAAACTGGACTTGGGATGACGAAAGCAGCATGCAGGCCTTGATTACAGTCGAAGATGACCTCGGACAGGCAGTATCTGCTTGGGAAACTGAAGACTTGGATATCATTGTTGAAAATGACATTCAACTTGATGGTCTACGTGTTTTCGAGGAAACTGGACGTGAGCTCTACTCTCAAGACTGGGTGCGAGGCGGATTCAATCTCTCATTCACTGGTCAGATATTTTTCCAAAATTCTCAACTCACGCCTTTGGGTGGACAATTCGCACTACGAGTCCTCGGACAAAACGTGACGTATGATGGCGATCCTATCGGGGAGCCTATTCTGTTGGCCCAAGAACAGAATCCAGCATTTGGTGAATACAATATCACTTTCCAATCACCGCTTGAATCCTCACCAGGAGGAATGGTTTTCTATGTCGAGGCTATTCAATTGAAGAACGGCTCAACCTTTGCTAACCCGGGATACAATACCATACGACTGGTTTTAGATGGCAACTCCCCGATTGTTTTGTCTTCGACTCCAGGTGACGGAACTGAACGTCACGCAGGACCGCCAGCCCCTGGTGGTCAGCCAATCAGTATTATGATTCAAGATTCCGTAGATCCTCCAAACCAAGTCACTTTGAATTATTGGATTGGGTGCAAAGCGAGCGATTCACTTGGTTGCAGTGATTACAATTTTGATGGATTGCCGAATTCAGATGAATACGAGATGAAGGTCCTCACTTCCCCGGATACTCAAGTCGGTGGGCTGAATATCTTCGATGGATTGATTGATGATTCTATGCTTCTACATGGTCAACGTGTGTCGTATTTCATCACCGGAAAAGATGCACAAGATAACGCAATTGCAGAAGGCGGAGGTCCTGTTTGTCCTGACAGCAACATCGCCTGCGGATACGTTCCCGGCGAGGTTATGCCTGACTGGGACAATGACTTGGGAACCTATAACATACGTGTGGAATTTGAACCGCAGCTCGACTTGGATAATTCGACTATTTTAGGTCACGATGACAAAGCACCCTTACACCCGGGTATACCATACACCGCTCAAATCGTACTCTCAGACCGTAACGGTTGGGAAGACATTCAATACATTCAACTGGCGCTTGGAGGCGACTTCAATGATGACGAAACATCATTGTTCATTTCACTCACGAAAGGAATGGATGGAGCACCAGTCGCTGTAATGACATCTGGTTCTGCTAACATCGCAGTTTCGAATCTTTACTCAAGTGTGGACTTGGATGAGAATAACAACAGCATCATCAAAATCCTAGCACGCTTCCAACTCACGTGGACGTTCCCTGAATCCTTTGATACAGATGGATTAACTCAAATCACTCCGAAGATTCTTGTTACAGATCTGCCCTGTAATGTGGGGGAAGAGACACCATGCTTCGAAGCAACAGCTGGTTTGGGCAACGATGCTTGGAGTCTTGACAACGATTTCCGATTCGATACCATGGAGGGGCACATTCGTGCAGTTGAACTTCGAGATGGAACCAATCATTACAATTCCGACTTTACAGAAACCCTCATCGGTGCTGGTCAGGCCTTACGAGTGAACGGTCGTGTTCTGTTCTCTGAAGATGAGACACCTGCTCCTGCAGGTGCATTTGATGTTGTCTTTGGAGACTATGATAATACTTGGAAAACATCAACGCGCAATGATGGTGAGTTCAGCCTTGATTTGCTGATACCATCCGTGCCTTCTGGACATCTTGACTTGCGTTTGGGTCTAGGGGATTTGCCAGGTTTAGCTATGGATGAGACACCGACTATACAGCGAGTTCGTCTTGCTGTTGACAACTCACGCCCTACCATTGCAGCAATTACTCTTGACGAAGTTTCGGCTGGAAACGATTTGTCAATCGGAGCTTGCGGTGACCTGTTAGTCATGCTTGAAACCATTGATGACTATGGCTTTGACCTTACAGAACCAGCGGTGTTGCATTATCGTGTTCGGGCAGGAGAGGCTGAGATCTCACGAGGCAGTGTTCCGCTACCTGATACTACTCCGTTTGGTGAACAATTTTTCTGGACTGGTAATCTCGACCTCACTGATTCAGGAGCCACTACGCTTTTGCCGTCCTACATGGTTGACGTTTGGGTTTCAGGTTCAGACTCTTCAGGTAACCCGTTTGATACGCTCGGTAATTCCATTTCCCAACCAATCGCATCATGGTCGCTGGCTCTACTCGGGCCAAGCATTGACTTGAATTTGCCAACAAGTACATTCTCTTGGGATGACCCAAGTCCAATCACCGGGCAAGAAGTTGGACTCGAGTTTGAAGTTCGTAATCTCGGAGGAAAGGGCGATGTTGCTTTCATTCTCCAGCGAGCAGTTGATGGAGGGTTCTGGCAAGATACCTCACGCATTGACCTCGTAGCATCAGCCGGTTCGACAGTCGTTGGAACTCTACCAACGGTGGCCGATGTTGATGCGGGCGACAGTATTCAGTTCAGAATCGTCATCTTGGTTGATGAAGTCGAGATGGATCGAAAGACACTGGATCCTTTGCTGGTTAAAGAAGAAACAATTCGAGATGGTGAAGCACTTGCATTACAAGCCCAAGAAGGGGCATTCAGTATCGTTCTTTACCTGATTGCTCTTGTATCTCTAAGCCTTGCAATGTGGTTGCTTGTTATGAATCGAAGAATACGTGAAGGTGAACTCGAAGGTGGAGTTGAAGACCAGACTGAAGAAGTCCTTGAGGACCTCGCAATCTCGAAAACTCTCCCCGCAATCGATACCAATGTTCCTCCTCCAGCCGGGTTAATTCTTCCACAACCGGCTGCAACACCCGCACCTGCAGTTGTTCAACCTGCACCAGCACCCCAACCCGAGCCTGCTCCGCAACTCGATGCTCCACGTGCTCCGCCTCCCCTACCGCCGACCGGTTTGCCGCAAGGGTGGACTCAAGAACAGTGGAATCACTTCGGCTGGGACTATGTCAATGCAATGAAAAAGTGAGTTGTTTGAATGACTGACACAGGGGCTACTCCCATCGACGGAATGGTGACATTGCAAGAACGGATGGTGAACCTCATCAATCAACTGAACATGCCTCTAATTGAAGTCAGCCTGGTTCTCAGCAAGCACATTGCAGGACTTTCTCGTTCATTAGATGAACATATCAACGAAACTCAGCAGACATTTTCTGAATCGGTAACGCATCCTTGGGATATAGAAACACCCGAAGACCCAGAAAATGAGTTTAGTTTTGATCTTGAAAAAATATTCAAAATCATTGATGCTGACAGGATGGACATTCTCGCTACCCTTATTCGAGTGACACTCGTTGAAATTGATGCGTCATTGGCTGAAGGATTACTTGCGTTACGGCCATGGGAGGCACTTTCTCGTACTCAGTTGTCAAAGGCAAAGGGGCCTGGACAACTCTTCTCACCCCTTGAAATTCCAGAAGACTGGTGAGCAATGGGTTTGAAAATAGCGACACGTACCGCCCAGCATGGACAAGTCGGTTCGTATCTGTTTTGGAATCCTCGGGGTCCTACTTGCACCACTTCTCTCGGGCTGCATCGGTACTGACGGTCTCGCCAATTCAGCAACAAATCGAGGAATACCCGGTGGATTGACGCTGGCATGTCTGGATGATTCAGTCTACACTTCGATGGTTGTCGAAGTCGATTATCATCCGGGATATAGACCTGAAACCACCTCTACGGATTTGTTACTGGAACGTCTTGATTCGGTATGTGACAAACCCCAAGGCATTACGATTCAATTAACCGAGACTTCGTTCACCAATGATGAAATCTGGACTGCTGATGATGTTCGAGATGTGGGTTGGGAAGAAAAAAGTCATGATCCAAGAGATAAATCAGTTCTTTATTGGCAAGTCATTTTCCCGGCGGGCGTCTATGAAGACAGCAGTGTTCTCGGTGTTGCTGTTGATGCATCGACCGTGGCTATGTTCAAGGATTCGATAGATGATGCAGAGAATATCTTCCGCAGACCTTCCGCCGAGAAAATTGAGAACAGTGTATTGGTGCATGAATTTGGTCACCTTTTGGGATTGGTTAACATTGTATACACTTCACCCGCCGACCACGAAGACAGTGAGCATCCTGGCCATTCAAACAATGAAGATTCGGTGATGTACTGGGCAATTGAATCTACAAGTATTTCGAATTTCTTTTCAAATGAGTTGCCGACTGAATTTGACCTCGATGACAAACAGGACCTGATTGGTTTGGCCGACGGTTCTATTGAATGCACAGACCAGCTGTGGAGACCTTAACCAGTTTGAGAGGCAATAAGTTTCGTTGCTTCTCGCCAAGCATCAAACACTGAATAAGCCCACAAACCAATCCATAAGACGATGGTAAGGGCAAGTGGAATTTGCAAGAGCGTCCAATCGAATGCTTTGCGATGTTGTCTGTTGAAATGTTGACCGAGGAATAAAAACGGTATTGATGCCAGTAAGGCAGTGATTAACGGGCGCAACGTGCCCCAAGCGCCTACTCCAAAAGTAAACTCTTTCCAGATTTCTCGAAATAAACGGACTGGCCTCCATTCAAGCATGGTGCTTTTCTCCTCATCAGGAGACTCCATGCTCACTTCGGTATGTACATCCATACTCGCCACTGCATTGCCCTGTTGGTTCTCGTTTGTCAAGATGACGGGGCTTTTTTCGACACGAATATCAAAAACCGCCAACTCGAGGCGTGGTCATGGTTCGGATTTTAGTGACGGGTTTTGAACCATTTGGCGAGCATGTTGAGAATATTTCCAGCCGGATTGTCGAAGCACTTCCACAACAAATTCAGCTTGATGACCCTTGGTCTGCTTTACGAGAAACCAAGAAACAATCTCTACAAGCCGTCATCGAAACACGTATTCTTACCGTTGATGAGGCCGGTTCATTGCACACATCCAGCGCAGTTGAAAAAGGAGAGAGATGGGATGCAATTCTACACCTCGGACTCTGCGAATCTTGCCAAATACCTCGAATTGAAACTCTTGCCCGAGACCATCTTGACATGAGGATTCCAGACAACAGCGGCCGTCAAGTCTCGAATCAAGTGATTACCGGTGAAGGTTCTCTTCCAGTTACTGTACCTGCAGAGTCATGGATGTCAGTTCCATGGAGTTTGGAATGCGAACTTTCCCAAGATGCAGGTTCGTATCTTTGTAATGAAACACTCTATCAGACACTTCGAGCATTACATAAAATTTCACGGGTCAATGAAATCATGCCGCCATGTCTATTTGTCCATCTGCCTGATGTCGTAAACTGTTCAATACAGGAAGGTTTAGAATTTACTCACGAGGTTCTTGAAAGAATGATGTTTCGACCCGTCCTTTCTGTTGTCGGTGCTTTGATTACTCGTGGTGAATCTTATCTTGTTGCTCAACGTTCAACCACAGAAAAGCATGCCGGGAAGTGGGAGTTTCCCGGAGGAAAAGTTGAGTCAAACGAAACACATCCCTTTGCCTTAGAGCGAGAGATGGATGAAGAATTTGGATGGCAAGTTCGATGCGGAAATTCGATTGGAACGTGGTATCATTCGCTTGAAAAAATGGATATTGCTTTGCACATTTTGCCAACCGATTTCATCGGCATCCCTCCAGATTTTACCGACATGACGCTGTGGACAGCTCATGAGGCAATTTGCTGGAGGAATCTCGACGATCCTTCAAAACTCGACTGGCTTGGAAACGACGGTGCTGTTGTCCAATGGATGAAGGAAACGAATTATTTGGCTAAATCCAAGTAACTGCTTCACCGTCTTCACTCATCGCAAGGTCATCTTTGATTGAACGTGGTGCGATATCTCTGCCTTTATGCCAAGTTGCCGCTTCCAACCAGTCACCGAGATTTTCACCTTCAAGAGTGATTGAAATGACTCCGCCGAGAGGCTGTTCTTCACCTAAAGGAAATGCTATTTTACCAACAATTGCCGCCTGACGTAGTAGGTCAAAGGAAGTGCTTGAGCCATCAAAACGAAGCGTCATTGCGTCCAGCGCAGTATCGAGTATTCGTTGTTCATGTAATAATTTAAGAAATGTTTCAAGTGAAACTTGCTCACCTCTCCACGTCTCATGAATCGCATTTCCAAGGGTCGGCACATCGACTTCTTCTTGGCTTGGAAATTCAGGGAAGACAGCGAAAAGTGCTTCTCTCACCTTCGCAGGAGAATCTGCTCCTCTTAGCTCCGTTTGAACAATGATGCGCAAGTTTTCATTGACACCGTTCAGGCGAAGCATAGGCTCTTGCATGAATACCGCCAAACCTCTCCGGCACATGAACATGCCTTTTGAAGACAAAAAAGGCGAAGAGGTGAAAGTCAAAGTCACATTCGGATTGCTATGAGTGATGCCCAACCTTCGATTGCATCCATCATTCCTGTGCTGAATGAGTCGGAGTACATCGGTGCATGTTTGGACTCTCTCATCGAACAAACCCTCTCACCTGAGCAGCACATGGTCTTGGTTCTTGATGGAGGTTCAACCGATTCCACAGGCGATGAAGTTCAGAAAGCAATTGAACGAAGTAAAAAGCGTGGAGGGCCTCTCATAGAGTTGCATTTCAATCCTAAAAAGCATGTTGCAGAAGCTCGAAACTTGGCATTAACTCTGCTTCCCGATTCAGTTCGATATACCGTTGAAATGATCGGTCACTCTACCGTTGAACCTGACCACTTAGAACTGCGAATGAATGAATGGTCTCGCATAGAATCGTCAACCTCCTCACCTTTGGCTGCAGTTGGTATTCGCGTTCATCCCCGTCAAGGTAAGCATGGAATTGTTGAAAATTGGATTGAAGGAACGCTTGCATCTCCGTTGGGGAGCGGCAATGGGCAATTTGAATCCTTTACCACCTCAGGACCAACTAAGACCCCTGCTTTCGCCATGCATTCTCGGACGGCATTAGAGGATGTAGGAGGATGGGATACTGCCTACATAACCAGCCAAGACAGCGACCTTTCGATGCGATTGGTTGATTCAGGATATGCAGTCTATCGAACACCGGCGACAGGTGTGAGTATGGTGAAACGTTCTGGACTTTCCAAGTGGTGGAAAATGGGGCACAGATACGGTTTTTGGCGGATGAAGATTTTGCAAAAGCATCCTAAAAGAATCAGTTTACGAGAATTTTTGCCATGGATTGGATTTTTAGTAACCTTAGGACTTTACATGGCACAGTCAGATCTTGTAGTCATACTCCCCGTCTGCTATCTTTCAGTTCTCATGATTGAGGGCATTCGAAGCTCGTTCCGTTTCAAACGATTCTCAAGCCTTTTTGGTGTTCCTTTTTGTCTCATAATGCTTCACACCAGTTTTTCTCTGGGTCTCCTTGACGGGGTATTTCGCAAAGGTAGAGCGCCCAGTGACCGGTGATACTCGTGCGTACAATGGATGAAAACATACTTGAGTGTTCAATTGAAACGAGGTTTGAGTATTATGGCAAATGAGCGTACTGTTACGGCTCGCGGCATCGCAGTGTTGCCATTACTGCTTCTCGCAGTTACTCATTTTACTGTTACTCCATTGAAAGAAATATTTGAGATAGAACCACGTTTGATGTATGGTTGGTATGCAATCGGTATTGTTGTTGGCGTTTTCTTGTTTCGACGAACACGGACTGTTCGTGACCATGAATTTCATCGCGCACAAACCATGAAGTCAATGAAAAAAGTGTACGATGCAGAAGAAGCAGGAGTTTGGCAAACCGATGTGCAACTCGATAGTAATCTAAGTGCTGAAGGGGAGATGGCTCTCAAAAGAAATGTTTCCAGTATCGACAAAGAATCACCTGAACTTGAACTAGGCGAAGATGAAAAAGTGGATGTTGATTTACTGCTTGAATCTGAACGGATTCGAAAAGCAAATCGTCGAATGAGCGGTGCTGAATCATTTGATGATGAATATGTTGATTCTACCATTGGTGCAACGCGGAAGAAATCTCCAATGGATTCTTTCCTTGACGCTTTAGCCCGCTTATTTGGTAGGGGTGACGCAGTCCAATTACGAGAAGAAACACGACAGGCTGCTCTGCGTGCTGCCTCGAGCGCTTCTCCAGTTACTGCACAACGCCCGGTTGCTCCATTGAGGGCAGTCTCTTCACCAAGCGAGGGTGAATTGAAGATGACAACGATGTCGGATGATGGTGGAATCGATTTGGTCGTTTCCGAGAAGGGTGATGCGGTCGCCCAGTCGGCTCAGTTACAATCTGAGACCGAAAAGGTCTATGCTTGGGATTCCAATACTCCTGCCCAGCAGTCGAATGAAAGCATCGAATCTATGGCCATGATTTCAACACCCCAGTATGAAATGAACCAGCCAACTGAGGTTATTGCTTCACCCACCGGTAAATTGTGCCGTGGATGTAATGCAACTATCCCACAGGGTGAACCGTTCTGCCTTGAATGCGGACTTGACGCATAAGTTGGTCGTTTTCAAGCGAGATATTGAAAGAGGTCGTTGATACCCCTCGGTGTGTTGGGTGATTGACATATCTGAAAAGCGGGATTACTATGAAGTCTTAGGAGTGGCAAAAGATGCCTCTTCTGCAGACCTCAAAAACGCTTTTCGCAGTCTCGCTCGAAAGTATCATCCCGACCGAAGTCAAGAAGACAACGCTGAAGAGATGTTCAAAGAAATTCAAGAAGCATATGCCGTTCTTTCAGATGAGCAGAAGCGTGGGCAATACGATCGATTTGGACATAAAGGACCTGGCGGCGGTTCTCCGTTTGGAGGTTTCGGCGGTGGCGGATTCAACATCAATTTAGAAGACCTCTTTGGTGGTGACATATTCTCTAACATCTTCGGTGGAGGTGGCGGTGGTGGACGACGTTCCCGCCGCCGAGGCAGCGACATTCGAATGTTTCATACAGTCGACCTTAAGAAAATCCATCACGGAAGTCAAGAGGAAGTTGAGGTTGAGTTACCTGTTGCATGCTCGAAATGTGCTGGAACTGGAGCCAAAGATGGCGAGATTTCTGACTGTAGAGAGTGCAACGGCCAGGGCCGTGTTCGAATGCGCCAGCAGGTTGGGCCTTTTGTCCAAGACGTTGTTCGAGACTGTCCTTCATGCGAAGGCTCCGGCCATCAAATTGACGAACAGTGCAGTACGTGTCGTGGTAAAGGAAAAGAAATCAAAGCCACAACATTACGCTTCAATATTCCCGCCGGAGCTGAATCTGGAACACGGCTTCGTATGCGAGGTAAAGGTGAGCCAGCGCCTAATGGAAAGGGTGAGGATGGTGATTTATTTATTGAAATCGAAGTTGAAGAGCACCTATGGTTCGAACGTTCCAGTGCTGATTTAATCATGTCCTTGCCACTCGGTTATTCAGACCTTGTGTTGGGTACAAGTATCACTCTTGAGCACGTCGACGGTAAGGATTTGACAATTAAGGTTCCAGCCTATTCCAATTCTGGCGATACCATTGAAATTAAGAAAAGAGGCTTACCCCGAAACAGAGGCTCTGGCCGTGGAGATGTGATTGTATTGCTGAAGTTACACATGCCCAAGAAGGTTGATAAAAAGTCAAAGAAATCTCTTCAGGAATTAAAAGATGTTCTTGCACCAAAAGATATTCTTGAACGTATTAAAGCGGATGCGAAAGACCGACGGAATTGAAATTAGCTTAGACGATAGGACGTTATTCTTTCACTTGTTTTTTTGTTTTCGCCATCGATTACACTGTCAATTGAGAAATCATTGATGGATTGTTTAGGACTCATACATCGAGAATTGTTTGCCTATGAAGTGCAAGGTATGATAGGCAATAGTGAATTGGAATGCAACATGGTGAACAAACAGGTATCCATCGTGCTACTCAGCATTTTGCTGTTTTCTATTCCTTCTCACGCAGTTGCTACAAAGGAGGCTACCTTTGTGGAACAATTTGGAGAGGTGTTTGAAGAAGTTGTTATTGCCGACTCTTCCGATATGCTTGACGACCCCCGAGACCTTGAATTTCACCCTGGCCGAACCAATGAACTTTGGGTAGCCAACCGTGCTACAGACAGCATCACTATCATCGAAAACACTGGCATGGAGTCTCAGACCTCTCAAAATCGTCAAGATTCCAACAGAAATCATTTCCTTGAAGAAGTCAGTTCAATTGCATTTGGCGCCTACCATCCAGAGTTTGACTGGCAATGGGGTTCTGCCCAAGAAACTGGTAATACCTTCTGTGGCCAAATTCAACAGAATTTCTTCATGGGACCAACACTCTGGCCTTCTTCTTTGAACCATTTTGCAGTCGAAAACCAAAACAACGGTAATGGGCTACTTGGAAGCCATATTGATATGAATCACGAATCTCCATACGGAGTTGGAATTGCTCATGATTATGACAATGTTTACTGGTATAACGACGGCTACTACGGCGAACTTGTTCGCTACGATTTCCAAGATGACCATGACACTGGTGAAGACGACCATTCAGACGCAATCATCCGTCGATATTCCGATATTACTCTCACGCACGCCTACGGCATACCCGGGCACATGGTCATGGACAAGAGTTCAGGTATTCTCTACATCGCAGATGCCGGAGCAAATAGGGTTCTTTGGGTTAATACCGATGATACGAATTTCGAGACCGAGGACATTATGGACGATGCGTCTCGCCTTGAGCCATTGCAAGAATATTCCAGAATAACGGACATTGAATGGGGAGTTCTCGCCTCGGGACTTGACTTTCCTTCTGGAATTGCACTCGACGGTGACCGGCTGTTTGTCTCTCAGAACGGTAACGGTAAAATCGTCGCCTATGACTTGAATTCAGACGGTAAAAGCGCTACTGAAGCGGATTCTATCCAAACCTCAGCCTCTTCGATAATGGGACTGGAAATTGGACCAAACGGGCATCTGTTTTACGTTGATAACGGAAGAGATGAGGTCGTTCGGATTGATCCATTTATGGACGTAGATGGCGATGGAGTCGGTGACGATGTAGATAATTGCCCCTACATTTCAAACTCTGCTCAGGCTAATTATGATAACGATTCCAAAGGGGATGCTTGTGATGAGGACGATGATAATGATTCAGTTCTCGACATAGATGACAATTGTCTTCGAGGTAATCTCTCTTGGATTTCTTCTATGCTGACTGATCACGATTCGGATGGCTGTGCCGATTTGACCGAAGACTTCGATGACGATAACGATGGCCTATATGACCAGATAGATTCGTGTGCACTCGGTGACGTTGGTTGGACTTCTTCTGCTCTTACGGATTATGATTTCGATGGATGCCAAGACGCTGGTGAAGATTACGATGATGATAACGACCGAATTTGCGATGCCGAAGAAGTCGATGGTTTCTGGGCTTGCACTGAATCCTCTGCTTCCGCTGATTTGTGTCCTACCAGCCCTCCATCCTTCTTTTCCACTTTAACAAATGATGGAGATCAAGACGGTTGCCAAGATATTGGTGAAGACCTCGACGATGATAATGACGGCTTCTTTGACGAACTCGACCATTGTCCGGTCAATGCCGGAACCAGTAACCTCGGTTCGCTGATGGGATGTTCCGATTTTGATAATGATGGCTATGCCGATTCAATCGATGAGTTCCCCACTGAACCCACCCAGTGGTCAGACCTCGATGGTGACGGATTTGGCGATGAATCAACTGGGTTTGAAGGCGACCAGTGCAAGACGGTTGTAGGCACTTCGTTTGAAGACCGCATTGGCTGTCTCGATTCGGATGATGATGGCTGGTCTGACCCTGATTCGACATGGACAACAAGCTCCGGCGCTGATGCGTTCCCAACGTATTACAGTCAGCATGTTGATCAAGACGGTGACGGTTATGGCGATGCAGCCAATGGCTTCCAAGCAGACATATGCCCTTTGATTGCCGGTACATCTTTCCAAGATGTGTTTGGATGCTTAGACTCCGATGGTGACGGATGGTCAGATGCAGGAGATGCTCTGCCAGAAGACCCAACTCAGTATTTGGATGCAGACATGGACGGCTATGGCGATTCTATGTCAGGTAATCTCCCTGACAGTTGCCCTGGCTTGTTCGGACTTTCATCGTCCGAACGATTTGGATGCCCTGACTCTGACGGTGATGGATGGGATGACGGTTTAGATGCATTCTCTGAAGATGACCGATTTTGGTCGGACGCTGATGAAGATGGACATCCGGACCAGACGGGTACAGAATTGAGCGATGATTGTCCTGAAGTTGCTGGAAACTCAAACCAAGATCGTATCGGATGCCCTGATGCAGATGGAGACGGTTGGTCCGATGAAGCAGATACCTTCCCGCAAGATGCAACTCGGCATGTCGCCTCTGAATCTTCCTCTCTGACTCTTCAGATTGGTCTTGCAGGTTTTGCAGTGCTCATTCTTCTCGCACTTGTTGCAGTGTTTGTAACTCGTCGTGACGGTAACTCGACAATGGATTTGACACCTCAACCGGTAACACCTCAACTGAATGCTCCAATGGTCGCCAACACTCCACCACTTCCACCAGAGGGCCTACCTGCCGGCTGGACGATGGAGCAATGGGCATGGTACGGCGAAGATTACCTCAAGAACCGTTGAATGTTACGCTCGACTACTTGCATCTGAGTTTTACAACTCATCAAGTATCCCAGCACTGATCAACAATACAAGAAGCATTATTGTCATCAATACTGCCAATGCATGGAAAGCAATCGAGACCAAAATACGAATTTCCTTGCTTTCAATCCTGTTGTAAGGGTAGATCTTGGACACTTCTTCATGCCCACCCTTGAGGCCATAGACAGTTCGAGCAAATGTGGCTCTGCGTACAATTTCAAAGCACACCATGACGCCAGCCATTACGAGAATTGTGCCAAGCGCCAATCCAACATAATAACCTGCTCCAATGAGCCCAAAAATGGCAATCGGGAAGAACGTGAGATGCATGTGAACAATGTATGTTGGGTATACAGCCTCGTTGAGATAAGCCAACCATTTACTTGGACGGTTCAAGAATTTCGATGCCCAACTGAATATTAAGAGGCACCAAAACCATGCATGAAATGATTGAACTATTGCTGCAATGATTGTGGTTCCTGAAATGGCAGCATATCCCTCATTCACCCATCCACCGGACATGATGTTCGGTATCGTATTCGATTCACTCAACATGAACCAGAAGACTGCTAAAATTGGTGTCAAAATCGTTATTGGTATTCTTATCTTATCAAGGGCAGGAAAGTAATCATCCTTTGCTGAAATCATCAAGTATCCAAACAAGAAGTAGAGTAAATACCGAGAAAACTCCCACCACATTCCAACTTCACCAAAACCCCATGGCTTGAACAAAAGGGCATTGATGAAGAGTAAAACGGCAGGAATGAGCATTATTCCGAGCCCATATCGAATGTTCAGTATTGACTGTACAGTTCGCACAATCAAGCCCTGAGGATTCTTTCGAATGTGTGCGAATACAGGCGTCAACAGCAGTGAATAGATGAGTAGATTGTAGATGAACCACAAATGGCCGTAAGGCATATTCTCTGAACCCGGAAATATTGTAAACAATCCAGTGAGTGCCTTTTTCGGTTCAAATATGCCAAAAAACAGGATGAAGGTTGCGAAGATCAACGGGAATCCTAAGCGTATCCCTCGTTCTGCAACATACTTTTTGGCCGTTCTGCGTCGGAAAGCGAAAGCACTCCCCATTCCAGAGATGACAAATAATGCCGCAAGTCTCCATTGATGCATCACTCCAATTATGATGAAAAGTGGAAAGTTGAACAACTCCATACTGCTTCCTTCACCCTCGAGTTGTCCGAGGGAGAAAACAGCATAATGAAACCAAATGAGCAGTGCAAAGAGAATAACTCGCAGCCAATCAATGTCGTAACGGCGTGATGATTGACCGACAGTATTTGGCGAAGGTGAATGAATCATGCTTCAATACCAAATCGTTCCAAGCATCGTGGTATTTCAAACGACACCCTTCCTTGCGCTTTCATCTGGTTAATCAAGAAGCCTTTTGAAACATTGGTGGCCTGCGAAACTTGGTTCAATGAGTGGGTATGGCGAGGAAGACTCCACTGGGAAGAGTCTCATGACACTCGGGGCAATCGCTCTGTTCAGTTTTGTATTTCTTTTCTATTGGGATGTATTCACCTTGCTGGAAAGAACATCAGCCTCTTTTAGGACCTCTTTTCTACCAGACTCAGTGATTTTCTTTTGGCGAATGTCTTGCCTGCTTGTGAGTATATATGCAATTATCTACATGTTTCGCATGAAGACGGGCACCATGGTCGTACTCGACCATGATACGCGTTCCGAAATCATTCTTCATCCTCTCGGGATTCGAAAGTTTGTGACGTTCAGTAGCTGGACCCTCATCTGCAGTGTCGTCTATTTTCTTCTTGCCACGCTCTCTTCATTTTCTTTGTTTTTTGGTTCTGTCCTTCCCACTTGGATAAACACCGCTCAAGTTCTCTTTTTCACGATGGCTTTGGGTGCAGGTTTCCTAACCTCAACAGTTGTACGTTATGTCATTTTACCCGCTGAAGTCAAGCAAAAGAGGGTACATGAACATCAATTCTACTTTCACAACCAAATGATGCATAATTTCACGACAATTTTCTTGGCATTTGAAATTGTCCTCGTTCAACCGGAGTTGCGACCTCACTTTGCAATATTTGGATTGCTTATTGGAACTCTTTACGCTCTTTTTGCTTTTCCATTCGCCTATTTTGGGGGCGGCTATTATGTTTACAGTTTTATTGACCCGAGACTAAAACTTGCACCCTTGTTTGTGAGTGGTCTTGCAGGTGCAATTTCGGTATTCTACCTTGGTCTTTGGCTCCTCAGTCTGCTTGTTGAATACAACGGGCTGATCGGTGGAGTGGCTGTGGTCATATGGCTGTCACTTATCGTTCAATTCCAACCCGAAGATATTGAATATGAAGTTGAAACGAATTCAATTCAAGGATGAAAGTGCCGAATCAAGCATCTTTCAACGACAGCGTTGTTGGGATTCGAGCTGCGCTTGCTTCTCCATCCATTCTACCATTGAGCTCGATATCGACAACCTCTGCATCTCCAGAGAGTTCCGCCATTATGAACGTCTTATTCCCTTTCGCCATTGTATCAAGGAACACCTCTTCACCCCGATGAAGGAATCGAGGTTCTACCAGTTCAATTTTCCATGCTTCGCCAACCGGGGCATCGAAACGCAATGCTGCTAAATCCCAATTACCTTCCAATATGTGGACGCCAACCATTATTGGAATGGCATTCGGCTCCTTTGCCATTCGGTGGTCTAACTTCCATACAGCCATTGCGACATTCTCTGTGCGGTATTCAAGGTCAGTAGAACCCCATGCTTTGTTTGCCTCATCCCATTCAAGCATAGTAACTGCATGAAGTGCATTGGTCAAATTCTTTCGTGATTGCTGAGGTGTAATCTCGCCCGAATCCATTTGTTGTTTGAACCATGCAAGTTGCTCGGTTTTCATCAGCAAACTTTCGGCAGATTTCTTTCGGCGGTATTGCTGAATTCCCAAAAATATGACGGGAATCAAGAACAGAGAGCCAAGGAAAAATCGTGCGATTACGCCCCATTTTTCAGCATTTTCATCGGGGGGGAAGTAGGGCTCATTTCCTTCATCCATGAGCGAGTAAATTGATGAGACGAAGTAAGAGACATGTGGCACCTCTTCTCCCCAACTGTGATTGGACTGATTTACAGAATCCAGTAGAGAGACTCGAAAGAAATGCGTGCCACGACTCATCTCAAGTACCGTCTGAATCTTTCCATTCACCAATGTCACCGTGCGTGCATCTTCATCGACCCATGTATCTTGTTCCATACTCCAAAGTTCAAGTTGTAGGAGTTCAAGATTACTGCCTTCGACAAGAATCTTGACCAGGTGCTCTGATTCATCCCAGCCTTCAATTTCAATACGATAAACGTCTGCAGTGTCATGGATTGCCAGCGTCAGTTGCCCTTCAATTTGTCCGGACTGTAGCGGCATGAGAGGCCAAGAAGAATTATCGGCAGATTGCGAAGATGGGAGATACGAAGGTGCTTCTTCGCCGGAACCAATATCGGAAAAATCCTCAACATGAATCACTAACCAGTGAACATTGGATTCAACCACAAATCGTGCCGCACTGATATTTGGGTAAGGGTAAAACACCGTTGCTCTTTCTGAACTCAACTCTTGAACCTCACCCGATATCCATGATCCACTCACCAATTGGTCGATGCGAACCGTAGAATCAAGAGCAATTGATTGCAATGTAAACTTCTGCGTATCATTCATCTCTATTGTTGCTGAAGTGGAATAATGCCCGACGATTTTCAAATCCTCATGGTCTTGAATGAATTGGTTTGCATTCCCATCATTGAAGAGCACTGCCTTGAGAACCCACGCTGTTTCTAGAGATTCGCTTTCCACTTTTAGCAGAACTCTTCCACTTTCAGAGAAATGCCAAAACTTGGATTCTGGATGGTCATTTGCTGTAAGAGCATTTACCTGCTCAATCGTTTGATTACTCAACAGTTCAGCAGTTTGGTTTTGAAAGTACAATGCAAACGATATGTCTGCAGTCGCATGCATGAGTTGCAGTTCAAGAGAATCCCCTGCAGATACATTTAGCGGCACGTATTCCGGAGTGCTTTCTTGAAGAACACCTCGCAAAAATTGATTTTCGTAAAACTCTCCTAAGCCTATACTGTCCAAGTCCCCTCGGTTTGGATCGATACACTCGAGGATTTGATGGCACATATGCAGTTGGTTTAGTTGAATGGATTCAGTAGGAGCAGGCCGAGTTGTAGCGTAATTCTCATCGATGGTTTGAACCAGTGAGTATGCGATGTATTCTTCTTCTGTACTGGTTATGTTAAGGTCGACTGAAGTATTGGTTGAAGCCTGAAGTGACAATACTGATGTGGTTGAGGTTGTCGTTCCATCAAGGGTAATTTGAGCTTCACAGTAATCGCAATCAAGCGATATGCTGAACCACTCTCCAGCAGTCATTGTCCATTGCCGATGGTATTGTTCCGAGGGTTCAGATTGGAACCCAGTTATTCGCCCATCGGTAATTGTTTCATTGGTTTGAGCGCTCGGTTCGGAAGCGACAGAAAGCGGGTTAAACGCCAAGATTAGAAAGAGCATGGTCATGCTAACAGCGACAAAGGTGGTATTGCGACCATTTCCTCCGTCCATGTCGTTGCCTGTGGAGTATTTGCTTTGAACTTAGGCCCTACCAAGTGTCCAATGCTTGAAGAAGCGATGGCTTTTGGCCTGTTCATGGAGGCAGGGCTTGGTCGAACCGTGACTGCGAGATATCGCTTTGCCCGTCAGTGGGCATTGGGTGATCGAAAAAATCCTGTTGCGTCAACTCCTGCATTGGTTTTACTTGATGGAGATGAGGAAATTGATGCCCAATTAGCACCTTTCCGTTCCACTACGAGCGATCAAATCCCGGCTACATTGACATTTGAATCACGCCTTCCACTTTCACCACCTGATTTCCTTAAACCGTCACCGAAATGGAGTGTCTCAATAGGGCATGTCCTTCCTCCGTCTTTAGATGAAGCAGACGCTGGTGAACCAGCCGGAACTGCTCAAGTGCTTCCGGTATCTTGGCAAAGGCTAAATCACGATGTTGGGCTAACCGATTCGTCCCTCAAACCGGATGTTGTGGTTTTGGTTGATGCAGTTCAACTTGCCTCCCAGCCTGGAAAGTTGGTTGAGGCAATTACTACATTGAAGCGACGCTTTCCTGGATCACTGCTATGGACGCCGGGTCTAGGAGGGCCAGATAATCTTGCAGTGCTCACATGGTTCGGTGTCGATTTGTTTGACTTGGCACGGTCACGTCAAGCATCAGCAGCAGGTGTCCTTCTCACAGAACAAGGACCACGACACATTGTCGAATCAATGAATGAATCTGCTGATATGGACGCTCAACTCTCTCACTGGAAGTATGCAATTGCTTCCGTTCGAGGTGCGATGGCTTCAGATCAAATGCGTTCTTTGGCTGACCGTCAGTCTCTCACCAGTCCGCGATTAGTTGAGCACCTTCGTCGTCATGACCTGTTCTGTCGAGACATCCCCGGCCTTCTCTCCTCGCATGTGAGTTCAGAATTCACGTTCCCATGCCATTCAGTTTCTGTCCAATCCGACCCTCTCATTTCAGATTGGGAATCGTTTATCACTACACAATACAGTGCTCCAGAGGGCCTTGATTCGATACTGATTTTACTTCCCTGTTCTGCTCGAAAACCATATCGTTTATCCAAATCACATGGCCGTTTCATACGAGCCATTGGGACAAGTGCTTGTCACGAAGTCATGGTGACTTCTCCCCTCGGATTGGTTCCTAGAGATTTGGAAGAGGTTTGGCCTGCTGGGCATTATGATGTCCCAGTTACGGGTGATTGGACTGGTGATGAATTGTCTCGAATTCAACGCATGTTTCAATCATTGGTTGAGCGTCATAATTACCAGCGAATCATCAATCACTCAGGCATCGATTTCACTCACGACTCTATTGAAATTTCTGACACCCGTCAAGGCGATTCCGCCGGTTCACATGAAGCTCTTGAACGTCTTACTGCAGCCGTAAAAAAGGCCGTTGATGAACTCAGTGCAAGGGGGCGGAAAACCGAAAAAATCCTTCTTGACAACTTTTCAAGTATCGCTCGAAAACAGATGAACAGTGACGCTTGGGTTAAAGGTTTGAAAGTGCGAGGAAAGCCACCTCGATATCGACTTGAGCGTGAAAATACGCAGATGGCATTGTGGTCTATTGACCGAAGCGGTTTTTCATTACCAAAAGCCATTATTCCTACGCTTGCTGAAATCAATGCCCTGCCCGAAGTTCATTTGAAGAGCGACGTTGTTTGGAGAGGCGACATTTTTGGTCAAATCGTTGAATCATTTGATGCAACAATTCGTGCAGGTTCCGATGTATTGGTTTTGCAAGGCGGAAAGGTCCTCGGTCTTGCTCGAGCGCATGCACCCGCCTGGGAATGGCCATCGACACCGGGTCGTTTGGCAAAGTCCCATCAGCGGTTGTAGATATCACTTCAATTGTCGAGCAATCCTCCGTTTATGCCAAACAAAATCCCCTTGGTTGAAGCGGAGCGATTAAGAAGGGGTGACAAGTCGCCGAATTACTTGGAGTTGTTCTCATGGCACGTATGTATAAGTCACGCAGAGGAAAGAGTGGGTCAAGCAAGCCCTTTGTCAAGGAAGCACCAGAGTGGTCAAACACCGATGCTGCTGCTATCACACAACTCATTATTGACCTAGGCAAGGAAGGTCATTCCACAGCAGTCATTGGCACTATTCTTCGTGACCAACACGCTGTTCCAAACGCCCGACTTGTCATAGGCAAGCGTATTGGTAGTGTTTTGGCCGAGAACAACATTGGCGGAACTTATCCTGAAGACATGATGAATCTCATGCGACAAGCTGTTGGAATAATTAATCATCTTGGCAGTGGTAATCACAAGGATCTTCACAACAAGCGCGCATTGGAAATTACAGAATCCAAAATTCGTCGTTTGGCAAACTACTACATGGCTGAAGGACGAATTCCGTCTGAATGGCGATACAAGCGTGACGAACTCCGCCTCATGGTTGAGTGAGTTCGAGATTGTATCTTCTCCACTGATGTGGTGACTTCATCAAGAGTGACCTACTCGTTGTGATTGGTGGGGCTATGAACGACTTACTTCTCACACATCCTTTCTCAGATGTCAAAAAGAGAATTCTTGAACTATCAGAGCAGATTAAAGTTGCAGACATGGTCCACATTCACGCCTCTGCTGACTTGTCAGGCCTTCTCGCATTGTCGATGTTGGAATCCGCATTTCTCGATACTGGCATAAAATATCGACGTCGTTTCTTACCATCAGACCAGCACATCCCTCGAGACGAACGCTTACAACCAGAACTTCCAAAAGAAGGTTTACTGATTTTTATCGCACCTTTTGAAGATACATGGACACTGGAGGAACTGCCTCCAACCAAATATATCCACATTACACCGTTATCTGTTTCTGTACGATTAGGCTCGAAACAATCTGAACGCCGAGGTGCATTGGATGTGGTTGCACAGTGCGCTGCTCTTGCTGCCCAGATGGCACCGAATGGACAGAAAGTTCGACTTTTGCGCCCATTTGCGGCTACCGGCCTCTGGTTGCGAGAAGCATTGGACACGACTTTTGACCCAATTCATACTGCCGTGCGAGACCATTTGCGCGAAGAAGGCTCGTTCAGGGTGGTCCCTCTTCCTGAAGTCCCCTCTCCGGCTTCAGGTATGATACCGGGCCTTTCTGAGCGGATGTCATCACGATTGCAAAAAGGCTGGTTGAAAATGGATATTGATACACGCTCCTCAGCTTTGAGTGAATTGATTCTCCCAACGTTAACAGATTCATCTTTGTCTACTCCACGGCTTGAGGAACTGGTGTGGCATCGTCTAATGATTGGAACTTCTGATGTTGATGTAATGAGTCA
The DNA here is from genome assembly GCA_002499705.1 of Euryarchaeota archaeon UBA91. Taxonomy (GTDB): domain Archaea; phylum Thermoplasmatota; class Poseidoniia; order Poseidoniales; family Poseidoniaceae; genus MGIIa-L1. Next base: position 68,495 of record DAMU01000036.1, read on the forward strand.
GATTTTTTTGGCGGAAAAAGCGTGGCCTGAGGAATCATCTGATGCTAAAATCCATTCCTCTAAATTAGCAGATTTCTTCCTCAAAACCGGACATCTTGTTTAGTGTGGGCAATCGACGGGTTGAAACCTCATAACATACTGGGATATTCATGGCCATTGAAAGATTGCTTACTGGTAGCATCCGAGATCAAGTACAAGATTTGATGTCAACAGAAGATTTGGTTATCGAAGCATTTCGAGACCTGGTCAAAGATGAACTCAAATCACATATCCGCAGTAAAGTCGACGAAGACCCTGAATTGAAAGCCGAGATTAAGGAAGCAGTCGCCTATTATTTCCATACAAAGGCACGAACAATTTACGCTGAACTCAAAGCAACCCGTGCTGCTACTCGTCTTGGCTTGCGACTTTTACCAGATGACTTGCAAGGAGAAGTAGGTGAAGCGGTTGTCTCTCTTTTCGAGAAGGAACTTGGTGCTTTACTTGAGAAGGCACTTTGATTCAATTTATGGACGCCAAAGCGCTTCTATTATGTGCCATGCGCGCTGGGTTGAGCCGTAGGTGAACTCATGACGGCACGTCCATTCTTGTTTGTGTTGATTTTTATCGCCTCGCTGATGTCGCCTTTGACGGAATCATTCATCGATACTGCGAAGGCTGAAGAGGTGGTGGTCTGCTGTGATTCTGCTGATGTAGAACTCCACTTGCTTGGTTCTGCCTCATCAGGAACGATGTCTCCTTTTTCACAGGACTTGACAGATACAACTTCAACTGCAACGATAGCAAATGCTGTCACTTCTGAGGAAACTGTCGGGAAGTGGGTTTTGCCGAACGTTTGGCCTGGAACCATCCCTGCAAATACATGGCAAGTTGCAATCAAGTACGAAGTAACCGATGCTGCAAGTGCACAAGTCAATGCCACTGCGACTCTGAAGATTGGTAGTCAAACATTCAGCGCTTCAACCGAGCCAGGGAGTTCTTTTTTGGCTCAAGGTCAGGGGACGCTGATCTTTGATATCGACGTTGATACAACCTCGATTTCAGATAATGGTGCTATCGAACTTACACTTTCTGCACGCTCGGTGGTTTTTTCTTTGCCAACTGGTGATGCGAAGTTAGAGTTTTTATGGGGTTCTGAAGACAGTGACTCTACTGTAGAAGCTGAGATTCCATTGTTCGATTTAACATTACTCGAACCTGAAGTTGAGGGCTCCGAAGTTTACTTTTCGGTCGTCATTGATTCGAACTGGGGGATGGATATGCTCTCAAAGTCCGAGTCTCTTGAAATCTTGGTTGGCGGTACAGCTCTTACAGGTGACCCTATTGAGACGACATCAGGCAGTGGAGTGCGAGTCACTTGGACATGGGACGGTGCAAAGGGAGGAATCGAAACGGTAACTGTTGAGACGCGTTTCATTCTTGAAGTAGGGGATTCAGCACTCACAGGTTCGACAAGTTTTGAAATTGAAACTTTTGATTCATCCGGTGGAACAGGAACCTATTATCCTCCTGAGGAACCACTCAAAACGAATGGCGACGGTAGTCCGTTAACAGTTACGGGGACATTCTCGTTGGATTCATCGAACAGCGTGCTTGAATTTGATCGTGTTACCCGAATTGAAATTGGTGGTGAAATGGCGTTTTGGATGCGCTGGGGAATGGACCACTTAGGAGATGAAGTCACCTCGCTTTCACTTCCTTTGAAAAGTTTTGACGCCGGCAGCGTTACCGATGAAGAACGTGTCAGTCGAACAATCGAACAAATCGAAGTCAGTGAGTTTGAACGACAAATGTCAAATTCAGGATTAGCAACCTACTATCTTGGAGTTGGGCTGGGTTTTGATGTTAGTAATCTGTTAGGTGCAGATGCTAAGGATTTTTCTTCGTTCTCAATAAAACTCGACCTTAACGGCCAATCAGATGTTGTCAACCATCCGGTAACATTGGTGGTTTCAACTTCCATTGACTTTGAAAGTGGCGAGAATACTGAACTCCTAGCGGATTTTATGAATGCACAACCTGCGAAACTCTGGAGTGATTGCACCCTTTCACTACGTGGAACCACTTCGGCAATGGCTTCATTTATCGTTCCAAACCTCAATCCATCGGACGTTGTTTCGATCAGTCGCCTCCGCTTCCCATGGGGGGAAACACTCGAACTCAAGGGTGAGGGTATAACCCAAGATGACAAATTTACCTTTTCAGTCACGCCAGTTAATTCACCACTCGATAGTCCATTACCTCTGTTTTTGATTGTCACACTTGGTCTTCTGTTAGGCTTTGTATTCGCTTTGAAGTTTGCAAAAATGCGACAAAAGAAATTACTCTATGTTGAACTCATTCTTGTTCCGTTAGTACTCATCATCCACGTCTTAGGATTCGTCTCTGTATTTGTAGGTGGGGCAGTTGGTACGGTAATCCTGATTTGGTGGGTTACTGCCATAACAAGTCCTCGTTCGAGAACGGATTTGGTTGAGGAAGCATTACAATTGACCACACCGGTCATTCCTTGCCCAGCTTGCGGAACGCCCAACCCAGTTGTCAGTCAAGAACGCCCACTTCGATTTGCCTGCGTAGGTTGCGAACGTGTCATCAAAATTGTCGCTTAATCAAAGTTTAAGTCCTTTGAGAGAGTCAACAAGTGAAGTAGCCTGTTGATAATCTGATGGTGAGAAATAGCCGACAAATTCACCTTCCTCTTCTACAGCAATCACGGCTTGAGGTGCTCTCTTGGCAACATTATCTAAGACTGATTTGAGGGTTTCTGAAAGTTTGACCTCTAAAAAATCCATTTCCATCCATTCGGAGCATTTGACAGCATTTGCGTCAACATTTTCAGCTAAAGCCTTGAGAAATTGTCGGTTGCCTATGACTCCTTTAGTCTTTGATTCTTCATCGAGGACAACGAGGATTCCGCCTGTAATACTCAACAATCTTCGTGCTGCTTCAGCCATTGTATCATCAATGCCAATGGTCATATGTTCATCATCAAGTTTCAAATCCGCTACTGTCTTCGACATGGTTGCCACTATTCAGCGGTTTGAGTTTCGACCTATGATTGTTCCCGTAAGGCCAATCACGAATGCGTGAACATGAGTGTTTCTTCGTCGATGACTCGCGCATAACCTATTCGTTCAATTTGAACCATGGTGCCATGTGCGTGTGAATGCGTCTCAAGAAGTCCTTCATATCGATTTAATTCACCATCTTCGGCAACGATAAGTGTAGCTTTCTTCGCCCCCGAATCGGAGAGCCAATGAACGATTTGCCTCCTGTCATTTCGTTCAACAGAGCCAAGTTGCGCCATACGTGGTTGAGCGTCACTGT
>DAMU01000054.1 GCA_002499705.1 Euryarchaeota archaeon UBA91
TGAAGGGTGGTGGCATCCTCGGCGTTATATCCGCAACGCGGAGGGTGAAGAATATGAGTGACCGTTTATATGTTGGAATTGACTTAGGGACCTACCAATCGACCATTGCATCGAGTGCTGGCGTTAGCCATACAATCGAGACTGTTGTCGGACGACCAAAAGACCCAGTAGCACGAAATTTCCTCGGACGCGATGTCTTATTCGGAAACGATGCGTTGAAGAACAAACTCGCATGTAATCTCTACCGCCCAATGGCGGCTGGCGTTGCTCAAGATGATGAAGCAAATTTAGCAGCAGCCAAGGCTTTCGTCTCTCACCTATTGGAAACAGTTGACCCTGAAGAATTTGATGAAGTATTCGGCGTCATCTGCTCTCCAAGCCACGTCTCATTTACCGACAAATCCAACCTCGTTGCAACTCTACGAGGGCAAGTCAACGCTATCATGGTCGTTACAGAACCTTTTGCAACGGCATTTGGAATTGGTGAAATCGCAAGTTCGATCGTCGTAGATATCGGTGCTGGAACAACCGACATCGCTCGAATCTACGGAACATTCCCTACAGATGAAGACCAAGTCACCATTGAAGAAGCAGGCGACTGGTTGGACAATGAACTCATGGAACTTATTCGTAAGAAATACACCGGCGCTCAAGTCACAAAAGACATGGTTCGCAAGTGGAAGGAAGAAGTCTCCTATGTCGGCGGCGATGACCGTGAAGCCATGGTCGAACTTTCCGTTGAAGGAAAGAAGCAAGTTGTTGATATTGGCGACCTTGTCAATCAGTCCTGTGAAATGATTATTCCTAAAATCGGAAATGCAATCAAGCGAATTGTTGCTGGCGCAGACCCTGAATACCAACCTATTCTACGAAACAACATCATCCTCTCTGGCGGAGGCTCTCTCATTGAAGGAATTGCTGCACGTATGGCTGATGAAATATCAGACATTGGTGATGTCAATGTTTGGTGTGTTGATGAGCCGATTAACGCCGTTGCTACAGGCGCACTTCAGCTCGCTGGCGAAATGCCAGACGACATGTTTACTGCAATCAACTGATTGTGGCTTGAAGTAAAAGGGTAGAAAACCAGCCATCTTAGGCTTGTTTTGATGGCGAAAGTTCAAGTGCAGTTGGGCGGCGATAGCCGCTTGTATGACAATCGACTCGACCGGAACGACAGGCATTAACCGAATCCGTGGCGCTACCGGTGATGAACGAGCTGCTCTCGAGGGGATGCTCAAAGGCTATCCTGTCGACCAATTGGTCGAAGAAGTCCTCATCGCATGGAATGAGCTTGCGGCACGCAATGAAGAAATGGTCTCCGTAAAGCAAAGACTTCGAGTTTTGGAGTTGGATTTAGCAGAACGAGAAGACATGGTGGCGCCAGAAGTTGCCCGACTCGCAGAAACGGATGCAGCTTTGCAAGAAAGTGAAGCAAAAGTCGTTCATCTTGAGAGGGTGTTAGGGGATGTTCGCGAAGAGTTGGCGTCTCAACAATCTTCTCTCTCGCATGAAGAAAGAGAGTCCATGGCAACCGAAGTCGACCAATTACGGACTTTAACAACACAACAAGACGAGGTTATTGGCGAGATGGAAGGGCGTATTGGTCAAATGGTTGAAGCACTTGAACGAGCAGCAGATGCTGGTTTGACCTCAGTAACCGCTGAAGAAGTGAGGAGTTTGAAATCCCAACTCGACACTGCATTGGCTCAAAACGATGCGGAGCAAGCCGCAAATAAGGCGCTTGAAGAAGAACGTCAGCGACTTCGTGATATTGCCGATCGCTTGCGCGGTTTACTCGACGCCAGAGATGGGCGGCTTGGGGAATTAGAGGAACAACTCGAACGTGTTATGCAAGGGCCTCGCTCTGTATCTGCTGAACACGACTACTTGGTCGAACAAATTGATGAGCTCAAGCGTCGTTTGTTAGAGCGCAACAGGGAATATGACTCGCTGCGACGACGTGAACGCCGGCTACACAATGATGTCTTTGAGCGTGATGAGCGAATTCAACAAATCACGCTCACACTTACAGATATGGAATCAGCGCTACAAGATAGAACTGCTGAGCTCCGTGAGATTGAAGGTCAGCGTGAAACAATGGTGCATGAACTTGATTCTGTTCGACGCGGTGAGCGGACACGTGAAGTTGTTGGGCGTGTCTTCGCAGATTCTCTTTCGCTGGTGAGGACCCATGATGCGCGAGAAGCAAAACGAGATGCATACAGTAATGCTCCGGATGTGGAACGCACTCTATCAACACCAGATACTGAAGACATGGCCACCTTAGCAGAAGGCGGACGAGTTGAACTTGATGTAAGTGAAAGCGAAATCCAACAAGGTGTTGATGTCGACGAGGCAAGGCCTCCGTCTCCAGGCGGCTCGGGCGACCCAGTTGTCTTTGAGGACGAAGATTGAGATGAGTGAGTTCGCTCTCGCAGATTCAATTCTTGCTCTTTCAATAGGTTTAGGGCTGGCTGCGGCCAGTGGTTTCCGAGTTTTTCTACCACCTATGATTTTGAGTGGTGCGATTAATCTGGAATTGATCCCGGTCGGGCAATTTACCCTCTTGGATGGTTGGGTTATCTTTGCAGTTCTTACTGCTGCAGTCATTATAGAAGTTGGAGGATATCTTATTCCCTGGGTTGACAATTTACTCGACATGGTCGCCACACCTGCTGCAACGGTTGCTGGCATACTGATGATGGGGTCGATGTTGGATGATTTCGGACCAGCGGTTCAATGGAGTATGTCTATTGTCGCTGGTGGAGGAGTTGCAGGGACGGTTCAAACCGGAACTGTTGCCGTCCGTGCACTTTCGACAGGTACGACAGGTGGTTTGGCAAACCCCGTATTTTCAATCTTTGAAGCAGTCCTGGCAATTCTCATTACAATACTCGCTGTTCTTGCCCCGTTGATTGCGGTAGTCCTTATCGCAATAGGACTTGTTTACGCTCTTCGATTCATTCAAGAGCGAAAAGCAAAAAAAGCAAGTAAGGGGCTTACTGCTTAACCTTCCAAAGCGTTCACGATACTGGAAATACGGGTTCGAAGTTCCTCTAAATCAGCAGCATCTTCAGTGAGTGTGCCCGTAACAACCCAGTCCGCTCCGGCTTGAGATGCTAAAACCGCCTGCTCAGGAGTGCGAATGCCGCCTCCAACAAGTAAAGTGAGGTTGTCAACAGAGCGAGCAGCTTCAATCAATCCTGGATGAACCTGACTTTCTGCACCGCTGCCTGCTTCAAGATAGAGAATTTTGAATCCAAACATTCTGGCAGTGAGTGCGTATGAATAAACTTGTTCAGTTTGATCGGGTTGAATCAATTCAGCCTGCCCGACTTCACCGACACGTCCACCTGGCGCACACACAAGATATCCGGTGGGGAGTGCCTCCACTCCGAACTTTTCAAGATAGGGCGCTCCACGAATTTGCTCTCCAACTAAAAACCGGCGGATTGAGGAATTCATCAACATCATGAATGTGATGGCGTCAGCGGCCGGAGAGAGGGCGTGGGCACCCCCAGGAAACAGTACGACAGGGATGTGCCACTGTTCCTCTTCGGAGCTGGGATCTTGACTAGAGGCGAAAGCTCTCAGTTCAAACGCTTCTTGAATAGCCTTACAAGTTGCATGCACAATTTCATCAGGGGTGTCTGTTGAACCACCGACAAAAATCATGCTGCTTCCACATTCAACCGCCACCATGGCCCTGTTTGCAGCAGTATTCGGGTCTTGTTTTGCCGGATCGATGAGCGTGATATGGCGAGTGTTTTGGCTGCTTGAGGTAACATATTCCAATGTAGTAGAGTCGGTCCTTCGCATGTCATCCCCATGTCTCCGTTTCATGGACACAGCATAGGCGTTGCGCCCGCAAGTGGTTCGAAATGTACAAACATAGGGTTCTCATACTTCCTCACAGTGGTAGAGATATGTCGGATGTTGGTCCTTTCAAACGCCTGCTAACCTACATGAGTTCACATCGAAGCACGTTACGACTTGCATCCGCCTGCTCTATTACCAACAAGATTTGGGATTTGGCCCCGCCGTTATTGATTGGTCTGGCCGTTGATGTAGTTGTATTGAAAGAGGATTCATTTCTCGCATCATTCGGACTCATTGACCCCTGGCACCAATTGATATTCATCTCGGTACTTACTTTTGCGATATGGGGCCTTGAATCATTATTCGAGTATTTTTACGGGGTTTTGTGGAGGAACCTGGCACAAACCGTTCAGCATGAATTGCGGCTTGATACATTCAATCATGTCCAAAAACAAGGGATGGGATGGTTTGATGAACGGCAAAAAGGGGATATTTTAGCCATCCTTAATGATGACATCAATCAACTTGAACGTTTTTTGGATAAGGGCGCCAACGATTTGCTGCAAGTGAGTACGACCGTTCTCGTAGTCGGTGGGGTTTTTCTACTCATCTCGTGGAAAGTCGCCTTGTTTGCTGTCTTGCCCATTCCAGTAATCGTATGGGGGTCATTTCGATACCAGCGTAGCCTTGAGCCTCGCTATGCAGAAGTGAGAAAATCAGCCGGCGCCATGAACGCCTTACTCGAAAATGATTTGTCCGGGATGTCAACCATTCAATCGTTTACCGCTGAAGAGAGAGAAATGAAGCGAGTTGAGGCGCTTAGCAACGAATATCGCGAAGCAAACCGAGATGCAATTCGGCTTTCAGCGGCATTTACTCCTCTTATCCGAATGGCTATTTTGTGCGGATTTACTGCCACACTTTTACTCGGAGGTTGGATGACGCTTGAAAATACTTTAGCAGTCGGTGCATACTCGGTCTTAGTCTTCATGACTCAGCGCCTCTTATGGCCGCTAACTCGTCTTGGAGAAACGTTTGATTTGTATCAGAGAGCAATGGCTTCTTCAACACGGGTTCTGGATGTGCTCATGTCCCCAACAGAAGTCGAACAAGGAGATTTTGAACCTAAACTATCAGAAATCGAATCTTCACCAATCATCTTCTCTGACCTGGATTTCTCATACCCAGGGCGAGAGCCTGTATTCTCAAAGTTGAATTTGGAATTACGTTCTGGAGAGACTGTTGGCGTGGTCGGTTCTACGGGGGCTGGAAAGACGACGTTGATTCGATTGCTTTTGCGATTTGCGGAACCTACCGGTGGCACCGTACAATGGGTTGGAGTCCCATTGAAGGAATGGCGGCTTGAGCGGTTACGCTCGTCCATGGCACTGGTGGATCAGCACATCACGCTCTTCCCAACAAGTATTCTTGAAAATATACGCTACGGAAATCCGGAAGCAAGTGATGAAGCCGTTCATGAAGCGGCTGGACTAGCTGAAGTTTCGGACTTTGTTGAAGAGTTACCTGAGCAATGGAGTACTATGATTGGAGAGGGGGGCCACAGACTTTCCGGTGGTCAACGACAGCGCCTTGCAATCGCAAGGGCAGTTCTCAAAAATGCCCCTTTACTTATTCTTGATGAGGCAACGTCGGCAGTTGATAATGAAACAGAAGCGGCTCTGCAACGCTCAATAAATAAAATCTCCAAAGACAGAACTGCAGTCATTATAGCGCATCGATTATCTACGGTTAGAAATGCTGACAGGATTTTAGTCCTTGACCAGGGTTCAATCGTTGAGGATGGGGCGCATGAAGAGTTGCTGGAAATGAGGGGAATATATGCGCGAATGTGGGCCGTTCAAACAGGTAAGGCGGAGAATTGATTAGTGGTTAATTTCATCGTTTTTTTACACGGTTAATTACATGGATTTATAAGTGTGAAGTCTAGCCCGCAAACGAGGAATATGTTTAAATCTAATCTCAAAAGAACATCCAGCCTGCTTTTAATCGGAACTTTGTCGTTGCTAACTCTAGGAACTGCAGCAGCTGAAGGTGGCGACATTGACGTCACCGATATGGTTGCTGTCTCCTTCTGGCTTGCGACCGCAATGATGCTTGCATCAACTGTCTTTTTCATCATGGAAAGGCAAAACGTTTCTGCCAAGTGGAAGACATCCATGACCGTTGCCGCATTGGTAACTGGTGTTGCATGGTACCACTACACCTACATGAGAGAACACTGGGTCAACACCGGTGAAAGCCCTCTCGTCCTACGTTACATCGATTGGTTGATTACCGTTCCATTGCAAGTTTCTGAATTCTACTTGATTCTTGCAGCTGTCGGTGTCGCAACAGCAGCTCTCTTCTGGAGACTCTTGGGCGCATCTCTTGTTATGCTCATCAGCGGATTCTTGGCTGAATCCGGACAAATGGATGACGGCCTAACATGGCCTCTCTTCGCTGTCGGTATGCTCGCTTGGTTCTACATCATGTATGAAATCTGGGCTGGAGAAGCAAAGGAAAAGGTCGCTGAAACCAGCGAAGGCACACAGTTTGCTTTCAAGGCTATGGCATTGAT
>DAMU01000086.1 GCA_002499705.1 Euryarchaeota archaeon UBA91
GTCCAAACTTTACCTGCCTCGGTATCATTCCATGACAGTTGCCCGTCAAGGCTCGACCAGTATTCGATTTCGAGGGTGTCACCTTCGGGGTCGATGGTAGCAGTACCGTCAAGTGTAACTTCATCTTCACTGGCATTTCCAAGTCGAGTTAATGTGAAAACAGGTTCTGGAACTTCATTGTACAATTCTACTGGAATTATGTATACAGATGCTGGGTGGTTAATGCCATCAGAGGCGTAGATTTCTAAGTCAAAAGTAGAAGGTACTGTTTCAGCCATTGAAAGGTTCATCCAAATCTCCGTAGGACATTCCGCTGATAGCCAAGGTTGCCCCTGCCCCTGTTGATACGAGCGTTTAATCCAACACGATAGCGTATCGCCTTCTGGATCAAAAGTTCCAGTGAGGTTGAAGAGAACATTTTGGGTTCGAGGAATGACAAGTTCAGACCACGGCGTCATTGCAGGTGTAACATCAAAGACAATTGTAGGTGGCTGATTCACCAATTCAATGGTTCGAGTTTCAGTAACACAATTTCCTTTATCGTCACACACGACCAGTGTAATGTCGTGAATTCCATCTGACAATGAGCATGAATAGGCATCTTGACCATTCGCAGTAAAGGCAAAACCGTTCTCAGGGCCGTTGACAGACTGCCAGGTTCCGGTGCAAGATGAGAGAATGTCTCCATCAAGACTGCTGTCCCAAGAAAAGGTCAATGGGTCATCATCTAAGTCCCATGAATCTGAAGCATTGAACACTACCCCTCCTTGTGATGGATAAACGGAGCTGGCTTCTGGTGTTGACCACATCAGGAACGGAGGTTGATTCTCGAGAGGAAGTATGCATTGAACAAAACGGTCTTGGTCTAACGTTACAGTGGTTGAATTGGAAACGCTGTCATAGCCGCATGAAACGGTTACAGATGTGAAACTTGAAGCGCCTGTATTGGTCCAACGCTGACCAATAAAATCGGGGAGTGGACGATATCCAAGTTCATCGGTAGAGTCTTGAACATTTGATTCAAATTGGGAGAAAGAAGCGCCGACATTCGCACCTGGAATTCCGTTGCTGTTGTTGTTAATGACCCAGACATTGATGTCGTAGGCAACATCGATGGTTGCACCGGATGCGATGGTTGGAGAGGATTGGGTGAAGTCAAAGTTAGCGGGTTGGTGAAGATGTAAATCTGAATTTGAATCAAGTTGAAGGATAGTCGGTGTCAATCCTAAATCGGTGAATCCTGACCAGTTCACTTGACTGTTCACAAGTTGGATGGTTCCCGTGCATTCTGCCGATACTGTGTTCCCAATTCCTGACAAATCAAGATGGTTCGACAGTTGGAGACACTCTGTTCCGCTGAACGTGGTATTACTCAATTCGGAAGGATAATTGTTATGATTTTGTCCATCCCATTCTATTCCGGAATGATTACCATGCATCATGAGAGAATGAATCGAGGCAGCTGCTTGAATAATCTCGACAGCAGGTATGTCAGTTCCAGTTCCTCGTTCAGTATGAATCTCAATTCCATCAATGTTGATGACTCCACCCTGTTGACCGAGATTCAAACCGGAATTATCAGCACGTAGAGGCGTGAAATTGGCACCGTTGTCAGCAAGCAAAATATCGCTTAACCACAAGTCTGCTGAATCTTGAATGAGTATTCCAGAACCTGCCGAGTTGGTAACATCGCAACTGGAGCAGATAACATCCAACTGTGGATGAGAAACCGTCTTTGAACGGTCAAAATATATCCCGGCTTTTTCTTCATCAGTATTTCCACTGAAACCGTTATACTGGACTGTGAGGTTTTCAAGATATGTGTCAATGTTATCCAGTAAATGAGCACCAGAATGACTGTTGTTTTCTAGCGTCGAATTTGTAATCCTAACCGAAGAGTAATCAAGGTACATTCCATCTTCAGAATTATTGTGTAAATACACGTCATTTGCTTCCCATTCGGCCTTGTATGAATGTATTCCTGGACCTACTGAACCCGAAATCTCAAGCCCGTCAAAAACCGGAGCGGATGCGAAAATCCAAGTTATTGCAAGCCCTGCTTTGTGAGGTCCTTCTCCCGGGTCGCCCGAATCACGGATGGTGAGATTTCTAAACGTCGTTGAAGCATCAGCATAATACAAACGGACACCAGTCGAGGTTGAATTTTCAATCACCGTGTTCTCGAACCAAGCACCTGTGGAATTGACATCGATTGCAGCATATGCAATGTTAGCGGTTTTAGCGCCAATACTACCCGTTCCTGTAACGGTTAAGTTGGTGAAGTCTGCAGTTTCATAATTGGTGTAATTGGAGTGATTTTCCTTATCGACATATACGCCCCTGTACATCGAATTACTCACGGTACAATCTCTGAAAACGGCCCGAGTATAACCGCCATCATCGATGTGGCGAACAACAATCCCATGATCAGAGCGATCAACACTGAGATTTATCAAAAGTGGTTGGCTGTCTTCAATCCAAACTCCAGCAGAAATAGCCCAACTTGAACCGCTGACATTACTCATCACCAGATTACGAAGAACGCCGCCTGAACCACCCCAGATATTGATGGCACGGGTAAGATGGTCAGTGAATAGAGCACCGTCAACAATTGGAGTTGAACCCGAACCGATGGATAGGCCCAACCCATATCGCCAATCTCCTTGGAATGGAAGCACTCTGCCGGCTTGATTGATGACTAAATCGAAGATTTGTGGGGCAGAATTGCTGAACATGTCAATGCCAACTCGGTCCGGATTGAGAAGAGTAAGATTGTGGATGATTGGATTTGCTCCATACATTGTAAGCCCATAGATTGAATCTTCGATGGTCAAGTTGTTGAGAAGTGAGCCGCGGTTGTTTGAACTGCTGTTGAATTGAATTCCTTCGTGGTCAGATCCTGTCAAGGAAGTAAGCGTCACTGGACAAGCAACAGTGCCTTCAACGGTCAAACGACCCTCAACATAAATCCGAGCGCCCGAACCCATTTCCACTTGCGTGCATGGTGAAATAATTAATTCATCAAAGACTGAAACAGTATACGTTGATGTCACCGTTACTGAACCTGTCCAAGTCGTTTGAGCACGTGCGTTTACGAACTCTGGAGTCGCTGATTCTGCAAAATCATGTTCTGATTCATCTTCGTCATACAGTGAGGAAGAAATACCGGTAAAAGGGGTTGCAATGAGTAAAAAAAGAACAATCCAAATCCCATATGAAGAACGGTTTTGAAGGTCCATACCTTCTGCTGAGTGAAAGAGCATTTGAAGGGTTCTATGAAATGTGAGACGGAGTCTCATCTGTGATTCGACACATTCACAAGATAGACGCCTGATATTGGTATGCGTTGAAAGGCCTTAGAGCAGAGCGTGGAGTTTTGCTTCAATCGTATTTGCGACTCGTGGACATCCCGCTGCTCGATATTTTGTTATCGCTTCTTTTAGAGCCGCTTGACGTAGCGATGGATTCAGTTGTGATGTGCACATCCACCATCGTGCATCGAGTCGGTGATGAAGACTACTTTTCTCCGATTCATTCGGCTTGGATACGAAAAGGAATTCAGCATTCGCTTGCTCTTCATCATGCTCCAGTAATGCTTCTACGAGGGTTAAACGTAACGAATCACGATGTAGAATGCTGTTCTGTTGCTCAATAGCTCTGCGAGTAATTTTGATTGCTTCAGAGGAAAATGAATTGTTTTCTCTTGCTTTGCGCAATGCGGCTTTGGCTTCGAGTGCTAAAACAATGGCGTCATCAACTCCTCCTATTGAAACAAGAGTTTTGCGTAGAGTTTCTGCCTTGACAAAGTTAGATTGAGTCAACGCTAATGCGTGTTGGACCATGGTGAGCGCTACAACCGTAACCGTTCGTTGAATTGGGTCATCTGGAAGAACGACATGGCTAAGGTAATGTTTGATTTGCGCAATATTTTCTTTGCTGAGCGAAATCTCTCTTCGGTCATCAAGCCGGCGAGATGCTGCCGAAATCGCCAACTGATTTTTTTGCTGTTGAGTACCAAGAGTTAACCCTGTATTAATTGCTGAATCGGCGTCATCAATTCGTCCTTCGAGATATGCAAGACTCATGGAAATCTCATTCAACGAGCCTTCGTCTTCAATCGAAGAAAGGTGGTTGTGCGCATGGGCGGGTTCACATCGTTGCAAGGCAATTTTCGCTGCTAGATAATGGAGATGAGAAGGCGCTTGAGAGACGTCTATCGCTTGTTCAAGGAGAATGGAAAGTGCATTACTATGTGTTGATGCAAGAGTGTCAAAGGCAGAGTTGCAATACACCTCAAGTTCGTCGGATTCAGCGCCAATACGATGGTAAAGCAGGATGATTTGATCATCAAGTGTCTGAGCACAAGATTCCCAATGTTTGACTGCTTCTCTATGGAGTTTCAGTTTTACTTCACTGCTCATGGTTGAACGACGAACATTTCGTATCAGGTGTTGCAATTCCATTTTTTGCATTCCCGTAGTCCAACGCAAAAACGCTGATTCATCCAGGGTACCAACCACCTCGTCATCGTATGCTTTGCTCGCTTCAATAGGCCGAGGAAGAAGAACAAGATGATCCAATCCTGAACGGGTTGAATCATCCAATGTCGATAACACAACATCCTCAACATACGATTGAATGTCTGAATTTGCCTCGGGCAAAGTCGTTTCTTTATGATACAGTTGTATGGCTAAAGGATGTCCTCCTAAACGTTCAACAATGTGCTCACGCTCTTCTTCGTTTTGGAACTCTCCGAGTAATTTTACAGCATCGGGAATATCCAAAGGTGGAATTGAGAGGCGTTCGACATGTTCGAAGGAGACAAGTGGCTCTCTACCTATGAAAATGAACTTTGGTCCTTGCGCTTCTTCGATTTGTTTGCAGAATGCATGGAAGCGTGAAAGGTGGCGTTGTGAAATGAGATGTACATCGTCAAAAACAAAGAGTTCTCCTCTGCACTGGTCAGCAAGATAATCACATAATGCATCAAAATCTGATGGCCGGGTTTCTGGAAGAGCCATCGCAGAACACAATGCTTCAAAATCGGAAAACTCATCCGCAGTTGCCCAACGAAGTGTTCTGCCCTCTGAAGTTAGATGGTTAGCTAGAGCGACGCCTACCGTTGTTTTTCCAATACCGGGTAGACCACTCAAGATGAAACTGTGATGCTCTTCAGTCAAGGAAAGAGCTGATTGAATAAGTTCAGAGCGTCCAAAAACTTCGCCGATTTGAGGGATGTCGCCGAGAACTGAGCCACTTGAACTGCTCTTGCGAGGTTTCAGCGTTTCTTCACCCAGTGAATCGAAAAGAATCCGCCCTTCTTTGGTAAGATGGTATACATTTCTGCGACGAGAACCACCGCCTACAACGTGTGCCATTCGCTTGAATATCAAACCCTCAGTTTCAAGGGAATTCAACGGTGCATTGAGTGCGGAACGTACAACTCCAAGAGATTCGCTGAGCCCAGGAAGAGAGATTTCACGAGTCACGTCCCAAGCTTTTTCAAGCGTTTGAGAATACATCCCAAGGAGGCGAAGGAGGCGTTCTTGTGGCGATGAAAGCCTCCTCGACATGTGTTAACCCACCTCGGCGTTTGTTTCTAAGGGAATCCCTTTATGCGTCAAGTCGAGAAGAACTCCATTATTCTTGATTCCGTAATCTAAATGACTGAAACCGTAAAAAAATATAATCATCCAACCTATATAATTACAATGCGTTGAAGTTAAATGGTATCGCCCTAAAATGGGGTTATGGACCTTGCACCTACTGATTATGACTACGGCGTCGCGTCGAATTACTTCTTTGCCTCAAACATTACATGCGCCAATGATGAAGCACGTAAAATGTATGTCAAAGCCTTTGGACACATGCTCAACTACAACCATGAAGAAGCAATTGCTTGTTTCAGCCAATGTGCTGAACTCGACCCTACCTGCGCTATGGCTTACTGGGGTATTGCATACTGTGTATCTTCAAACTATAACTGGAGCCCTGGACTCGGATCCGGCCACGATTATATCCAAACAGCACTCACGCTCAAAGAAGGCTGCACTGAACTTGAACAAGACCTCATTGATGCACTCTCGAAGCGACACTCTGCTGAGGCTCGTGATGCAGCAGACCCTTCAGTCCTCAACATGGGGAACAGCCCAGAATTGAACGTAGCATTTGCCGAAGCAATGGCTCCTCTCTACGAAAAATACGCTGGTAATCTTGATGTGACTGCAGTTTATGTTGAAGCACTCATGAATCTAAAAGCATGGCAACTTTGGGACAAGAATACAACCACTGGTGAAATCACTCCTGCCGACGAGAACACATTGTTACTGGTCAAGGTTATGGAAGATGCTTTTGAGGCGAGTGAAGAAGCAAAAGTTCACCCTGCTCTTTGCCACCTTTATTGCCACGCTCTGGAATTATCTCCATTCCCTGAAAGAGCCTTGCCTGCTGCTGATGTGCTCCGCACACTCATGCCAGGATTGGGTCACCTTGTCCACATGCCATCTCACATTGATGCTTGGGTCGGGCAATGGAAAGAAGCCATCGACTGTAACATTGCTGCTGTAGAAGCTGACGACCGCTATGTCGAAATCACTGGTAATGAATCCCAGTTTTACAAGTTCTATCGAATGCACAACCACCACTTCGTTGTTTGGTGCGCAATGTTCGAAGGACAATACGAAACTGCTCTCAAATATGCCCGCAAAGCAGTTGACACACTTCCTGCCGGTGATGAGAACTCTGGAGTTCAATTCATGCTTGCTGGTATCATTCCAATGGGCGCTATTTTCCTTGAATCATACGTCACCATGCCATGGCACGTCATGATTCGATTCGGAAAGTGGGATGAAATCATCGCTGAACCAATGTATTCTGACAAAGAAGTATTCCCTGCAACCATCGCTACACAACATTACGCACGTGGTGTCGCATTTGCATCAAAGGGAATGGTTGCTGAGGCTGAAGCAGAACAAGTTCTGTTCGAAGAAGCACTCACTAATCCAGCACTTGCAGGCCGAGTATTGCACAACAATCTAATGTATCAAGACCCAAGCGAAGGGCCTTGTATCTTATTGGTCAACGCTGCTGTTCTCGCTGGTGAAATTGAATACCGAAAGCAATTCCAAGCAAAGGCTCGTGGAGAAGCATCTGACTTTACCGCTGCCTTTGATCACCTACGCCGTGGTGTTGATCTCTCTCTCAACCTTGCTTACAACGAACCATGGGGCCAAATGCAACCGGTTCGCCACATCCTTGGAGCATTGCTTCATGAGCAAGGAGAATACGAAGAGGCTGAAGCTGTTTACCGTGCAGACATCAAGCTCTGGAAAGACAACATGTGGGGACTTCTCGGTCTCAAACTCTGTCTTGAAGCTCGTGGTGATGCACCTGAAGAACTCGCTCAAGTCACTGCCTTGTTCAACGAACGCAGTTCACGTGCTGACATCATTCCAGCAAAGACTTGCTTCTGTGCCCAAGACAGCCTTGAGAAGAGTTGCTGCGATTAAGCAGACTCAGAGCATTCATCGTGACCCTTTTGTTCATAAAGCGCCGATTGAACCATCCTTCTAAGATGGTGTAACCATGTTGACAGTCGCAGATGTAGAAAAAGCCCAACAAGCATGGGGCCAAGGTATCGTTGAGATAGCTGCAGCGCATGATGCTGGAGCAGATTACGTCCAAAGAGCACAAACTCATGTTGAATCGCTGTATTCCTACGACATTGGGCCCGTATTGTTCAAGCCAACTTTCGCTGCAAGAGAACAATTTCGTCCGACCTTTGAAGGTGCATTGTCCTACTTTATTGGCGGTAACAGCGCATTTTCAGAAGACAAAGGATTCGCAATAAAAAGTTGGACAAATGTACGGTTTGAGAATGAGGATGTTATCATCAGCGGATCAACTGCAATAACAATGGGCAATTATTTTTTCACTCCTCCAAACGGTGATGAAGTAAAGGTTGAATTTACATTTGGATACATTGTTGATTCAAACGGAACGTTGCGAATTAACCTGCATCACTCTTCAATGCCAGCAAGCATGGACTGAGTTCTTTCAATCAGCTCCGGTTCGAACTGAAAGATGACTGCACACTCATGCATTATCACAGATAAGTTCGGCGATGCTTCTAAGAATCGCCTTCAGTTGGAAATGTCATGAGATGTGTTCAGAGCTATGTGGTGATGCTCATCTTACTGGTCGTGGTCGCAGCTCCGATGGCATATGCAGACCATTCTCCAACTCACAGTCGCTGGTCAATTGAGGCCGGCGATGCTGACGGCGAAACTGAAGTTCTTGTTGTGAAGGACAATGGACGATTGAATATACCACTGTTCATCGTGAATGAGAATTTCATCAGTATCACCATTGAGTTCGAATATACTGCTCCTTTTGAAGCGACCATTATCGCACCAGAGAGTTTGACAATTCAGGGAAGTTCAAGTCAAGAAATTATGGTCATGCTTAGTGAAATAGACCCGTTTGAACACACCGCAGGTTCTACCGGTGAATTTGAAGTCGTTGGCACAGTGACATCTCGACAAGGACTTCCCGTTAGTGTACCTGGAGATAGTGACTCATCAACAATCGATATTGAGGTTCCTTCTATCCATTATCTAGAAGTTGATTTGAAAGGACCTAGCAATACAATTCAAGCCGGTCAAACCTCGACACTCGAAGTGAGTCTTTCAAATTCTGGAAATGTTGCAGAGCAAGCCTCAAGGGTTACGGTTTCGAGCAACTGCCCACTGCTCACCTTTACAGAAAAATCCCCAAAAATCACTGACCAAACAATGGCTACTGGTGCGACTCTTGTTTCTGAAATTTCCTTTGAAGTGGCTGCAGATCAAATATCTACGGCATGCAACGTAGTCGTCGAAGTACTGTTCACTTGGTCGGATGATTCACAGTCGTATTCAGATAGTGTGAGAGTGAATGTTGCTGAAATGGCAGAGGAAGAGGAAGAAGAGGGTTTGACGGTAACTGAAAGCCTTCCCGCACCTGGTGCATTGAGTGGGATTCTCGTAGCACTTCTTGCTGCGATTGTTCGGCGAAGTGAGTGAATTCATCTGGAGAAAAGAATGCTCAAATTAACGGGAAAAATATGGCATCATCGCCTTCAGTCCATTGTTTGTATTTCTTCATGCAGATTTTGAACGCCTCGCTATCAAGATTCTCATGAAGCCAAGTCAACACGTTGCCCCAATCTTGTGCATCGAACCATTCTCGGTTATGATTTGCAAATTGTCGCACAAATGGAAACAATCCATCACTCAGTGCTTCACTGATTGGAGGGTGGGATGCAAGACGGGTATCCAAATCCATGAGATAGGATGAGGCTGCAGTGCGTTGTTCAATTTCATCTACCCCTTCATATCGATTTGGATACTTGTAGCGGTCAAGATGATATTTGAACTCATCATCGTTTCTTGCAATCCAATGACTCTCTTCTTCTGAAAGAGTCCAATCCAAAACGTGTTGCATAATCTCGAGGCTTTCCTCAATCAGTGTTCCATCTTCGAAGAGTAAAACCGGAACTGTTCCTTTCGGAGAAATTTCCATCATGTGAGCTGGTCGGTCTCTTAAGACAACCTCTCTTAATTCCACTTGGAAATTTTCACGGACGATGGACATGCGTGCACGCATGGCATACGGACACCGACGAAAAGAATAGAGAAGAGGGCCTTGGGCCATGTTTAGGCTTCACCTCACTCTGGTGGAATTGGAGGCGCATAGCCACCGTTAACCGCTTCTTGGACCAGTGCCATATCCGAGTCAACCATCATTTGAACAAGTTCCTCAAACGAAGTTCCTGGAACCCATCCAAGTTCTTTCTCAGCAAGAGCAGGGTCGCCAATCAGCAAATCCACTTCTGCGGGGCGGAAGAATTTCGGATTGGTACGAACTCGAACATTTCCATTCTGGTCAGTAGCAATCGTATCAACACCATCTCCTGACCACGTCAAGTTCATTCCAACATGAGAGAATCCGAGTGTAATCATGTCACGAACACTGTGTGTTCGGCCTGTCGCTACAACATAATCACCGGGTTGGTCTTGCTGAAGCATGCGCCACTGCATCTCTACATAGTCTCCGGCAAATCCCCAATCTCGCTTTGCATCTACATTTCCGATCCAAAGACATTCATCGAATCCATGAGCGATTCGAGCCGCAGTCATGGTCACCTTTCGTGTAACGAACTCCAGTCCACGACGTGGACTTTCGTGGTTGAAGAGAATGCCTGTGCAGGCAAACATGTCATACGATTCTCGATAGTTTCGAGTGATCTCAAATGCGAATACTTTGGCACATCCATACGGAGAGCGTGGGTGGAATGGCGTCATTTCAGTTTGAGGAACGTCTCGAACTTTACCGTATTGCTCGGATGAGCCTGCTTGATAAAAGCGGCAATTCGGTGCATGCTTACGAATGGCTTCGAGGCATCGAAGTGCGCCTAAGCCAGTGATGTCAGCGGTCATCATAGGTGATCGCCAAGATTCTGGAACGAAGGACATAGCGCCAAGGTTGTAAAACTCATCCGGTTGTGCTTGTGAAACCGCATTATCAATGGAGTTTTGATCTGCCAGGTCACCATTGACCAGTTTGAAATTATCATTGCTCATCAAGTGATTAATCAGGCTTCTTCCGGAGGTTGGTTGAGAGACTCTTCGAACCAATCCATAGACGGTGTAACCCTTATCCAACAACAGTTCTGCAAGGTAGGACCCGTCTTGACCGGTGATTCCTGTGACCATAGCTGTCTTTCCGCTCATGGCTTGCCGTAGGCTCGTCCCTTTTTGAATCGGTCGCGCGTTCGGATGGTGAAATCGTGCCTCAAAACAACCCATTGAGGGAGGATTTGAAGGGGAGTCGCCGGCTGTACGGGTCAATGGCTGAAACCAAAGGCAAAGCGGGCGCCGCTAAGCGCGTCCTCATTGTTCGAGGTTCATTCGCATCACTGGGAGGGGCTGAGCGCGAACTGCTTCAACTGATTCGTGCAACTTCTCAGCGCTGGGAAGTCAGTTTGGCAAGTCTAGATTTAACCAAAGATGCTGAAGATTTACTCAATGATGCAGATGTACGTCTCCTTTTACCTGCAACTGCAATGAAGTGGCCTGCGGGCGCTGTTGCTGAAATCACGGCGAAAGCAAGCACGTCTGCACAAAAAATGTGGCATCAAGTCAGCATACCTTGG
>DAMU01000080.1 GCA_002499705.1 Euryarchaeota archaeon UBA91
AACCAGATTCGCCAGGGCCCATTGAGCCTGCTTGCAAACCTACCGTTGAAGTGAGCGATACACCGTATTGTTCAGTAACACCAACCGGGGCAATAACTCGTGCCTTTTCACCAGCGTTTTGCCCCGAAGCATCAGTGAGCCACAGTTGCCATGTCAATTGCTGAACATCAGCACCTGGCGGGATACTCAAGTTGACCCAGAGGTCAATCGAATCGCCACCTTGGATTGGAGGAATGAGAATACTGGTATCGTGGTCACCGACCATTGTTGGGTAGCCGGCAGCACTCATGTAAACTGCATCTTGGCGAATCATTGGGTTAGCAGGGTTCATCCACGAAAGATTCGAGATATTGGAATCCGAACGGATTGTAGCAGGCGAGTAGCCATTATTTGTTACAACGCAATACAAGGAGAGGATTGCACTTGGTGGTGCTGAATAGCCGTTATCTGGAGCGTCACAAGAGACATCCAAGGTGTATTCCTGAACCTTACGAATTCCAAACTGAATCCAATCGTCGATGTGGAATCCTTCTGATGCACCGCTGCTGTCGCTGCGTAGAACCAATCCCATTGTGTAGGAGTTACCACCGAGGAACACATTTTGGTTGGTAACATATGGATTTTGAAGATAGGTGACTTGTGGGTCCCAACTGATGCGAGTCCACTGGTCTGGCGCTTGACTTGGATTTCCAGCACTGATATCGTAAACGATGGATTCGTTGATGTTTTGTGAACCAGAACCTCTCCACATTTCAAGAGAAACACTGTCACCTGCTGCTACACTTCCCCATGCTTGGACATGAATTTGAGTTGAAATGTAGTTCGAGGCGTAGAATACATTTCGGCAAATGTAGAATTGATAAGCCTGTGACATTCCAGGGTCGAGTTGAGCATTTGAACCGCAATTTTGGCCATTTGTTGAAAAGAAGGAATGGACCAAACGGTCGTGTGCGTTCGAGGGATAATTGTTACCCGATGCAGCATTGCCCCAATGTTTGGAACCAACAGCGCCACCGTCCAAATCTTCCCATGAGCCTTGACCTGTTGCATCTCCTCCATCAACGGGATAGCGTGCAGACATGAATGTTGAAGGCTGAATCGTCGTTCCATCAAACGAATCCTTCATGATGGCAATAGGAACCGTCTTTTCCAACATATCGTTTTCATTTCGGTCATCGCCGTTTGAGTCTTTGTCAACCATTGCTTGAATGATAAGACCGCCAGAGAGATCATTTGTAGTGGTGTTGAGAATGGAATGAGCCGCTGTTGGCGTCCAGACAAACGTGTCAGAGTCCTTTTGACCACCGATAAGGGCGCCAGAGGTCCAACTGAATGTTTCCATCACGTAACCAATTGGGTGAATAATTTGAATCATGGCTGCTGAGGTTTTTCCAGAGAATGAACTTCCACCGCGCTGGATTTCCATCGAAATTTCAATGGAATCTCCTTCAAACAAATAATCGACGGTGGTTCCATCCGATTGCGTCCAAACTTCAGCGGATGAACTGGCATTTCCAATCGTTAATTGTGAGACAAGCCAATCGTCATTCGAGCCTCCACGTGCTTCAACAGCACTGGCTGGAGCGGCAAGACCCATGGTAAGGGTTTGGAGCAAGAGAAGGGCGACTAGAGTCAAAGGAGTGATGCGACGCATAAGACCAACAGAACCTCGGACATTCAAGTGGCATATAGAGATGGCCTTTTGATGACCCCGTAGGGGTCAGTGGAAACAAATACCTCAATCTCGGAATTTCCTCAAGCCTTTAATCGACGGTTGCTTGAAATCAGGAATAGAAATCTCATCGACTGAATCCGGAAGAATCTCGTCGGAGTCAACCGTTTGGTCAAACAAATCACCGATACCTTGGAACTCTAAATCTTCGCTTTCAGATGGCAGCACATCTGAGAACTCACCAACGTGTTCCATCTGCGACATACCATCGCCAATTGACTGCACCGCTCCTGGGGCTTGTGCGACTGCGGAAGAGCCAGAGATGGCCGCACTTGCAACCTGTGCAGCAGCCGTAGCTTTCGAGGCAATTGCGCTTGACGCAAAAACAGCAGCAGTCGTTGCTGTTGAGACAGCGACACCGGCGGTTTTGCCAATGATTTTTGAAGTGGCCGATGGCGGCTTTTTCTCTTCAGTAGGAGGGCGATAGTCGTGCATCCATTCTGGGGGGTCTGAAGATCCTGCACCAAGTACTGCAATGGTCGAAAAGGCTGCAAGAGGCATAACTGCCAGTGCAGTAAGCAAATCGAGGAATGAGGTTTCAGGAATTGTTCCAATGGACAGGGATGATTCAAACAATTCCTTTTCCAAGTTAATGCTGAGGTTGAGGTCAGGACCCATCCAACCAATAACTGCAACGCTTGCTACTCTTCCAAGCAGCCATAAAACAAGAACTGGGGCAAGCCATGAAAGCTTGGTCATCGAAATCAACCATTTACGAGTAAAGGAGGCGATACCGATGTATTTTTCAGCAACTTTTGGATAAATCTTAATCGCAGAGAGTAGTCCAAAAATGTAGACGAGTAGTGCAAGTTCAAGACGACGATTCGTATGCATTATCGTATCCGGAATAATGAGGACAAACATCAACGGTACGGTAGCCAACATGACTTGAAACGGAACCGCTAACAGAATTAATCCGCCGTGCGTAGAAAGAATAGTGTGCCCGTCAAGCCAGCGTTCATGTGCGAGTACGGTCAATCTCCCATGAGGTGAATTTGCGTAATTTTTCCGAGCCATACGGCGGGATGCAGCATCACCTTTCTCTCGGCTTAATCCTAAAAATCGTATCCAGCCGCCTTTTTCAATGACTCTCATTGGCCTAAAACCACCGAGGAGAAGTGCTAACAGAAGTGCGATCATTCCATACATTAGAGACGCTGCTGTAATCCATGGAATCATCTCTTTATCAAACTGAATTGTTCCACCGTTTCCAAAAGTGGAAAATTCTACCAAATAGGTAATTGAAAAAGCGACAAATGGTGTCAAGAACACTTGACAAAAAGCGACGATAGTAAGCCATATACGGGGAATCAACGTTTTGCGTCGCGCATACCGCCCCATGAACGTGGCTGATTCATACCCACCTCAAAGATTGCCCTCAACTTGGACGGCAAAATGCCGATTCTACAGCGTCTGGTTTTTGCCATCACTCTTCTTCATCAGGCATAGACACTATTGGATAGCCATCGCTCATCAACAGGCGAAGGAAACCGAGTGGTTTACGATCACTGCGTTTGCGACCAAGGTCAGGACGAGGCATGTTGGAGAGTTTAGAATCACAATTCACACATACAACACCCGTGACTTGCCAGTATGGAGAAAACCAATTGCAGCAACTTGAGCCGTATTCTTCACGATTTGAAATCATTTGCAACTCAATCGCCATTTCTTTGGTCCAAGGAGGTGTTTGCCCGCCTATGAGAGATTGAATTCGGTTCAACAGATACCAGCCACTTGCAATCCATAACCCGAATCCAAACGCAGCATTCCCCCAGCGAACCGAGGCAATCCCCAGACCGAGTGGGAACAAGACAACGATGAGACCCATCCAGTAGAACATCCGCATGTGAAGCACGCGTTGAGTCAAATACGGTGAGAGAGGTATTGCCTCTGGGTGTTGAGGAAAATTCGTGTTGAAGCCTTTCGTTCTTGACATAAGAAGCGTAGGGAAACGAGGCAAGATGTGACCGATTGAGCCGCCAAGAACAAAATAGCCAACTGCTGCAAGAAAACTCATTCACTCACCTTCGCTCAAGATTGTAATCGTCGAAGCGTCTTTTCGACCTTGTCCATTCCTCGTGAAATATCTTCTTGGCTGATGGTGAAAGCGAAACGAAGGTGGCCTTCTCCTGAAGGGCCAAATGCTGAACCAGGAGAGCACAATACCCCGTCTTTCAGTAGTTCCATAGCGACCTCTTCAGAAGTCATATTTGGAACCTCAACCTTTGGGAATACATAGATGGCTCCTTTGGGCTTGTGACATTCAACTCCCGGCATAGCGTTCAGCCTTTCGACAATTAAATCGCAACGCTGTTTGAATTCTGCTGAAAGAATGTCCGGATAATCACTGGCGTGTTCCATAGCGGCAAGAATTGCATATTGCATTGCATCGTTGGAACATGCTGTAATGTAATACTGCATCTTGATGAGCTGTTGCATGGCTTCAATATTCGTCGAGAGAATGTAACCCATTCTCCAACCAGTCATTGCGAAGGTTTTCGAGAAAGAATTGACAAGGAGCACTCGTTCATAGCCAGTCCCCATGAAAGAAACATGCTCATCTTCGAACACGATACGGTCATAGACTTCATCTGAAATCAACCACAAGTCATGCTTTTTCGCAAAAGCAAGTAATTCATCGCGCTGATGATGTTCAAGTGTGCCACCGGTGGGATTACTCGGAAAATTGTACAATATAGCCACGGTATTTTCATCAACGAGCGCTTCTAAATCCTCAACTTGCGGGATGAATTGATTCTCAAACAGGCATGAATAGTAACGAGCATCCCCCCCTGCAATGGAGACATCTGGACCATACAATGGAAAGTAAGGTTCCGGTAACAATACGTTGTCGCCGGGGTTAACAAGAGTCAAAAAGAGATTGAGTAATGCATTCGTGCCCGACATTGTGATGCAAACATTGTTCTCATCAAGGCCGGATTGATACGAGGACCATGAATCTGCAATTTTCTGACGCAGAAGTGGTAGACCTGCTGTAGTCGTGTACTTGTTACGGCCATCGAGCATTGCCTGGTGAAATGCCTCAATGGCAACAGGTGGTGGTTGAAAATCAGGCTCGCCAAGTCCGAAAGAAATGACGTCATCACCTGCCAAATCAAACATCTTGCGGACACCGGTCGGCTGGATGTTCAATGCCCTGTCGCTGAACGTTCGCATAATATCACCGAAGCACGAATGCCTTTTCAATTCAAGGCACTCGAAAAGCGCTAATCACTCTTTTTCCCTTTGGGGGACTGTTCGACAAGAATGGCGTCAATAGCATCTGCCATCTCTGCATCTGCCTCAATCACTGCTTCAATAGATGCTTCAGAATCATTCGGTATGAGGTTGAGTGGTGATTGAACACGTGCGTTGAGAAGTGTTGCTATAAGCATGAACAGGACCACGATGCCACCAATAGTCAGTGAAAGTGTAAATCCTTCATCGGCGCCAGAAATGCCAGCACCCGTGCCCATTACTGTAGTCGAGATGGGCAGTGATTGAACGCCAGCATCATTCATGCCGCGGATTTCAATGGATTGGTTGCCCTTCTCAAGTGCATCAAGATCGAGTGCTACAGTCCATGTAAAGCGTTGCAAAGCAGCAAGTTCGCCGCTTGTTTCATCAAAAGAAGCGCTCTTCCAAACACCGTTTCCAATTCTATATTCCACTGCACTGACTGTGCTTGCTTGGCTCCATGCCATGCCTTCGATGACATACAAGTCACTGCTTGAATTCATGGAGGCATTGACAATGTGGACTTGAGTAAAGATGTCGACAGCGCCTGTCAAATTCTGTTCTTTAAGCAAGAAAGCCATTTTCGTAGCCTCATATGCATCAGCCATACCCCATCCAAAGTCACGGTTCCAAAACGGATCAACATCAGGTTGTGTTGCTTCGCCTCGTCGTTCTGCTGTGAGTTTGATGATTTCTTTAATCTCGGCTGGAGAAAGGTCAGGGTTGGCTTCAAGCATTAACGCCATGATTCCTGAAACTGCAGGTGTAGCGTATGAAGTTCCTGAACCTCGGCCAGTGTAGCCGTTCTCAGATGCATCGCCTCCGAGGAAGTTGTTGCACAATCCACTGGTCACGCAACCCTCTGCTTGAATGATATTGGAGCCCGGTGCTGAAATTTCAGGCTTGAGTTCATTGAGTGGATTGCCATCACCATTATCTGCACGTGGTCCACGAGATGAATATCCTGCAATGGTGTCATCTTCACGATTAACGGTATTCAAATCATCTGTGGCACCCACCGTGACTGAAAGAGAGGAAGAACCCATACCGGACAGCCCTTCATTGCTCGGGCCATCGTTTCCAGCTGCAACACTGACGACAATTCCTGCTTCCATAGCCACATTGAGGATTTCACTGTGCATGTCGCCGCCATCTGAACCGCCGCCTTCATGGGATGTAATGCCCCACGAAAGTGAAAGAATATCAATACCATAATTGGTGCCGTCTGCATCTTGCCATTCTGTGTCCTTATTGTCGATAATCCATTGAATGCCGTTCATTGCTGATTCATAGAACTCTTGTTCAAGAATATAATTTTCAAACGGCCCAGCACCTGCATCTGTTCCAATTCGAACATCGACCAGGGCAGCATCGGGTGCGGAGCCATAAAATTCAGTCTGTGCGCCACTGGCATCGATTCCAGTTGCAGCCGCCATACCCATGCAGGCAGTTCCGTGTTGGTTACCATCATCCGGATCGAAAGTTCCATCTGTTTCTCTTAGACCACCGCCTGCTGCGATACAAATAGGGTCTGAAGGAGTGTAACAAACTGCATCAAAACCAGCTACAAATTTTTCACTGAGGCCAGGATGTTCGTTGTCGACTCCAGTATCAACCATAGCGATATTCACGCCAGCACCAGAGACGCCAAGATCCCAAGCACCAACTGGATAGAAACTGGAGTTGCTGGCTTTGACAGCAGGAGTTTGAACATCCCCGTAAAAAATGACGTTACCATACTTCTCAACCATGACCACATCTTCAAGGGCAGCAAGAGTCGTTGCAAGAGTAGTGTTGATTTGACCGAGAAGAACGCCGTTTACTGCATCGATAACGTCAACACCAGTAATGCCAAGTTCTTCAAGCGCATCCAGATGAGTTTGAGTGACCTGTGTTTGGTAAACCAAACCAATCCCAGTCACATCAATCATGGATTCAAGGGCATCATGAATCCCATTTCTGTTCTGGTCAAGGTTTGTCCTCTCCCACCATGGCGTATCATCATCAACCCATTCAGGAGTCGTTTGTTCAGGAATTTCGAAGGTTTGACCAGAATGAATCCACTGCAAACCCTCATCGGATACACTCGACCATTCACCTCGGCCGTCGAAATCGCCAGCGGCAATTGAACCCGTGATAGGGCCCATCATGATAGCAAAAAGAAACAGAGCGAGTAAACGACGCATGGACTTCCCTCATGTTGTCGATATTGCCATAATTCAAGAAGATATGCCTTGCTTGTAAAGAACGTCTTGCGAAATGGAGTGAATGAAGGTGGGAGCAGAGGGATTTGAACCCCCCCCAGCGGATTTCTTCTGAAACTGCCCACCGAAATGGGCAGTCTGCAGGATTGCAACAGGTCGGCGCTCCAGTTGGTCATCAACTTTCAGCAAACCCACTCGTCGTCATTCCCGTGCA
>DAMU01000021.1 GCA_002499705.1 Euryarchaeota archaeon UBA91
TGCAACAGGTCGGCGCTCCAGTTGGTCATCAACTTTCAGCAAACCCACTCGTCGTCATTCCCGTGCAACTGGAGCCCGCGATACTACCAAGCTATACTATACTCCCTAAGTGTAGATACACCATGAATCATGACTTGGCTTGCTTTCGGGCACGCTTTCGACGGCGCAACTTCTTCTTACGCCACTTCCACCGTTGGTTACCGGTTTTTTTCCAAGCACGTGAGCCTCGCTTCATGGTGAACGAGCATGCCACCAACCATCCATATATGATAGCATCGGGTTAAACCACTGAATCAAATACTCAAAAAAGCACAGATTTTACAGTAGAATACTCCATTTTGTAAATTCAAACAAACAACAAGCCAGGTTTTACTCGAATAATGCCAGCCTTTACATGGTCCGGCTAAATGGCGATTTCATGACCTCAAGATGGGTTCCACACTTGTGGGGGCTGCTTACTCCTGCCGTGACGCTCGCGTCACTTTGGCTTGGTGGAGCATGGATGGCCGCTACGTTGGTTCTTCTTCTTGGAATCTATCCATTTCTTGAATTGATACTTGGTGAATCATCATCAACTGACCCATTACAAGAAGGAAAAGCGCACAACATCATCGCTCATCTTCATGCTTGGTGCGTTCCAATCGTACTCATTGCCCTTTTTTGGCGGATTTCACTCGACGGTTTGACGGTATTTACGACGATGGGTTTCCTTTCAGCAGGACTTTCGAATGGAGCATCTGGAATCGTTGCTGCACATGAATTAGGTCATCGCCGACCAAAGTCGTTTAGTTGGATCTGCGCCCGATTGTCTTTATTTTGCGTACTTTATCTTCATTTTACCACAGAACACAACCACACCCATCACAAACACTGGGCTCGTGAAGTGGACCCAACATCCTCTCCATGGGGCAGAGGGATTTACTATCATGTTCTGCAAACGTTACCACGGCAAGTCAAAGGAGCATTCAAAGCGCGCCCAAAGGATACAAGAAATTCGTTCATCGTTGAACTCCTGTTTTTGATTGGGCTCAGTATCGCAGGATGGCCGTATCTTGTAGCCTTCGTAGGACAGGCTGCAGTAGCCGTCTACTTACTGGAATTTGTCAACTATATCCAACACCATGGCCTGCAGCGTGCAATGAATGAGCGACCCAATGCAAGTCATGCCTGGGAAAGTCGCCGACGCCTCTCTCGCTGGACGCTCTTGGAATTGCCACTGCACCCATCGCACCACCTCAAATCAAGTACTTCGTATGAACGATTGACTGTTCACGATGAATCACCACAACTCCCCGCAGGTTACTACGGCATGTTTTGGCTGGCGCTCTTACCGCCATTGTTCGGAAAATTGATGATGCAAAAACATCAGACATCACTTTCTGAATAAATTGATGGCGGACGTACCAGGATTCGAACCCGGGTTTTCGGCTTAGAAGGCCAAAGTGATATCCAACTACACTATACGTCCTTGTCGCGAGGGCGGCGCTCACACTTGATGAAGGTTAACCATCGAAAGCGTGCTAAAGTGGTCTTGCACATTTGTGACATCGCGTAGGGCGGCGTACTGTCGTTCGCTTCCATTCATAGCCGCAATGATTGCATTTCCATTGCTGTATATGTGAATCACCCAAGACCGAATCACGTATTCTTTGCAAAAGTAAAGACTCCTTCATAGAAGGCGAGGGGGCGACCGATTGAGTCAACTCATCGTGCTGTGCAGAGTGAGCAGTTAGGCCAGCAGCATGAAGAAATTCATGAACAAAGGTATGATTGTAAAGGCGTTCATCTTCGAGTAAAGCAGGATGTAATCCTATAGTGACTTCTCCTGGATCAATACGTAAGCGACGACGGCGAGCCAATTCATTAGGACCCTCTTCAAATCGGGTCATTCCAAGTCGTTTGGATTCATTTTCAAGCCAAATGAGGGTTATTCGCTCACTGATCCAAGGTCGAAAAACAGCATCGGTAACGCCCGATAAACTTTGCAAGGCAGATTGAACCAAATCGATAGGAAGATGAGGTTGATGTGAAGGAATTGGCGTTTCGGCCAGAGGAATTGATTCGGTCTTTCGAACCCCGTCCATGACAAGGCGTAAGGCTCCACCCTCAAGAACTGTAGCAAACCCTACTTGGCTTCAGAACGAACAGATTCAGTAGCCGCGTTCCTTAGCACAGCACTTGTAGAATTTCTTACCGTTTCCACAAGGGCACATATCTGTCTTGAAACAGCACTTACCGTAAGCCTTCTTTTTACCACAATGGCATCGAGATTTCAAATTTGGAGGCAACTTCGAAAAGGCGACAACTTGCGCAGCAATATTGGTTTGCGATCCTGCCGATTGATTCCGCTTTGCATCTCGTTCACTCTGCGACATATTTGCCCATATTTCTTCATCCTCTTCATCAACCGAACCATCGCGATTGAGGTCTTTTGGATGGTAGGATGGACGCTTGACTCCGCCGCCTCTACCTGCCCCTTTCAGGGTTGCAGTTGCAGCCTGCTTAGGTATTGAAGCAGGACGTGAGAGACCAGGTGGACCACGACCTCGTGAGGAGGTTTCTGATTCAAACTGAGCATGAGCCAAGTCTTCTCGAGCCTGATTCAGTGCATCGACACCATCAAGCAATTCATCGCGAGTTATGCCCGCTTCAATTAGAGAGTCTTGCGTAATGAAATCGGTTAAGCCCAAGTCTTCAGCTCGTAATTCAATCAGTGAGAGCAGGTCACCTAAAGCGCCCTGGGGCAATAATCTACGGCCGTCGGCCTCTTCAATTTCCGTTTGAATATGTCGTAGCTCCTTCGCACTACCGGCCTTTGTGATTTGCTTTTTGAA
>DAMU01000017.1 GCA_002499705.1 Euryarchaeota archaeon UBA91
GCAATCAGAATGAACGCTAAAGCGATAGGAAGGTTATCCTGAATCGCCCAAAGCGTGTCAAGACTGTAAGCAGCAAAACCCGCAACCTTGAGTGATGAATCATCACCTTTGAGTAGGACACTTGTGAAATCATCTCGGTCTTCACGTAGGTCAGCAACGAATTCATGACTGTCTTTGCTCGTACTTGGGCCGTCGATTGCATAGACTACGTAGGTTACATCACCTGCAATGAATTGGTCACGAAGGTATTCACGTGTTGCGTTTTGTTCAGGTGTAAGATACTCAGCGGGTGTTGACCAAAATTGAACAACACTGGATTCATTCATCCCAATCTGAGGTAAAGCATATCCAAATGCCTCAAGGATTCTTTCATCTTCAACTTGAGTCACCATCCAACGATGCATCTGTCGAAGATTCGATTCATTCAACGGATCTTCTCCATCGAAGTCGATAACAACCAAGGCAGCGTTCGACGTACTTTTCGGCCAAAGCGTATCGATATGGTCAAGGCCGATACGCGATTCATCATCAGGCGGGAGAGCATCGCGATTCGCTAGCGAGAACTCTGCTTGGAGAAACGGAAGACCTGCTCCCAGCAACAGGATGAGCGTTGGAATCAGCACTGCCCATGGACGGTCCATTACCGTCTTTGCAATTCTCGACCAAACGCCATCTTCTCCATTGTTATCAATCTTGAATGAAAACGGAAGTTTTCGTCCAGTGTTGATTCGAGGACCGAGCAGTGAAAGAACTGCAGGGAGAACGAGTAACGAGTAAATCATAGCAATAGTGACCGCTAAGGTCCCTCCAATTCCAAGACTCGGCAAACTGGTATTGGCAAAGAAAAGCATGCCCATCAAACCAATAGCGACTGTTACACCACTGAAGAAGACCGCTTTACCTGCAGTGGCAACCGTCATAGCCGTTGCAGTCCGAATATCGTCTGGATCGCGTTCCATTTCTTCACGGAATCGATTCACAAGGAACAGCGAGTAGTCAATGGAGACGCCAATACCGATGAGGGAAATAATGTTGACAGCATACTGAGTAACATCGGTAACATTGGACAACCAAATAGTGACGCCCATTGCTGACAACACCGTGAGAACACCTACACCAACCGGCAAGAGAGCTGCAATCAGCGTTCCGAAAACGATTGCAAGAATGATAAGAGAAAGTGGACCTGAAACGAGTTCTGCTTTGATTAAGTCCTCTTCGATTCGATGGTCGAACGTATACTCAATAGCGGTCTTATCGGTTTTCCACGCTTCAAAATCAGAATCGATTTCAACCGATTCCCAATGCTCAGAATACAATGATTTCGCATCTTTTCTTGACATGTTAAACACGACAAGGTTTTGAGCCCAAAAACCGTCTTCTGTATCAAAGGTGAATTCTGAGCGCTCATCGCCCTCAGTATCCCATGAATATTCTATAGAAACATCATCAAGGACAGCAAAAACAGAAAGGGCATCAACCACTTCTTGCTGCCAAACCTCTGACGAGTCATTCAAACTGTCATGAAATACGAGATAGACAAAACCTTGACCACTTTCAGAATTAGCGCCGTCGACTGAAAAAGCATCGTCCATTATTGACAACGCTTCAACCGATTCAAGATCTCCTTCTCCCCAAGCCTCAGACCAATCTGGACCCATTGTCATAAGTGAAGACATGCCTAAACAAGCCAAAATCCCAAGAACCAGTACTTTCTTGCGATTATCGTGAGTAAACTCACCAAGTTTGTAGAACGCTCGGCCTTCGAAAATTCGGGGGTCGGTAGACGATTCCATTAGGCACTGGCCGGTTCAACCTGCTTATGAAAGAATGTTTATGTTGTATCCTTTCATTTCCAAGTTGAATACGAGGATTCAAAGCATTCACCTCAAACCCACACCCATGGAACGAGCATTACTCGGGGGCGGTTGCTTTTGGTGCACAGAAGGAGCCTTCAAGGGATTGTATGGTGTTGAATCGGCATTACCTGCCTATGCTGGGGGGCACGACCCGAATCCACGTTACGAACCAGTCTGCGCTGGAACAACGGGACATGCAGAGATTGTTGAAGTTGTTTTTAACCCCGATTTAATTCCATTCGAGACCATCTTGGAAGTTTTCTTTACCGTTCACGACCCGACCCAGTTGAATCGTCAAGGCAACGATGTTGGTACACAATACCGCAGTTGTATTATGCCAACTTCTGAACAACAGAGACTGGTCGCTCAAATTACAATCGAGAAAATGCAGGCGTATTATGACCGTCCAATCGTCACAACCATCGAAGAAGCCAAGCACTTCACCTTAGCTGAAGAATACCATCATGACTACTACGCACGCAACCCAGGTCAAGGTTACTGCATGGCTGTAGTCGGCCCCAAATTAAGCAAAGTTCGAGCAAAGCACGCTCATCTCTACGTAGCGTGATGTTGAAGTGGCGGGTGCGTTAGCATCGGAGCATGGTGAACAATGTTCCTCGCCCACCGACCCCAATCAACGAACCAGTACTTGGCTATCTCCCTGGAAGTCCAGAGCGTGCTGCACTCAAAGCAGAAATCGCACGTCAAGAAAGTGAAATTCTGGAAATTCCATGCATCATCAACGGTAAAGAAGTCTTCACCGGTGACGTTGTTGAACAAGTGATGCCGCACGACCACAGCCACGTGATTGCTCGAGTTCACATGGCAACCAAAGCCAACG
>DAMU01000019.1 GCA_002499705.1 Euryarchaeota archaeon UBA91
TGCCCATACACCTTCGTGTTCAAAAGCCGGCCGGACCTTTTCTTGGTCCTTTTTTTCACGAATATTCCAACTGAGCTGATACATCAAGATAAACCCAGCAAGGATGCCAAGGACACCCCATAAGAAGGCCCGATTTTGAGAAGCGACACCCTCAGTTGTAGAAGGCAATGTTTCATCTACGCCGAGGAGTGGATTTTTCCAATTACTGAAAAATACAGCATCGTCTCTTAGCAATACAATGTCGTTTTTACCCTCTGGGGAATTATTTCTACTCTGTGCATGGATTTCAATTTGCAATTCTTGGCCGCTAATATCCCAGACAGGTAGATCTTTCGGAATTGTCCAGGAGCATGAAAAAGTCCCGTTCGCTACATTCTGTTTCAGACACGATGCGATTGGATACGATCCTCCAGAGCTTGAAGAATTTAAGACGTGAATAGCAGCCCCAGTATCGAATAAATCACCATCGCTGTCAGCCGCACTCCACTCGACAAGCAAGACATCGTACCATTCGCCCCCGTCCTCAGGAGAGAGTGTAAAATCGATGATTGGAAGTGAATCGGCAGGCCTACATCCAAGTGAATCTACGGGCCAAAAAACACTCACAACTGGCGTAAAACAAACATCCAGATTATCGTATATTCCATCGCCATCAGAATCATCGATGCACCCGTCAGAATCCTTATCGAAAAGTGTAGCGTTTTCTTGAGGGCAATCATCGATGTTGTCGCCGACAAGATCGCCATCAGAATCATCGATGCACCCATCTTCGTCGATGTCCCAATCCAAGGCATTCTGGTTCGGGCATTTATCGACTCTGTTCGCTACTCCGTCACTGTCGCCATCCTCCCATGAATAGGAGTCCCGTTGGACACCTTCTACGGCCAAAGCAAAGCCAATTTGGTTTCCGTCAATACCAACTGAATTGTTTTGATTACCTGGTGAGACATAGCGTGCACGAACTTCGACTTCAATCCATTCAACTCCATCAAGGTCTTGCTCAGACAACGAAACAGCAACTGTTGTTTCATTCGTCATCGGGAACGCTGAATGATTCGAAAAGTCAGCAATTTGCTGGTCATAAAGCGTTGAATATCCATCATTTTGAAACGTATTTGCAAGGGCAATCCGTCCATCAGAAAGCCGAACAACGAGTTGCAAATCATCGACTAAATATGGCTCAGGAGCGGCATTCCAAGCTAAGCGGGCGTTAAAATCTCCTTCATGGAGGTCAAAACGTTCGACCCAAACCTCACCAGTTTTCAAAAATGGACCTACAGCACCCGAACCATTCCATGGCTCCTCAATGAGGTTCTCAAGTGCTTCAAGGCCCCCCTGTCTTTGTTGCAACCAAGCCTGAGGCGTTTGACTTACAAGGCGGTAAGAATCATGAACCCATAAATTCTCGAGTGGAGAAACATCGCCCGTGTGTAAATTCTGCTCAATGGCGTTAAAGTCGACCAGTGCAGAGAGATTCAATTGCCCCCAACCATCGTAAGTATTCTGCAATTCATTTCCACCTGCTCCTCCGTTTCGAACATCTTGGGGTAGTGGCGTAACTGCAAGCGACATCAGCGTTCTAAGTAAGGCGCCTGAAGGTGAAAAACCATCAGCGAGAGTGAGATTATTCGTCAAATTTTTGTCATCGCTGACCCACTCTTGACGCATGCTGCTTAACGGAACACTCGTTCTGTTTTCCTTACCCGATATCCAACCCTGTTCAACCATCTGTTGGAGAAGTGCTGCTACACTTGCAGCAGCAGGTGTCGCCATACTTGTCCCACTCGAGGAACGCAGAGCATCATTGTAAGAGTCATCAACACCGTCGGCGCGAGCAGATTGCACCGAAGTGCCTACCGCCAGCGCAAAGATTCCGTTCGTTCCCAATTCAGTAGGGCCAACTGAAGAAGCACTCCATCGTTCTGAGGATTCCGACTTTTCAGAAGCCCCAACGGCAACGACGTTTCTTCCATTAGCTGGTTCAAGCAGTTGGCCTCCATTATTTCCGGGAGCAATAAACGAGAGTGACCAAGGCATCTCAGCAGCCCATGCATCAAAATCCCCCGTCCGTGCAGTGTATGCAGTTGTAGCGTCCCCCCATGAATTTGAATGGACTGTAGCGCCGTTTAATCCTGCTTCAACGAGCAACGCATCGACATCGGGCGGCACCCAACCTTCATCCGAAACAATATCTTGGAAGATGAGTTTTGATGCATAGGCGAGTGAAGATCCGTTTCTTGGAACTGAACTATTTCGCATGTCATACACGTTATAGCACGACAAGGTCCCTGCCACATGCGTTCCATGGCGGTAATCAGAATGGCCAGGGGTGTCCGATGAGTCAATCGAGTGATTTAGCAGCAAAACCTTGCGATGCTCCATCCCCGGGACTCCAACACCGTCACTCATGCTTTCACCTTCAGAACCAACTCCGCCTGCAGCGGTAGAATTTCGAAAACAAGCATGGTCGGCGTCGAGTCCAGAATCAGCAACAGCTACAACAATTCCATCCCCGTTCACTCCAAGATTCCAAGCCGGATTTCCAGTGGTGTAACCGTGCTGCAGTAACGAACTCACCTGTCCATTTCGAGCAGTGGTTTCCAAAACCGGCTCAACCCATAACAGACCATCAAGAACCGACAATGGGAAGAAATCTTCGTGCCATTCTACGAGTTCAACATGCGGAAGGACCGAGCCATACCGTTCAACATCTGAATGAATCTCTATCCCGAGAGAGGTAAATACCGACACGATATGATTGACTGCATCAGCAGGGAGTCTTGGCTCGAACACCAATCGTAGATGTTGATGTTCCTCAAACTGTATCATATTTCCTTTGTATTGTACGGGCGGAGCTGGTTTTTCTGAAAAGTCAGCTAACTCTGCCGCATCAGGGGATTTCCACGTCAGCACTTCCGCAGGGCTTAGCATTCTCAATGGCGTGTAACCGAACTCAGCAAGGGCGTCCCACTCTTCTTGAGACCAAATCCCATCATCCTTGACAAGAACACGTTCGTTCCCGTTCAAATTCTCCGGGGTAAAAGAGGGACTAAGGCCTTGCGCAATAGGCAGCAGCAACAACAACGTGACAATGAACGCAGGTCGCATGAATCCTGTTGAATCGTCAAACTTTGTCAATCTCGCGGTCTTTTCCTACAGAAAATGCGCGACGGCGCGTTTAAGTCGGGTTTGCGAGTCGCCCAGTTCGATGAAGGCCTATCGCATAACAGGAATCGCCCCATTTGGCAGCATGCGCCAAGCATTTTCCATTGACCTACCAGCATCTGACGCAGGCGATGCAGAACACAGAGCATATTCCATTATGGGCTCTCGACATAAAGCAAACCGCCGTTCAATCGATATCGCATCGGTCGAAGAAATCGACCCGAGAATCTCCACAGATCCACGTATCACCGACCATTTCCGTGAAGAGATAGCAGCAGCTGGCGGCCCGATTTCTCCACCTCAAGAAGAAGAGTAAGTCCTCGCGGGCTTCTTCAATGACAACCACTTCGGACTACGTGAGCCGCATGGTGGAACGAAGCGAATTGCAAAAAATGGCACGCACTATTGATGCGCATCGCCAACAATTGGATACGCTTCATGCAAGAGTTGAACAGGTCTCAACTATTCTTGAGGAGCATGACATCACCTCATCAATCCTTGAGCAACTCATCAAATCAATTTCAACAGGTAGAGCTGGAGCCCGACTTTCAATTGGTTCTGGAGTCACACTCAATTATGTCCATGAAGGGGAGACAGAAGGAACCGCAATGGTTGATATTGGGAGCGGGGTTTTCGGAGAAAAACCGTGGTCAGAAGCCCATTCTCTAACAGCTGAACGTCAACAAGGGATTGTCATGCTCCATAAAGAGCTCACTGAACAGTCAAGACAGTTGGAAGAAAAGATTACTGAATTGGCCCAAGAATTCAATGCAGCAGCAGAAAAACTGCAACCGGCTCAGTCTGCTGAAGCAATTGAAACAGCACCAGTGGAGCCGAAGCCACAATCGAAGCCTGACGAGAAATCACCCCGTCGGCAGCAAAGGCGCGGCAGCCGGTTTGGTAACGAACTGACATTAGATGACTGAGGGATGGCATGGGACTTTTCGACCGCTTCCGTAAACGGGTAACTGAGGTTGCTTCCGAAGTTAATACGGATGAACTCTCAGTCGAAGCAGAATCCCAAGAGGCCCAAGAAGCTTTGAATGCTGCAGCACAGACTCCTCCACTTCTTCAAACTGAAGAGCAACCCCTTCAGTCCATTGCGCATGAACCCGAGACATCTCCTTCTTCGAGTGAAGACGACTGGGAAGACCTTGACGAACTTGATGCTATGGAAAGTGAAGCCGTTGCGGATGACGAATGGGATGATTTTGATGATGAGGAAGAGGTCGCTTTGCCGATTGAACTCTCTCGCAAGGAAAGAAAACGCGTCGAAAAAGCCCGACGGTCTGACGAAAAACGTCTCCTAAAAAAACAGAAGGAAATGAAGAAGCGTGGTGCTGTTAACGTAGCGAGGCCGAAAGGCTCCAATGTAGACCTCTCGATGATGCGAACGACGACTGGTCGACAATTGGTCAGCGTACACAATGCTCCGAAAGGGTCTGTAAAAAAGGCTGAAATTGAAACCGAGGCCGGCACCAAAGTAGCCGTTGACCTTGGAGGAGGTGTCGTTTCAGAAGGCGGGCGCGTCATCAAAGCTGGCGCTGTTCTTGACAACTTACTCGAAGAACTCGAGTGGGTCTTACTTGAATCCGATATTTCCAGCGACGCAGTCACCGCCGTTATCGATGCACTTCGTACAAATTTGGTTGGCGCTCGTTTACGTAGAGGTGCGGACTTAGCTAAAGTCCTCGAAGCCGCCCTCAAGCGTGCCCTTAGAAACATTCTCGCCGCAGGATATTGGGACTTCGACGCGAGCGTTCAATCCTTTATCGATGCGGGCGACACCCCGGTGGTCATCATGCTCGTGGGCGTAAACGGTACAGGGAAAACCACGACTGCTGCCAAGATCGCTCAACGTCTTCTTGACCAAGGCATATCTGTTGTAGCGGCGGCAGGCGATACATTCCGAGCAGGAGCAATTCAGCAATTGGAGAGTCACTGTGAAAATCTTGGGATTCGTTGTATCTCAAGTCAACGAGGCGGAGATACCGCAGCTATTGCACGTGATGCCATTGAATCTGCAAAAGCGAAAAACATCGATGTTGTCTTGGTTGATACTGCAGGTAGAATGCAAAACAAAGTCAATCTGATGAACGAACTGAACAAAGTAAGCCGAGTTGCAGACCCGCACCTCACCTTATTTGTCGGCGACTCTCTCGCAGGTAACGACGCAGTCGAACAAGCAAGAATGTTTCAAGAAATTATGAAATTCGATGGAGCAGTTCTAACAAAAATCGATACCGACGCTAAAGGTGGTGCCGGCCTTTCGATTGCATTTGCAACCGGACGCCCAATTGTTTTCGCCGGTGTCGGCCAAGGCTATCATGATTTGAAGCAATTTGATCCGGACTGGTTGCTTGAACAAATGTTTGATTGATCTCAAGCGATGAGGACATAGACTCCGAACCTCTCGCAGTGTCATGGCCGGTACGTTCAAGGATGAAGAAACAGAACAGTTTTTCCAGTTAGTCCACATGTTTCAGCGCTCTGCATTGTTGCACATGGGGCTGTTACCTGACCAAGAAGGAAACATGATGTATAATTTGGGTGAAGCCAAGGCAGCCATCGACTTATTACGCATGTTGCAAGGGAAGACTAAGGGAAATTTGAGCGACCATGAAGAAAGAATGATGAAAGGAATCGTAAGTGAACTGCAGTTACAATTTCTCAAAGCCCCCTCTCGTCGTCGAGAAGCAGAAAGCGATGCAGCACAATCTGAAACGATTCGCGAGGCGTTCGAAAACCCCCAGAGCGGACCCGTCGAAGACCTCAGCACGAGTGAAGACAGCGAAGAATGACCTTTCTTGTGCGGTTAATTGATGTGTGATGGCGATTTCAGCGAGATGATTCACATGGCTTATGTCACCCCGACATCTGAAGAAACCGCACCAACGGTTCTCATTGTGGACAACAACCCGATGTCGCTGATGCGACTTCGTGAAGTCTTCAAAGTTCGAGAATTTAATGTCGAAATTTGTGAAGATGGCGACCAAGCGGTCGACGAGTACATCCGACTTGACCCAGAATTAGTTGTTATCGCACTCGATCTTCCAACCCTTGACGGCCATATTGCCGCTTTGGAAATGAGGGAGCATGGCGGTGAAAGCCGAATTGTATTCATCGCATCTCGTCGCCTTGCCCAATTAGCGGAAGATGCAAGCCATTCTGCTGGTGCAGTTGCTTGGCTTGAAAAGCCAATCTCATCAGCAGTTGTCGAAGAACACTGGGAGCGAATACTCGGGCCAATCCCCGAGGCACCGGGACTTGAAGACCTCGACCAACTTTATCCTGAAGACCGTGTGAAGCCCGTGGCCGATGAAGGACTCATGCCACTACCTCCGCTTCCTGGGATGCCGGCCTTGCCTTTACCAGGCGCCATTCTCGAACCACTACCAGCCGTATTAGCCCCAGTGATTTCTGAGACTGCGACTAAACCAAAACGGCGTATTTTCAAACTTCTTCTCGTTGGAATTCTTGCAGGTATTGGCTATTTGGCCTACGCCTATTCTTCAGGGGCAGCGCCGTTTTCTTGAGGACGTTGAGTTGGCATAACCATGACATTGGCGTTCTCTGTGACGATTGTACCCGCAGGCAGGCCCGTCATCTGATTGATGATGATGCCATCTTCTCCGAGTAGGGTTGAATCATTCTGCATAATTCGAAAGTCAAGAGATGAAGCTTTTTTTCCTGCACGCCAAAGAATCCAAAGCGGCACTGCCGATAATCCGATAGCGACAAACCAGAGAAGAACTCGCAACATTATACCACTCTATTCGTGACGTTCACTGAATGCATCCCACGATGCTTTAGCATACGCTTTTGCTTGTTGAGCGGGATGGTCGGCTTTATGGATTCCGGAACCTACAATGATGCAATCTGAACCAGCAAGTATCGCTTCTCGTGGATCGCCGTATCGTTGACCCATCTCTCCATCGCCAACTTTGAGATTGACACCCGGCGTCCAAATCAGTTTTCCATCGCCGACTGAATCTCGTAGAACTTTCAATTCTGCGGGCCTTGAACCGTTTCCGATGAATCCAAAAACACCAGAGTGCTCTTTTCCTAGTGCTACAACTTGGTCAGTGTAATTGGGGTTAAGCAAGTTCCCTCTACTGGACATTTGAGCCAAAAGAAGAACCCCTCCATTTCGCCCAACATCTGCCCATCCGGCTTGCAATCCGTCTACGATATCGGGCCCAGAAATCAGGTGAGCGGTAACTAAGTCTGCCCACGAACGTATGTCGTAAATTCCCGACATTTGTTTGCGACTTATGCCGCCAATGTCTGCGAATTTTCTGTCTTCAAAGATAAGTAAATCTGCATCAGAGGCCTTTGAGCAAAAAGCAGCCCAAGCCTCTGGCGTCCAATCATCTACCAAGTCGACGTGTGTTTTCAGCGCTGCAAGATAAGGCCCGACCTCATCGATGAGTTGATTCAGTTCGGACATAGTTGAACGGTCTGCTGCAAGGCAAACAAGGCTTTTTTTTCTGCATGCAACTTCCATGTAAGTCCGAGCCATTGGAAGCGAGTTCTCAGTCCAACGACGGCCCCATGCTTCGCCTGCCTGCATGATTGTCCCAATGTGTCTTGCCACTCATACCTTGCGGCCTAATTCCAAGAGCGAGGAAATTGAATCGGAGAGAGTATCATCGCTTGCATACAGTTGTATTCCAAGTTCATTTTCCATGTCGCCGACGTTATATCCGACACTCCTCCCTAGAGATGAACGTACTTGTCTTACTGTGAGTTTGGGGTGAAAGGCCGCCATTAGAACGGCGAGCAGAGACGGTAATCGGAACATCGCCCATTTCTTACCAGGCAACACCTTTCGTAACTGAGATCCTATGTCTTTCATCCATTTCCCCTCCTTGTGCAGAATATGGCGAGCACCATCAGGGCCAGAATCAATTGCGGCAATGTGGGCTTTTGCAACGTCCCGAACATCGACATAATTCAAATGCGTATGGAGAACAAAAGGTAGCCGACCTGTGAAATGTTTGAGGTATGCCATCGAACCCCGAGTATGCCGCTTGTGAAAGACTGGCCCGAAAACAATTGAGGGGTGAATAGTCACAAGTCTTGGTTTTGAATGATCATCACACTTGTCTACAAATGCTCGCATTATCCGCTCCGCTTCCGCCTTAGCAAATCCATACGGATTCACATCAGGATTCACATCATCGCACCAGTCGGATGACGAAAAAATATGTCCGTTTTGATACCTCGTACTCCGAATAGCGG
>DAMU01000052.1 GCA_002499705.1 Euryarchaeota archaeon UBA91
CATCGGCGCTGTCGTTATGGAGAGTGCCGTTTCCCATGGCTAAAAATACCGAGGTGTTGTAGTAAAATGCGTATTGCTCTTGCGAAGATTGGTCATCTTCTTGCAGACCACTTCGAGGACTGAGGAGCATGTCCCAAGGGGAAGTTGACTTGGCGTTAATAGCGTCGAGGAAATCATAGGGGACCGTTTGGTCAATGTCTTTAATTTCTTGGACAGCCACCAAATCATAGGTGAGTATGATATCAACAAGTGCGTCGACAACAGCGGGTTTACCCATCTTCGTTTCTCCGAATACTTTGATGTTGAAAGTAGCAATACGGGCAACTTCTGAACGGTTGAGTTCTGGCGCGCGAGCATCATCTGTCGTGGTATTATTTTCGATGTAAATCGTT
Organism: Euryarchaeota archaeon UBA91; assembly: GCA_002499705.1. Lineage (GTDB taxonomy): Archaea > Thermoplasmatota > Poseidoniia > Poseidoniales > Poseidoniaceae > MGIIa-L1. The sequence continues at coordinate 393 of DAMU01000052.1, forward strand.
GTAGTCTCATCTTCTCCCGGAACCAGGACATATACCACGTCTGAGTCATCTGAAAGAATAGATTGTAAAGCAATAGGAGCGAGAATAAGGATAGCGACAAGGCTTAGACCTTGTAAATAACCGCTGTAGTCACCCATAGCAAGTGGTAGACCGTTCTGGTTATCAACGTTTAACTTCATTGAAAGCCAACACATAGGTTCTTGACGCGTGGAGGGTGCGCACAGCCATGAGCAGCGAAGTCAGTCCTGAGCAGGCCCGTCGAATTCTCGACATGCTGACTGAAGGTGGTGCAATGGATGACATCAATACACCTTTGGCACTTCGCCTGACTCCATTGGCCTTGGAACTTGAAGATACGGACCTTGCTGAGCGTCTTCTTCTTCATGCCAAAACGAACGCAACTGATGACCTTGAACGGGGATGGGCAGACTTTGAAAAAATGAAGCATGAAGAGCAAGGAATAGATTCCTTTGCCGAATTAGGAGCAAACTCAGAGTTAATCGATGGAGGTGCTGCTTTGGCAGCAGCAGTCTCTCACCATGTTGCATTACTGCATTTGAGTCAAGAGGAATATGAAGAGGCTCAAACCTTTGCATCCCGTTCACTTCGACTTCGAGAAAAGATTGAAGATTTGAATGGCATTTCCTACGGACTTGCACTGCTTGAAACTTGTTCAAAGAGATTGGAAGATTATGACAACGCTTTGGTCCACGGCACACGACGTATCGAACTGGCTATGCAAATGAAAGACGAGGAGGCTCAAATCGAAGCAATGGCCGACCTTGCTCACACCCAAGCCACAATTGGAAACTTTGCTGCTTCAAAGGATCTGTATGAACAATCGCTCGACCTCTCAGTCGAACTTGAGGACCTCTCTGGACAACTTGTTGCACGTTGGGGGCTTGCTGATCTGGCTGAAATAGCCGAGGATTACGAAACGGCGATGTTACAACTCTCCGACTGCTTACATTCATTCTTGAATGTGGGCCTCCCCACACCCTTAGCAGTCCGACAGCGTATTGAAGACTTAGCCAACTTCAATTCCGCCGGTGCTGGTGAATCGGAGAAGTGACCATCTCAAATCGCCACACTCGTTATGATGTGGTTTCGTTTGGAAGGTTTGTTGACGGCCATGGAGCACGACATATTCTTCTCAATAAGTCAAACCCCGGATTCTGCGGGTTTGATACCTACCGAGCAAGAAATGTTTGCAAATTACTTTCAACAACTGGAGCGTGCAGACGAACTTGGTTTCGGAGTGGGTTGGATTGCTCAATCTCATTTATCGACAGAAATTCAAAAAATGAACTCAAAGCCTGTTGTCCCTCACTGGCAAGGAGAAGTTGGACTTTGTACTGATTTCCCTCAACTCGCTATGGAATCTTTCCGCCGAACAAAAAACATCGAAATTGGAAGTGCAGTTGTATCGATTCTCGCATCTGGCGGCCCTATTGCTCAAGCGGAAAGAATTGCCAATACGCTCCAATTGCACGGACTCAATCAAGAAGAGAATCGTAAACTCCATGTTGGGTTTTCTGCAGGAAGGTTCGAATTTATGGCCCGTCCTTACGGAATCACACCGCGTAATTCAATCGAAGAAGCGGCTTGGCCCGCACTACGAGGTCAAATATTCATGGAAGCAGGTGATATATTTCTACGACTGCTTCGAGGAGATATTCTCAATTCAGACATGACACGTTCAACAATTCTACGACGCGAAAATTTTCGAAGTGATGAAGATTGGGAAAAAGTGCAGCAGGCTGCAATTGAATTTGAAGGATTGAACGCAGCGCCCGAAGAAATTGAAATCCCAAAGCGGTATGTCTTTGAAGATTTGAAAATCATTCCTCAAAACTTTCGCAGAGAACTGTTGGAGATGGTAGCAGGAACGCACGATCCGAAAACACAAGTATTCCTCAATACGATTCTACCTGTCAAGGTATTCAATTTATCAATCACAAAACCAGAAATCATTGACGCAACTCATGAGCGAATGCGTGAATCCTTTCACCCTGATGGCGGGATTTGGGAAAGGAGAGATATGCCTCGAACTTCCTTTGTATTCCTTAATGCGGAACAGGATTTAACCTCTGAACAACAAAGCGCTGCTGCAAACGCTGAAGCTAAAGCAGCTCTTGGTGCATATTGGAATGCTTTAGAAGGAACAATTGACCCTTCCAAAGTACAAAACGCTGCTCAAAATGCTCTTATTGGAAACGTGGAAGAAGTTGCGCAACAAATTCTTGAAAGATTCCACCCCCAAGACCGGATTATGGCTTGGTTTGATTTCTTTAATCACGACTCAAATCGAGTCTGCAGGGATATGACTGCCTACATGGAGCAAGTCGTTCCACTGGTTGAAAAACAACTTGCGGAGAGGTGAAAAAGTGACAATAGAACACGACACTCCTTCGGCTGTTGAGCCGGGACGACCAGGGAGTTCACTCTACCCTGAATCTCCATTGGGAGAGCAAGTTGAAGGAATCCCAACAGGCCGTGAAGTCGCTTGGGAACCCTTAGTGGATTATCGCCGCAACGGGGTTTCAGAGACGACTATTCACGGTGCTATTGCTTGGTCCCATGGCGATGAGGTCATCCATTCATTTGGTGGAAACGTTTTGTGTTACGGACGTTCTATGATGAAACCGTTCATGCTCAAAGCCTTTACCAAAGAGTTAGAAGATACTTCTTGGGAACAAAAAGCAATTGCTGTTGCATCCCACAACGGAGATACCGAACACGTAGCTGCTGCACAATCACTTCTCTCTATGGAAGAATGGCCGCTTATGTTAACGCCATTGGATGTCCCATTGATTCAATTTGGAAGACAAGTTCGCCGGCCTCGAAGATGGTTTCACACGTGCTCTGGTGAGCACGCTGCAATCCTTCACGGTTGCCGCAAAAAAGGCTGGAATCGAGCAGGATATACGCTTCCTACCCACGAAGTGTTTGATGCCTACATGGCGGAAATACGAACCTATCTTGGAGAGGATTGGAAGCCGTTGCGAATTGCTAAAGATGGATGTGGACTTCCAACCGTATCCAATACCGTTGCAGAATTAGCACAAATTTACGCCGGTTTAGTCCGTGATAAGGACAAGGACTGGATTTGGGAATCAATGATAAGAAATCCGGACCTTGTTGGTGGATTCAATCGACTGGATTCGACCATTCTCAAAGCAGGAGGAGGCAAGGTCATTGCTAAGGAGGGAGCAGATGGATTACTGGGATTAGCCATTGAACATCCGGATTATCCGAAGGGACTTGGAATTGTAGTCAAGATTGCTCACGGCTGGAACTCCCAAGCGATGTGGTATGTAGCCCGAGCAGTGTTGGGTGTTCTTGGAATCGATTTACGAAACCCGTATCCATTGCATCGACAAAAGGCATTCATCGTTCCTGGTATCGTCCCTGAACGGTATTTGCCGAAACTCGAAAAATTGCCTACATGGGATGAGTGGGACCCAGACCAAGACCGTTGGCTGTATGATGTCGAGGTGTGAATATGCACACGGTTGGAAATTTCATCGATGGTTCCTTCCTCTCCGCTAAAAGTGGAAAGACACTGAATGACTTGAACCCAGCAACAGAAAAAATTGTGGCCACAATTCCACGTTCACAAGCCGAAGATGTGGAACGCGCCGTAACTGCTGCTCATTCCGCACAGGACGGGTGGTCAAAACTTACGCTTGAACAACGTGCAGACTGGCTCGACAAAATTGCTGATGCACTCGAGAAAAAGACTGAACAGATTGCACAAACAGAATCAATGGACACCGGTAAGCCAATCTCATTGGCTCGTCGTGTTGATGCAGCACGTTCAGTCAGTAATTTCAGATTTTTTGCAGATTTTGGGCGACAACAAACCCAGCAAACATTCCAAATGGAAGATGCACTCAATGTCGTCCATCGCTCACCCGTAGGAACTGTTGGACTCATTACGCCATGGAATCTTCCGTTATACTTGCTGACATGGAAAGTAGCACCGGCACTTCTAATGGGAAATACAATCGTTGCCAAACCAAGTGAGATCACTCCACTCACTGCTCATCTCTTGGCGGAAACTGTTCTTGAACTCGGTTTACCAAAAGGAGTTTTCAACCTTATTCACGGGCTTGGACCAGAAGTAGGCCAAGCCATTTTAGAGCATCCAGGCATCAAGGCAATATCGTTTACAGGCGGCACTGAAACAGGACGCATTGTCGCTCGGACAGCTGCCCCAATGTTCAAGAAATTGTCTCTTGAACTGGGTGGTAAAAATGCTACCGTCGTTTTTGCCGATGCGGACCTGCAAAGCGCCGTAGAAGGTGCAGTTCGAGCCGCTTTTACTAACTCTGGTCAAGTATGTCTATGCGGGTCTCGGATATTTGTCGAAGAGAAAATTTCCAAGCAGTTCAAGCACCTTTTTGTTGAAAGGGTCAGTGCAATCAAAATTGGAAATCCAATGGATGAAGGAACTGAAATGGGAACGGTCATATCACCTGAACATTTGCTCAAAGTTGAATCTTACATCCACTTAGCAGAACAAGAAGGTGGCATTATCTTAGCGGGAGGGACTCGTGAAATGACTGGCTACAATGGACCGGAAGGAATTGGAGCATTTTTGCGTCCGACCGTTGTCGATAATCTACCGTACACTTCACGATGTGCCACTGAGGAGATTTTCGGCCCAATGGTCACTTTGCACTCGTTCACATCAGAACAAGAGGCTTTGCGGATGGTGAATTTCTCAGAATATGGTTTGGCAGGCTCTGTTTGGACATCTGACCTTGAACGAGGAGAGAGATTTTCATCACAAATTGATTCTGGTATTGTATGGGTAAACACGTGGCTTCATCGGGACTTAAGAACACCTTTTGGCGGTGTGAAAAACTCAGGAGTGGGGCGAGAAGGCGGGCAATGGTCGCTCGATTTCTTTTC
>DAMU01000066.1:0-19074 GCA_002499705.1 Euryarchaeota archaeon UBA91
CTTCAGGATGCCCCATTGTAGCGCACAGCCCAACGGATGAGGGTGTGAGTAGGGTGCCTTGTTGAAGTGCAACATGGTCTTTACGTAGATTTTCGCCCTGCTTTCGAATGAAGTGTTTTTTGCCTTCCTCAAGCAGTATAACAGTTGAGTTGCTTTGATCGAATTCGCACATTTCGATTGGGAGGATTGCATCTGCCCCGTCTGGCATTGGAGCGCCCGTCATGATTCGCGCCGCTTGGCCTGCCACTAAGGGTTGAGTGGGAGTGATAGAGCCCGCTTGGATTGTTTGAAGAACTTCTAATTTATTTGGGGGATTCGTTGAATCTTGATAGCGAAAGGCAAAACCATCCATAGCAGAATTATCAAAACGGGGATCGTTTACTTTTGATTCCAAATCTTGGGAAAGAATGCGGTGAAATGAGTCATCTAAAGAAGTGAATTCGGTATGAAGGGAAAGCGGGTGGGATTGGAGAATGCTTAACGCTTCAGGATATGAAACGAAGTAAGGAGTCTCGGCCATGGTTGCACCATCGGTTCGGTGTGTTTGAGGTTCTCGGTATGAATATCACAGAATAAGTTCTGATATCCGTTTAACAGAAGCGAGTAAAAGAACTGCAATCAGTAAATTTCGTATTGTTGTTTGATGGGCATAAAGTGAACCGTAACGAGAACCGAAGAAACCACCGAAAAGAACTGCTACAATAAACGGAAGAAGCGTGTCAAATTCCAACACAATTTGATTTGATGCAGTGGCGCCGAGTAATCCAGCTGCAGAATTTACCCAAATGAAAAGGGCAGCTGTCGCTGCTGCTGATTTCGGAGTTGCCCATTTTTTAAGTAAGAGAATTGGTGAAAGAAAAATCCCACCACCCACCCCTATGATTCCACTGAAAAAGCCAATGCTTGCTCCAAAAGCATAGGCTTGGTTCTTGCTCGGTTCTATTTCTACATTCAACTCTTTACCATCATTTACCGTAAGTAAACGAATTGCTGCATAAAGGAGAGTTATTGAGAGAAGTGTGTCGTATAGGGCGCCATCTACTCGTAAAAAACCGCCAAAGAACGCAAAAGGGATGCTGGCGATGATAAATGGCAGTGATTTCGATAACAAATGGTGGCCTGCTTTCGAATAATGATAGAAGGCTAAGCCTGCTACAATGAGGTTGAGGACCCAAACGTGCTGTTTCAACCAAGCACTGTTCATCTCACTGTACGCAGTGAGAGAAAGAAGGGCAAGATAACCAGAAGCTCCACCGTGGCCAACGCTTGAGTAAAGAGCTGAAATTAGAAGAAGCCCGATGCATAACAGAAGGACTTCGGCGTCCATAGCGATCGGTTCAGTCGAATTTCATGATGTGGTCGCAACCTGGGTAAGAGCAACTTACTGTATATCGCGCCTTTTTGGGTTTAGGAATCTTCAGCATACAGCCGCACATGTCACATTGTACTTTGAGGGTTTCAGGTGCTGCTTGAGTTGGTGCGTCACCAAGAGTGCGGCCAACGTCTGTAGACCAACCGAGATTATCTGTGTACGAATCTGATTTGGTGTTCATCTTTTTTTGTTTCAAAGAAAGGCGCATCTTTCGCTTTCTCTTTTTTGGTCGAGAGCCTTTCGGTGCTTTTGCCGCCATGCGTATCGTTCACCGCTTGCTGTGGTTGTATTCAATTACTTCGGCTGTATTCTTCACCGAGGTATTCGGAAATGCCATTCACTGGAGTGTGAACGACATGTCCGTTTTTCTCGAGGGTTTCGACCAAAGGTGGTCGAGCTGTGTTTGGGTCTGTGTGGTAAATGACGACTTCTTCAGCGTCGCATGCTGCTGCAAAATCTACAATTTCCTTGTGACCAGCATGTGTTGAAAAGGAATAGGATTCCCATTCTAATGGTATTTCCGTTTCATTTCCAAAAATATTCACTTTCCCTTCTGTTTGGAGTTTTCTCCCACCTGTTTTCTCAGCCTGATACCCAGTAAAGAGAACTGCGTTGGATGTATCATGCCGCAACCGATTAAGATACCAGATCGCAGGACCGCCTTGCATCATACCAGATGTTGAAACAATGACATCTGCATCCAGTGCCTTCTTCCTGTCGGATTTACCTGAAACACGTCGACACCACGACCACGCGTTTTTGAATGCATGAATGTCGCGAATCATTTCAGGATGGTTCATCTGCATTTTCGCTATTTTTTTCCCCATACCGTCAACGTGAACGTCAAGGTGAGGGAGATGTTTGTGTAGGCGCATGACAATGTCTTGTGTACGCCCATTTGCAAAGGCTGGAATAAGAATTTTACCGCCTCTATCTACAACTCTCTGTACGTGGTTGATGAATCTCAATTCTTCCTCTTGTAAAGGCGGGTGTTCTCTTCCACCGTATGTTCCTTCGAGGAAAAGGGTGTCAGTTTTAATTGGTTCAGCACCCTTTGTAAGTGGGGAATCTCTGGTGTCAAAATCTCCGGAAAAGAGAATCTTTCTTTCAGGTGTTTCAATATTCAGCATTGCAGCCCCTGGAATATGCCCTGCGCGATGGAGTTCAAGTTTCCAATCATTATGCATCCATTCTTCTTTGTATCTGTGAATATTCCAAGATTCAAGAGCGGTATCAATATCACGTTTATCCCACGCTAATGGGTACTTTTCAATTGAACTAACCTTGTGACAATCATACCACATTAATTCGGATATCTCTGCAGTCAGCGCTGTGCCATGAAGACGAGTACGATGATTTGCACATAGCCATGGTGCCATTCCAAGGTGATCTACGTGTGAGTGTGTAATGACTGCATCACGAACAACAGGTGCTTCAGATGGATAACGGGGTGGTGTTGTAGGAGCTAATCCATAGTCGAGGAGTAATCGAGTTTGTTTGTGATCCTCAAGCACGACTCCGACGTTTCCTACTTCATTTCCACCACCAAGATAGTGATAGCGATATCCTTTGGTTGGGGGCTGTTCTGGATAAGAACTCGTACGGCCTGGTGAATAGAATACCATGTGAACAATTTATTGCTAAGCCCAGTATCTATTGAAGTTGATTCTTTTATTCGAACAGACCCCTCTATTTCCTATGGAAGATTTGTGAAGGGGTTGCTGGTTTTTTTCATGTGTTTCTTAGTGGTTAAGTTAAGTGCTTGTCGCGACCATAATCTTCGGGGCATACTCACGTTTCTTACTATCCCTATCTTCGACATACTCACTTCTAACATTGAATACTCCTCCATCGGAAATGAAGGGGTGTTCTAACCTTTCTCGTTTTCAACCATATTCAACACCGATATGTTTCTTCTGTAATCATTTATCTTCACATTAAAATTCAGCAATATCGTATCTTCATGCTGAAAAATATACTCGGGTGTGTCAGATGTCCACTCGAATGGTATTTTTCTTCTCCTCACAAGGGAAGAAGACTTGAACTCGGGCTATGTGGACTAACCATGCCACGACAGGTAGGACAAGAATTTCTTGTCGATGATGATCGTTGTTTTGGCTGCGGTGCTTGTATTGCTCTGTGCCCGGTTAACGTTCTAACCCTAGTTGATCGTTTGGCAGTTGTCGATGAAGAAAATTGCACACACTGTAAAATTTGCATCCCATCATGTCCCGTTTTTGCTCTTGAAATCACGTCACCAAAAGGTGATTGAATGAAGTCAATCATCCTCATTGGCGGGACCTTTACCAACCTAATTACAGCTTTAGAACTGGTTGATGCGTACGATATTAAAATCTTTGAACTCAATGCAGAAATTGGTCTTCCATCAAAGTCTCCAGGGCACTTAAAAAATCAAACACACCTTTCTAAATATCTGACACCAGATCAATTAGAATTTCTTAAACTCCATCAATTCGATGACGGTTATACGCTTCGTTCAGAATGGGGATTGAAACATCTTGCAGTTCACGCAGCGAATAGCGGAGTTGAAATCTTTACTCGAACTCGAATTACAAACTGTTTCGAAACTTCTGAAGGATTTACCATTGAATATCAAGGCGGTGGTCCGGAAAGCAATGGACAACTTGACTGCCATCATCTTGTGAATGACATTCAATGGACTTATCAAGCCCCAGGTGCAAAACAACACATGCTCCCAAATTCCAAGAATATACTCGTTCCTCAGTTCGGCGAATTTGTCGAAATGCATGGCGGCACAGCTCTTAGCAAAGATTGTACAAACCTTCCAGAAGATGCTTACATTCTTCCTCGTTCAGAAGGTTTGACAGAGATTTGGCAACTGGAAGAAAATTGGAATCCCCACCATGGGTGGATAGAAACCATTCAAAATACTCTTCCCATTGAAGCAGAAAAACGATGTATAGATGCGCAGATTGAACAAGGCTGGGAAATCTCAAAAGTTTTAAAATAATGAAATTCGGTGTCGCCAGACACACCACCTTAAAACCCCCCACCTGTGCCGTTTGGTTGAAGACAACATCTTCAGGAGGGTAAAAAATGGCCGCACATCCACTCGCAAGTCTGCGTAAACAACTCAAAGAGGCAAACCTTCTCGATCGACCTACAGGCAAATCATGGGCAAAAGTTGTTCTTCTTTTTGCCATTGTTTTTGGACTCTACAGCGCCCACATCTACCTGCCATTGAAGTTCGGTTTGATGCTTATTCCAATAACAGCTCTTTTCTCTACCACTCTTGCTATGACGGGGCATGAAGGGGTTCACTCTTCCGCGTGCCGTTCGAGAGCAGGCAATTTATCGATGGCCGCCATTGTCTTCCCACTTTTCGCAGGACTCTCAATGGAGTACTGGCGAGATAAGCACAATGTCAAACACCACGGTAATCCAAATGTAGTGCACGTTGATCCAGATATTCACTCGTGGCCATTTACATTCAGTCAAGAAGAATACAAAACAAGTGGCCGAATTCGACAATTCTTCCAAAGGCACCTTCAAGGGTGGACTTTCTGGCCAATTTCCCTCCTTGTTGGACATCTCATGCGATTTGATGGCCTGAAATATATTGCTATGAAACCCTTCAAATCAAAAAAGAAGAAGCGATTTACAAAAATTTGGATGCTTGATACAGCACTGATTATCACCCACTTCATTTTGTGGCTCGCTCTACCTATTTTCCTTGGCCTGTCATGGCAAGTGACACTTGGATTTTATGTTCTCCTTTGGGGCTTGGTCGGAACATGCCTAACAGCTATCTTCATTGTCGGTCATGCAGGTAGGCCAATCATTACTGAGTATGATCAAAACTGGCGTCTACAAATTGAAACAGCACGAAGAATCAAAATGGGTCCGATAGGCTCCTTCTTTTTCGTCGGGCTCGAATACCAAATTGAACATCACCTCCTTCCTACCCTTTCTCATTTTAACCTTCCAAAAGCAGCACCATTGGTCAAAGAATATGCTGAAGAACAGGGCTGGCAGTATCACGAACTCGGCTTTTTCCGTGCACTGTGGGAAGCGACCGTCTCCCTTCACTACGCTTGGAAGACACCTTCGCTCGTACTGAACGCGAGTGGCGAACTCATCGACCCGTTAGTAACTGATATTTCAAAAGCGTGAAAACCTCTTGAACAGGAACTCCCAGGCCCATCCATGGCCACTGAACAACTCTATCTACGCAGCATTGAGGCTGGATATTACACCAATTTTGGTGCGACAGTAACATCTGTTGATGCAGAGAAAGTCACACTTGACCGAACGCTCTTCTATCCACTTGGGGGCGGTCAAAATTGGGATACTGGCACGCTTGAAGGCCCGAACGGCTTGTTAAACGTCCATGAAGTTCGGGGGCGTGGAAGCATTCTCCACAGCCTTGATACAAACCACCAACTCGAGGTTGGTGATGAGGTGAAGGGTTCTGTTGACTGGCAAAGACGCCATGCTCACATGAGGATGCATACAGCTCAACACATCGTCTCTGGCGTTGTCTATGAGACGTTTAATGGCGCTCGCACTGTTGGTAACCAGATACATCATGACCGCTCTCGAATAGATTTCAACCCCATTTCATTTACTGAAGAAATGCTTGAACAGATATCTCAGACCGTAAACCAACTTATCGATGAAAACCACAAAGTCACAGATTCGACAATGACGCGTGAAGAAGTCAATGCAGAAATGCCACCAGATCGTACAAATATGAATCTTTTACCTGCATCAGTAAAGCAACTACGGGTTGTGAAAATTGGCGATAATATCGATCTTTGCCCCTGTGCTGGTACACACGTGAGGGAACTATCGGAAATTGGTCACATGAAAATCACAGGTAAAAAATCCAAAGGAAAAGGCACACAAAGAATCACCTATGAACTTCAGATTCCACAAATAAATCCTCAACCAATCCATGAAAGATTGTGAGTGAGAAAAACAACCAATTTCACATATATGTTTTTTGAAAAACATAATTATTAATTAAATTAGGTAAAAGAATAAACTAATCTTCAGTTTTTTCAGACTCTTTTAACAAATTATCAACTTCACTAATTACATCAGTCCATTCACTGCGTTTTTTCTGCAATTCATCGAACACGACTTTTTCTGCCTTTTCGTCAGCCCCTGCCTGTACAGCCGCTTCTACTCGGTCAGCGAGTTGAAAATCTTCTCCAATACGATCACTGCGGTCTGCCCGTTCAATTTTTTTAGACGGCAACGTCCTTGCCCCATAACTTTCCAAATCTATATCTTCAGTACTGAGTGAATTAACGACTTCCATCACGACTTCATGATCAGGGATTCCATCTTTCCAAGGATTCTGATTCGCAACATCTTGAATAACGTTTTTTTGCTTCTTTTTTCGAACGCTACGCACCCTCTGTGAAATGATTGCCTCGACTTGCTCAAGAGTCATGTTTTTTTGTTGAGCAATTTTTTCGGCAGTAAAACCCACGTCGAACAGGAATAAAACATCAGTTTCATCGTCGAATGAATCTTTTCCCATACACATTCCCGCTTACAAGCTCACTGCTTCACCCCCTCCTCTTTCCTGTACGAAAAGAAACCTTGCACGCGAGACTTCAAATCATACGAGCCGAAACAACATACATGGCAGGGAGGGACCCACGAGCAGATATTCTCGATGATGACCCTTTTCGAAATCAAAAAGCGAGAATCCATCGTGTGCATACCCGACAATCTTCGAACGGTACCATTCATTTTGATACCGGAGCAAGTACCAACATGAATCCACTGTTTGCTCAAATGATGGGATTTGCCCAACAAAAACCCGCTCAAATGCACACGGGAAATATTTGGCACTTTAGTTCTGAAGAGAAAAAACACCTCCGGCTTGCCACTGCAGCGTTCACCGTCGCCCTCGGTTTCATGGCGGTAGGCGGCATATGGGGAATAGACCCGAAAACGGGTGGTTTTACCGCATGGTTTATTCAGTTCTTCCTTTCAATGCCCGTCTTACTTTTAGCAGTTGGCCCAGCATTTCTCTTGCATGAAATCGGGCATAAGATCGTTGCAAAGAAGAACGGTTGCTGGGCTGAATTTCGCGCAGACCCTGGCGGTTTGAGATTCGGGATATTCCTTTCTTTTTTCATCGGAATTTTGTTTATGGCCCCGGGAGCAGTTATGGTCGCAGGACTTGTTACACGCCGCCAAAACGGCCATATCGCAATTGCTGGACCTCTGGTTAATTTCGGTTTATTCCTGATCGGTATTCCGCTGTGGGGAGTCATTCTCGGCGTCACAGGCGCTTTCGATGCTGCTACCGATGCAGCATACCTGGTTGGATCTCAACTAAACTGGGGACGTATGCTTGTTGATGCCGGTGTTATCTGGGTATACGCAAACCTCTTCCTTGGGTTGTTTAACATGCTCCCATTCGGGCCCTTAGACGGAAACAAGGTCAAAGACTGGAGTGAAAACGCGTTCTATGTGACTATTTCTGTTTTTGCAATACTCCTCATTTCGATTCCCATAGGCGTTTGGTCGCCAATGAATCTACTCCAAGCCATTGCAAGCTTCTTTTGACTTCATTTCATTCCTTTTTGAATCACAAGTAAGCGTTGCGAACTGGTGTTTCATCAAGGTGGAAGAATGAGTAAGTAGCCCACCAAGTAATGGTGTCAAGGGCATCGACAAGGTTACTCGTCCCAGATCGCTCATCCCCGTAGTCCTTGCCAGTAGTGTCCATCCAATCGATCATTTCATCAACGGTGTCACACGTTTGGTGATAACACCAATATCCGTCAACAAGGCCTCCAAAGCCCATGGTAACCGTTCCTAAATTGTCTTGGAATGTTGCGTGGTCTGAACGTGCAGTCGTATCTTCATAAACAATAATTTCAGGCCGATCTTTTGCCATCCAATCATCGACCTTCCAAGTAGCAGCATCGTGACCCTCTCCAAGCAGTGGAGCCATTTGTTCTTCAACACCAATAGCATCTGAACCAATCCACATAGCGAGCCCAACCATGCCTGGCTGGTTCATTACATCGTGGTCGAGGCTCGGGCCGATGTATACTCGCATTGGCCAGACCTCGGAATCTTTTGGATAGCCATCTGGGTCGACTTCTGGTTCAGGGTCACAGCCTGCAGCCCCGCCTCCATGGCCGTTGCCGCAAGGAGCGCCACCACCACCTGGCCAATTTACTCCAGCCATATCCAAATTCACGTAATTCGTAACCTCAACATTCGGGTTGTCTTCTTTTACCCAATAATCAGTCCAGAAATCACTACCGCGCTTTCCACCCTCTTCACCAGACCATAAACAGAACACCATCGTGTTTCGAGTACTGTATCCTGCCATTGCTTCAGCCACAGTGAGCACCATGCTGGTGCCAGCCGTATTGTCGTAAGCTCCGACGCGAGTACCGTATGTTCGACCGAAGATGTGCGGGTCAAGCATTCCACCATTTACAGGCGGTGCGATATCGAAGTGCGCTCCGAAAACCATCCACTTATCTGGGTCAACTTCTCCAAATCGGTATCCACATATGTTGTATGCTTCAGGATTTTGAGCTCCAGTCATCAAGGAATCATAGGTGAATCTCTGTGTGATAACTTCCAAACCAAAGCCTTCGAGCGTTTGAATGAGATATTGTGCAGCGTCTTCGTAGGCTACATTTCCTTGACCCGCCCATCGATCTAAATATCCCACAGCCCCGTCGCCAAGGTCCGAAGGATCAGGGGTTTCATCAGACATGACGTTGATGTAATTGAAAACTGTTCGACCATCGACAAGCCCCATCGAATGACGGCCACCATCTGCTTCACTGTATGCCGCGGCCATTTGCCTCTTGACTTGTAGCGTGATTGCAATTGCCGAGTCTGCACTACCGTTGAGGATTTCAATGGTGTCAAGCGAACCGTTAACGCCAGTCACCCTCACCACTCCGTTGTTCTCATCCGATTGTTGACCGCCACGCTCATACCATGTTTTCCACGATTCATCGATTGACCGAATAGGCCACGAATCGCGCCCGTAATCTCCAATCAAAACAACAGCGGTATCCGTCCTTGGTGGAGCCAACACATTCAACAGTACAGAATCTCCAGCTCTCAAATCAACAACGGTTGAATTTTGAACATAACCCGAATCTTCGTTAAGTATGAGGTATGGAATAAATGCTGAAAGGTCCTTTTCAGCAGCGATCGTCATTCCTTGAAATACTCCACCTGAGAGCGTTTCAGGCGTAATGACGACATCGTTTTCAGAATTAACTTGGTTACTCATGTTTTCACCAAAACATCCAGACAGGGGAGCCAAAACCATCACCGTCACAAGGACGAATGCTTGCAACCCCTTTGAGCCGACCATGAACCTCCCTCCAACCATACCCTTCTCAAACCTACGCATGAATGTGAAAGAGTCCAACGCCTCAAGTATCAGACACGCCGAACAAGCATCTGCCGCTAAAAAACGATTTCTTAACATTTCTTTCCATTAACCGGTAAGATAAACCACAAAACCATTAATTAAAGGCGATTGTTTGATATAGGTACCATGACAATATCATACTGATACAATGAAACGCGATGAACATTATACGTTTGAAGTTCTTTTTCAAACACAGATGCTATCAAGATACAAAGACAAGAAACCCGTACGCACATCCTATTTGTGGGCGAATATTGTAGTAATTGACGATCAAGATGAACGGTGCCCAGTGATTGAAGGATAGGTAGGCTTCTCAAAACCGACCCTTTCTTATCTCTCTAAGCGTTCTTTACGAATACTCATGACGAGTAGAATGATGCCAAGAGTGGCGAGGGCCATGATAACATACAACATCGACTCGAGGCTTAGATCTGAATCTGTTGTGGCCGCATTAGCATCGCCCTCTTCTTCGCAATTAGCACCAAAACAATCCCCAATACTTGGCTGTCCAGGTTCTTCATGAATGTCGGGCCAAACCTGAATTGAATAATTCCAAACTTCAGAAGTCGAGTTTTCAACCATACGTTCGATTTGATACTCATAAACTCCTTGTGAGGTATTTCCAAAGATGATTTGGTGCGAGACGGCACAGTTTTCATCGACTAAAGACCCGTTCTCATCAAGTGAACACGAACGAGTGAGCCATACCGAGACATTGTCTTCCGAACCATTGAACAATCCGTCTTGATTGAGGTCAATTCGTATCTGCATTGATGCGTTTGCGGTATTGTCTCTCATCCGGAATACTATGCCATTACCTTCAACAAAAGCTGAATCGGAAACATTACCCGGACGAGCCTCGTCTTCAACAAGAATAACATTCAGGATTTCTTGCTCGTGGGCGTAAACCGAAGGTGAAAGAAGGATAACAGCCAAAAAAACTGCAAGTGTGACCGGCCGGCCCCTTCTCCACATGTTTTGCGCTTCACAACCTTACATAAAGACAAAACGGAAGAGTGTATCGCACAGACCATGGGCGCCAAGGAAGTGGGACTCGGCATTTTCATTGTCGTTCTTCTCGGTTCTGCCTCAATCCTCACTTTTGGCATTTCATCTTCATCCGATGAAAAGGTGATATTAATTCAAGATTTAGAAGATCCTTTGTTCCAAGGAGAAGGCCATGACCATTCTAATGCCTCTCAACATGTAGCGGGTACTGATAATATGGAATTACTTGACTACAACTCTTTAACGACGACAGGAAATGCAGAAATCCAAGTCGCCACAACCCCTGATGGAATGAGTACTTACGCCTATTTGGCAGGCTGGAATGACATGCACATCGTCGATGTAACCGATCCGAACAATACAACCGTTACTGGAGTATACAACGACCCGAACACCCAAGTTCTTGACGTCAAATATATCGAATACAACGGTAGAGAGTATATTGTTCAGCAAAACCAACTTATCGACCCTGGAAACTCTGACCCAAATGTTGGCGAATGGAATGACCCAATCCAAGTGTCTGTCACTTTAATCGATGTTACAGACAAGACTAATCCTGTGTATATCGATTCATGGTATGATGTTGACCACCCAAGCGGTCCGCATAATATCTATACACAAATGATAGATGGCGAGTGGTACATCTTTGTCGCTAATCCAGATTACGAGGGATGCAACGACGCCATAGGTGAGGCTTGTGGTGGTGTTACAATTGCCCACATGAACCTTGCAGGATCAGCGGCTCGAAATTTACCAGGGGTTCCTGGCGCCGGTACCGGGCACACGATTATCAAAGTAGGAGAATATGAGGTTGCTTGGGAAGCAACCAATGGCGGCTGGATTTACATTCACGACATGACCGTTCAACTTTGGCCTGGTGAAGATCCTAACGACCCACGATATGGTCGAACATTCATCTATGGGAGCTATTGGGAGGCAGGTCTTCGCATTGCAGATGTTACTGACGTCCCTCATCCAGTGAACTCTCCTGAAGAATATACACTTCATGCAACACTTTGCAAAACAGGGCAGGGCAACCCCCTACAATGCCGTTGGCGCGCCGAAGAAGTTGGCCAGTGGATGGAGTTCCTTGACCTTGATGAAGACGGCAGTCCAGACAGCGGGACAAACGGAAACGAAAACGGCGGCCGCGTCTCTTACATCCATTATGCTGAACCATTCCCAACAATGGTTGACCTTTCCCACGTAGGCTATTCCAATGAACCTGTCCACCTTGTTACTGCAGCCGTTGAAGTCTTGTCAACCAATGTTGGCACCGGCATCATCTATCTCATCGACACAACAGACTACACGATGATTGACGGGCAATTAAAATTCCAGCCTAAACTCATCAGGGATTGGGAAATTCCTTGGGCAAGCGAGCATTGTTACGGCGCAGACTGTGAAGAATATCCGAACGCTGATGAATGGCTGCTCTTTTCTCCACACAACCTCGACAGCGCTTACTTTGAAACAAATGAAACCACAGACCAAAGTCGCGGTGGCGGTTGGGATGGGCGCCTCTACATATCACATTATCACGCCGGCCTATGGGTTATTGACGTTGAAACACTGGTTGACCCAACAAATCCAGACGATCGTATTGCCACTCATTTTGAAGCCACTGTTGGCTGGTATTTACCGCACGGCGAAGACGGCACACCCCTCGACTCAAGTTTCTATGATTTCGGCTGGGTCCCCTTCTTGTGGGCCGTTGAACATCATAACGGACTAACCTATGCTTCTTGTATTTCAACAGGTTTATACATCGTCCAACTTGAAACAGATATTGCTTATCTTGGCCAATTGATTTAGCGGGTGTAAGAAATGAGAATTTTCGCAGCATTTGTTGTCGTTCTTTTACTGACCAGTGGTTGCTTGCGCGCTGAAGAAATTGAAAGCAATTTTCATGGCGAGTTAATCGCACCGATCGTCAAAGTAGATGATTTCACACTGTTCGAAAGCGATGAGGGCCTGTGGAATTATTCTGAAGAGACGGAAGGAAAAGTAACCGTCATTGCGTTTTTATTCACGAATTGTCTTGACATTTGCCCTATTGTGACCTCAAACCTTCACTGGATGTATAATCAATTAACTCCTGAAGAACATAACCTTACTCAATTCATTACCATTACTGTTGACCCATGGAGAGACGATGCACAAACCATGAGTGATTGGAAGTTGTACCGAGGGACAGAATGGCCCCACTTGACGGCAAACTCTACCGAAGAAGATTCGGAAATGTATCAAACAATGATGTCTGTGTGGTTTAACTTTGAGGTTGGCCTTTTCATCGAGGCACCCGCCGAAAACGAAACATCAAACAACACTTCTGCCCGCCATCATCCTGACGCCTACAGTGTCAACCATTCAACAGGAACCGTCCTTGTCGACAAAGACGGATTCCAGCGCGTATGGTGGGGAGATAATGACTGGGTGCTTGACTTGGTCCTTGCAGACGTTCGCACTCTCATTGCGGAATGAATTAATTTCTAATCGCAGATTTATTTCGGGCTTACAACTAAATTTCTTCACAAGCCGGTAAGCATAACAGCGACTAATCATCCCTCGAGTTCCGATTGATATTGGTCCGCAGAGCCATCTCTTTCAGGCATGCTCACTGTCAAATTTTTCTTCGAGTTGTAACACTCTTTCTTCATCTATTCCAAAAGCTGTGGCAAGAGTTTCGAGCAGAGAGCGTTCTCTATCGTTTATCTCTCCATCTAAAATAGTCTTTGAATATGCCTTCAAATATTCTGTTTCTTCAAAAGTAAATTCTGTAGGAATTAATTGATTTGAAAAACCGTCTATCAAGCCTAAAACGGGTCTTCTGGCTGCAAGCAGCCCTACACCAACAATTACACCACCTGCCAATCCAAAACCTAAGAGATTCTCCATTATTTCACTTGTAAGAATGAAGAGAAATGCTCCTATTCCGGTAAAAATGGCATTTCTAAACGTTCTCCTCAAATCTTGATCTATTCCGAAAACCGAGTCTTTGAGTGAGGCGTGAACGAACATCATTGCTTCAAATGCAAGACCGATGGTCCCAAAAGAGAAACATAGAACGAACAGGAAATATTTGAAACGCCCCATAAATGTAGGATCACCGTATCTCCATAAAATCTCATCTTGGAAGTTGGGAACTATACCTCCGTTCAGCATTGGCAAAATAAGTAAAAGGGTAACGAAGAACAACACGCTTCCAGTAACTTTTCCTAAGAATCCAATATAGAAAGATCTTGAAACCTGAGAGGTATCTTCCGAGCCACCATTTTCCGAATTTTTACGAATTGATGAGCGGATAAAGAGTAAGGCAACAATAGATACGGGTGTTTGAGCGAATACAATGGCCCATATCCCGCCCGGTTCATCTCCAAGTGTTGCATCTAATGCAGCAGGGCAAACCCCTTCTGGAAACGTGGTCTCAATTCCACTAACTACAACTGGCGCGGATGAATTCCCAAGAAACTCATGAATTATGGGGGTCGCCCCTTCCGCAGTACATTCTATCCATGACAGGTTATCGACAGCGAACGGAGCCTGCCCCTGAATCATTAACCATATGCCTATCCCTATCGCAATAGGAAAGTAGTATGCATGTCTCTGTAAGCTAGGACGGTACATGAAACCCAAACCTCTTATTTTGTAATAGATTGGGAAACAGAGGTAAAGGAAAATCGCTGCAATTTGCATAGAGAAAAAGAAATCAAATTTAATATTCCATGCTATAAGCCAAAACGAATTCCATTCTGGCATGAAGGGAAATACTTCCAAAGCAATCCAAAGACACTTGAATCCTTCAATGGACAGCAAAGTTGCAATAAAACGATTTTGAAGTGATTTAGAATCAGCCCGCCAGACAAGATAAGCAAGCGCGAAGAGCCACAACATTACCAATACCGTGGAGATATTGATGACCATCCTTAACCCAAAAAGTAGCTCCGAGCTGAAAGCGCGAGAATAGTATTCAGAAAAAGTAGTCATATTTACTCCTCCTGAAGAACTAGTAGATATTCATTTTCTAATTGTTTTACGATTTTATCATTAAGTCCGTATGCATTGGCAACAGTTTGAAGCAGTTTCCGTTCTTCAGGTGTGACAATCATATCCTCCATTGCCGTTGCATAGGCTTCAAGATATGCTGTTTCTTCAGGAGTATGTGACGATGGGATGAATTTACTTATCGTCCCATCAAGGACGCCTAAAATAGGCCTACGAATCATTAACAGAGAGATACCAACAATTACACCCCCCGCCATACCATATCCAACTATACTTTCCATCGCTTCACTTCCGACGATGAATGCAACAAGGCCAATACTGGTAAAAACTGCGGTACTGAAGGTCCTTCGCAAGTTATTATCAATACCAAAAACGGTGTCCTTGAGTGTAGCGTGTACAAACATCATCGCTTCAAATGCTATAGCAGCAGGCGTTATAGCCAATCCCAAAATCCACAGGAAATACTTCAATCGATCCATGGGGTCTCCTGAATATTTCCAAAGTGTTTCATGAACAAATGTAACTTGTCCTCCATGCAATACGAAGATGAACAGAGTAAGGGACACCCAAAAGAGCAATCCGACTACTTTGCCCGAGAAACCGATGTAAAGAGATCTCGAGGTGAGACTTTTACTGACATCGGGATTATCTCCATCTAAGTATGATTTGATTGAGGACCGGATAAACAGCAGTGCAACCAGTGAAACCAATGGTGAACCAAGAGCAATGAGCCACAACCCAGGTGGTTGGGTAGTTACTGTAGTTTCATAGTCGGCATTACAAACTCCAAGATCTGTCACAAGTTCATCCATCCATGGTTGGTGTGATCCAAACCAAAGGTCGAGTTGCGCTTGTGCGCCTTCTGCACATACAACCCATGTTGCATCAGGAAGATTAAACCCTGGAAGATCTCGTATGAGCAGCCAAATAAGTATGCCTAGAGCCGGAGCGATATACCAAGCATGCTTCTTGAATACAGGCCTGAACATGAAACGTAAGCGCTCTATACGGTAGTATATTGGAATACACAAATACATCACCATAGCAATGAGGTGTGCAGTAAAGAAGACATCAATTGTCCAATGCCAGAGGATGTCTTGCAACCACTCATATTTTCTGATATACAGTATCCCTGCCGATAATAGAAAAGACGCTTTAATACCCTCACAAATCAGTAAAATAGACATAAACTTATTTTCATAACTTTTCGTATTTGCTCTCCAAACAAGAGCACTAAGTCCTAGGCACCATAACAAGATAAGAACTGATGCCCAAGCAATAATCATTCGAAAACCAAAGAGGCTTTCTGCGCTGAATGCATCAACATAGAACTCTCTTACAGTCCACATGAATATTCTAAAACGGTTTATTTAATCTATTTTGGGGCGATGTTTTCCGGAGCATGTTATTTTAACGGCGAAGTATATTTTCTAATTTTCTTCGCTAATAGATTTCCACTCACCGGAAATCCCCTTCCAAGAAAAGGCGAAGCGTTAAGGGGGGACGGGAATCCGGTTTAATCATGGCAACGGTACGCCTTGGGCAGAAGAACCGTGCCCTCACTCGCGCCGTGCCGGACAGTTTTGACCGCGCTTTAGCTAATTTTTTTGGTTCAGGCCCGACCAATATTCCGCTTGCTAAAGCACAACACACTGCTTATTGTCAAGCCCTTGTTGATGCTGGAATTGAAGTCACAATTCTTCCTAAAGACAACAAGCATCCCGATTGTATCTTTGTCGAAGATCAAGCAGTTGTCATCGATGGCCACGTACTTTTACCAGTACCAGGACACCCTTCACGGGTGAATGAGCAACCCCCAATTTCTGAATTTATCACCCGCCAACTCTCAGGCACAAAAATTTGTACAATGCTCGGCGATGCTCGGATGGACGGTGGAGACATTCTCCGTCTTGGCGACCTCTTTTTTGTAGGACGCTCTTCTCGAACCAACGATGCTGGAATCGAAGAATTGCAAGACCTTCTTACGCATCTTGGCCATGAATTACGCATTATCGAAATTCCAGATAAAGCACTTCACCTCACAAGTATCAGCTCGACTCCTACCGATAACGTGATAATCGCTCCAGAAGGATTCCTCCCCAAAGACGCATTTGGCGAATTACCTGAAGGTTGTGAAGTCAAGTGGATGCCTGCAGAAGAAGTCTATGGCTGCAATACAATCGGCCTTCCAAACGGCCAGGTTTTAGTTGCTGAAGGGTACCCAACGGTTCTGAAAACACTTCAGGATATCGGCCTTGAAGTTGTTCTTCTTGACATGAGCCAGATACGTGAAGCAGACGGTTCACTTACGTGCTGCTCACTTTTCTTTTAATCACTCAAAGCGTGATTCGGCTGAGTAAACTACAGAGTGCCACTTTTCAAGTTGGGCCACAACATCATGCTCAACTGTACATCGGTAGATATTTTCTGTAAAAACACCCGTTGCTGCGTTATCTACGAGTAAGATATTCTCTTGAGAGGGAAATAAATCAAGCGTTTTTGTATGGTCGATATACAATCCAATCTCGAAACCAAGCCACGCATCTCCTTGACGTGTCAGGTCGGTAAACATCGGGGTGAAGAGAAAACTTGCTAAGTCTTCTGCACTGTAAAACGAGCACAGCATCGTCAATGTTTCAAGAAGACCTGCGGACTTTTCTGAAAGTGCTTCAGAACTCTCTCCAAGCACCCTTGACTTTACCATTGTAAATACTGGAGAATCGTCTTCCATGTGTTGGGGAACAGGCCAATGGCGATAACCCTAACCGAAGAGAATCTACCACGGTAGAATGTCACCATCAAATTGAACAAACTGGCCGGTGTTCTCAAGATTTCTTGTAGCAATGACTTGCCTCATTCCTGAAACACTGTCTGGTATTTCCACAGGGGCGCGGTCGCCCCCCATGTCTGTTTTTACCCAGCCAGGATGGAGTATAACAAAGGAAATATTGTCTTCAATCGCTTCTTTTTTCATGGCGACTGTGAACATGTTGAGCGCAGTCTTACTTGCTCTGTAAGCGTATGACCTACCCATATGACAGTCATCAATTGAGGCCATGAGGCTACTGATCATGGCGATATTCGTTAATGAATCGTGATTCATTTTTTCATACAATGCTTTGACAACTCGAACAGGACCCAATGCGTTGATGTTGATGACTTCAAGAGCCCAAACGTCATCAATCTCATTCAGACTTCTCCATCGCCCATCAGCGACTCCGGCGTTGTTAACAAGAAGGTCGATTCGCTCAGGTGCATGGTTGGCAAATGCTGCAACAGAATCATTTGATAGGACATCAAGTTGGTGAGTCGTTAGTTTAGAGTTTTCAAAAGTGGATAATCGACCTAGTTCACTTCGATACCCAGCATAGACCTCCCATCCACTTTCCAGTAACTGGTGAACCCATTCTGCTCCTAATCCCCTGTTTGCTCCGGTGACAACTGCAACGCCCATGACAAACCCACCATTCCCCGCTAGAAGAAGAATTGCTTTACAACGACTCAATTTGTGGGTGGAGTTCTTGAGGGGTTAGCCCGTGGAAGGGCCGATACCATGTCTGAATCTCCTGAGAATAACTCGTTTTTCCGTAAGTGGGCTATGCGTCAGTATTGGCGAATGCAACAGTCTCAAGCAGTTGTTGGATTGCTGCTGTGGGGGACTACAATTACGTTGTTGGTATGGCCATATATCTCATGGAGATTTACCTCAAGTTGCGATTCAGGGCTGTGTTTTTCAGACAGCATTATCGGTATTCCAAGCACCTACATTGGCCTCGCCCTCATTTTCTTTTCAGTCATGTTTGCAGTATTGACCATTGGCTTCCTTTACGATCAAGTCTTCTCGTTGTGGACTGAGTGGAGAAGTGTTGACATGGAACGTAACCCCTATGTCACCTATGCCCTTTCTCCAAATTGGGTCATGATGATAGCTCTTCAGGCTGAAACACTCAAGAGAACGAGTCCGGATGATGAAGCACTTGTCAAGCAAGCAGATTGGTACCTCAAATGGTGTGAACAATACACGGAAGGTGAAATGTTCGCTCGTGCAGTTCAGCGTTGGGATGCTGATATGGGCGAGACGCCAACGTTCTGGTTCACAAATGATGATTCAATGAAGAGAGCGCGTGAGACTTCCTTTGAAGACGAAGCTTGAGCGGAATCATCGACCTCTACGACCGCCGCCACTGCGACGGCTACCGCCGCTACGACCACCGCCGCCACGACCCGATCTGCTGCTACGACTCGAACTGCCTCCACGGCTTGAACT
>DAMU01000066.1:19398-30785 GCA_002499705.1 Euryarchaeota archaeon UBA91
CTGCTGCGACTCGAACTACTACTGCGGCTTGAACTACTGCTACGGCTTGGACTGTTACCGCCTGACGGGGGTGGAGAGTTATTGCTCGGGGCGTTATTGAAATTCCCTCCATAGTAGTGGTTGTTTTCTTGATAGCCTCCCTGTTGAGGATATCCATACTGGTTATTATTCCAGTTATTTTGACGACCCCCGAATCTACTTCTACCCACCGAGACATTATTTCCACCGCCTCTGCGGATTAAGAAGACAAGTCCGAGGATTGGCAGACCCATGCATCCGAAACAAATCACCATACTCACCAGCGTATCTCCTAAAGACGCCTCCCCATCATCACTACTTGCTCCTTCCAACACCGGTGGTGTTGTGAAAGGAGCTGGCTCGGGTGGAAATGGCTCAATATTTGGGTTTTCGAACCAAAATTCACGTACTACTTCGTCCAAGTCTTCAAGCATTGGAACAAGTGCGCTTGACCAATTAGAATTGTTCAAATTCGAATAAAAGGAATCAGGCAGATTTTGATCCCACATGTCGAGCACATCCCAATACTCAAGCCAGTGATCTCCACCAGTATAGGACCAGTCATACCCGTTTCCAGATTGGTTTGTAGCGATAAGAATCAAGATACCGTCGCGATAATCTTGGTCTCCAATTTCCCATTCATCAAACAGATTGCCAGTATAATCCCCCAAACTCATATTTGCATCATGCTGCGATGTGTAATTTGTAGATGATTCGATGGTTGCGATGATGACAACAGTTCCAGTGTCGTACTCAAGGTCGTCAGAGATTTGGTTCAATTGTTGTTTCTCTGTTAGATTCAAAACGTCGGCATCATCTGTAATAAAAACCCCAGAATCTTCAGGAAATGTAACTTGAGATTGCGCAGGTGTAGAAAAAAGAAACAAAGATACGACTGAAACCGTGAAGGCAATTTGTAATGTTCGTCGCATGTTCATCAGAGGTGCACCAATCCTCCCTGTTGCAGAGTGCGTTTAAAATTGAGTGGGCAAAAGTACTTTTTTGGCGTTATTCCGCGCCTTTTACAGTGAAGCGTGAAAAGCCTCAACCTCAACCAAGACGTCTGCTTCATGGGCATATTGGTTTGATGGGACTTCGATCATGACGGCTCCTGGGATTCTTTCAGCGATACTTTTAGCAGCGTCAATTGCGTGTAATTTATCTGATTGTGCGGCAAGAATTCCACAAGGCACGGCAATCTTGGAGAGATCCTTTGGCAGAGCGTAAGCAATCAGACTACGAGCAGATGCGCGCCAACGAACGAGCTCTTGTTCCATAAGCGCTCGCCGATAGCGAATACGTTGCCCTTCTTCTTTCACTTTTGTTTCAATTGCCCGTAAGGTAATGCTTCTCATCAATTTAAGAACAAGAATTGGCAAAGGGAGTTTGATGATAATTCGAGACCATAGCGGGAGTTTAAAGTGTTCATTCGGGGCTACAAAGAGAGAACTCAACGCATCAACTTCATGCCTCTGTAAAGAATCGATGAGTACGGTTGAACCTAGCGATGAAGAGAAAAGGTGAAACTCGTTTTTGAGGTTATAGTGAGCTAAAACTTCAACAATATCTTTGGAAAACCGTTCAATTGTGAAATCCTTCGCAGACAACCTCTTTTTTGGAAAGCGGGCACTCGGTTTTTCGCGAGTTTCGATATACACCAATCGACGACGGGCCACCCAACCTTCCACCAACGGCTTCCAACCTTCAAACAATGAGCCCCAGCCAGGAATCATAACAATGGGCTCGAGTTGGTGAAGAGATTCATCATCCGGGGTCCAAGTGAGGACTCGAAGTGAAACTGAATCAGATACAGGAACCCACTCTTCGGAACATTCCGAGTGTGGAAGTTCTTCAACTCCTTTCCAATAGTCTGGCATTCAAGGAGAAAGTAAGACAGAGAACGGATAAGGGTTTAGCCGGTTCTTTCATTTCAAATCACTTTTAAGTTGATAAAAAGAGTGCAGAGGGCAGGATTCGAACCTGCGAACTCATAGAGACTGGGACCTCATCCCAGCGCCGTTGACCAAGCTTGGCAACCCCTGCTTCATGCGACCGTTAGAACGCGCGTATATCAACACCGCGACTTGTATTACAGGTAAAAGAAACCAGCCTGAATTAAGCAGGCATACGGCCACGAAGTCGTAGCCACGTCTCACTTCCAAACATCAGCGCATACAGTGAAGCCAACCACAATGTTGGGCGACTCCATTCTTCCAAGATGCCGACTGATGCGCTTGAATCGGCACTTCCAAGCACCAAAAGAACGCACAACCACGCCATAGTTGCACCATGCAATACCCACCGAAGTCCTGCCATAATGTCGGTCGAGTTTGAGCGCATCTCGGTTACTTCTGCCTCTGTTAAAACCGCTGTTACGCCGACAAGTTTGTCCAACGCCGAGCCCCCATTCCAACGAATTTGTCCAAGCCTGAACCGATTGAGAACCTCAATGCCCGTGAACAGTGTAATCCATACAACCACGACTTCAAGCAACGGTTCGGCGCCAAGTAAGTCCAAAGAGCCCCAAGTGGACCACGCCAATAGCCCCCACAACCATCCAACAAGGATCAGTTGGAATGCTCGTGCAAATCGGGTTAACCGTTGTAACAATTCAGCGTCATGGGCAAGTAAGTGCTCGAGTGTAATGACCAGGCCGGTGACGCCAGAAAGACCAGCAGATATGAGGAGCCACCACCAGTCCAAATCACCATCGCGCCAAGCGATCATCAAGGCCACCAAGGTCCACGCTAATGTCACGACAGAAGCGACATTAGCCGTTGCTTGCATTGTGTAAAGTGGGTCTCTACCATCTTTGAGAACGGCCAATCCGCCCATCAATCTGATCTCAAATGCAGAATCATCAACAATTCCATGTGCGGCAGCAGTCATGCCGCCTACTGCCTTGATACGAGCAGTTCCCACGATACTTTCAGCATCACCAATGGCCCACTCTTCATCAACGCCATTTGTATTCCAAGAAGAACCTCGACTTGCGGCGTGTGCCGCACCAGTACCCCGATTTTTGGTGTTTCCAGCAGAACGTGTTTTTGCCCATGCTCGAATTTCTTCAGACATGATGTCCTCAACTTGGTCTTCATTGAGAGGCGCACCGTGATCGGTATACAACCAACGGCATTGAATTGGAACTGGAGCAGGATCGACATCGGGTGCGACCATTTGGAATTGCCCAGGGCCAAGCGTGGGAAGTTGAGCGACTAAATCCTGGTCGCCACCACTTTCTTTCAACAGGTGTCGAACCTTTTCAACATCCTGTGGTTGAGTAAATCTTCCAATGAATGTTGTATTTGCTTGAGCGAGAATTTTGTAATCAACGTCGCTGACGTTTTGCGTTGCAAGAACACAGGCCACACCGTATTTTCTCGCTTGTTTGAAAATCAGTTTAATCAAATCTTTTGCGGGTGGATTTCGAGGGTGAGGTGGCAGGTAGGGGGCGACTTCATCCATGAAGAACAGGAGTTTTATTTCTCCATCAGCAGGCTGTTGAGTCAGCATCCAATCATACAGTTCTCGTGATAACTCTTGCACGAAGTACTGTTTTTGCGCCTCATCTTGAATCGTATTGAGGTAGACGATATTGAGCGGTATTTTACCCGGCATAGCCGGCTCAACAAAGGCATCAATATCGATAGGAACCCCATTTGAGAAGAGCAGTTGATTGACACCTGAGGAATAGGCGGAAAGCCGCCGAGCCAAATCATTTCGAGTGGTTTTAGGTAAACGTTCTTCAAAATCAGTGAGTCGATGTTCAATCATGACTTCTTCCCATGGAGGGATATCCGGTTTTTCCTCGCCTTCTTCTACTTCATAGAAACATTCAGGATACAACTGGCGAGTAAACTCTTGATTCGGCTCTCTTACAACGCGAGCCAGTGCTTGAAAATCACCGACGTTAAGCCCGTGTTTTGTTCCTTCAACAAGAATTTCATAGAGAAATGGTTTGACGACTTTCCCTTGCGCTTTTTCGACATCGTATCCTGCAAGGCTGGTAAATCCAGCTGCGACCATATCCCATGCAGTGATTGCTTCTTCAGCATCGAGGTCTGCAGGCGGGGCACGAAATGGGTCGATACAAAGGGGTAGCCCTTTGCTTCGTAGAGGCGTCCAAATTCGGACTTCACACATGTCTAAGAGTTTCTTTGCTCGCACAACATCACCGTTTTGCTCTTCAAGGTCAACGGGGTCAATTCCGAGTGCAAGGCGTGCTAAATCTCCTTGTGGGTCGATGATGAGAGAGGGTACTTTTGCCAATGCTGCCTCTTCAATGAGCGCTTTGGCCATGACCGTTTTCCCTGAACCGGTTGAGCCGAGCATTGCAGCGTGTCGTGCCAACACCATTGGCTGAATATCAATTGGCTCGCCCGTATCACGGCGTGTTCCCAAATACAGCCCTTTGGGTTTGAATTTCTTCTTCTTTGCTTTGACCGGTTGAGGAGGTTGTTCGGTTTCGGCGAGGTCTGGAGAAAGAATGTCTCCGACTAAATCGGCTAAACTCCGCTCTTCTTCGGCATCGGCGTCTTCCTCAAAACCCTCGTTTCCAGACACCATGCGCGAGGCAAAACGGTTGGAGGTCTTGAAGGGCGCGCTGACCAGAGGGCAAAACAAGCAGACTCAAGGAGGTCGAGCGATTCGCCGAAACATGGAGCGTATACCGATGGCCCGACCATCATGGAGTGATGAAATGCGTTCTGCTGCTGTGGAGACCCTCGATTCAAAACATTGGGTTAAAGGACGTCAGGTTCAAGCGTTTGGAAATGAGTTTGCCAATTACTGCGGCACTCTAAATGCAGCGCCTTGTCAAAACGGCTCTTCTGCATTATGGGCTGCTCTAAAGATTGCAGGAATTGGCCCTGGCGATGAAGTCATCGTTCCTTCGTATACTTTTATTTCAACAGCGACATGCATCGTTCTTGTTGGTGCACAACCGGTCTTTGTCGATGTTGAGCCTGACTATTTTTGCCTTGAATTGGATTCTGTCAAACAAGCGATGACGTCCTGTACCAAAGCAGTGATTGGGGTCCATCTTTTCGGTCAGCCTTACGATCCAAAACTTATTGATTTCTGCGAAGCAAATGATATCCTGCTTATCGAAGATGCCGCCCAAGCTCACGGCGCTCAACAACAGATGACCGATGGAAGCGTTCGTGTGGCAGGAGCAATGGGAGACGTGGGATGTTTCTCCTTTTTCCCTTCAAAGAATATGGCAGTTGGCGGGGAAGGAGGAATGCTGACAACAATACGTGAGGAGTTTTCATCCCGGATTCAATCGATTACAAACCACGGCAGAACGCCGAATCTTGAGTCGGTTGAGTTAGGAAGTAATCTGCGTATGTCTGAGGTTGCAGCAGCGATTGGCCGCAAACAACTCAGTTGTCTTGATGAGTGGGTCCAGACGCGTAGAGATACTGCAGATCGGTATGGCGTATTATTGGAAAACCATCCCCTTATTGACGCACCGGGCGTTCGTCCAAACGCTCAACATGCTTGGCATCAATACTGTGTGCAAACACCTCATCCAGAAGCACTGCAAGCACATTTGGATAAGCATGAAATTGATTCGCGCCGGTATTACACTACCCCAATTCATCAACAGCAAATTTTTGTCAACCATTACCAGCACGAAACAATCCTTCCTGAGACTGCAAAGTTGGGAAAAACACTCGTAGCAATTCCAGTTATGCATGAATTAACCGAACTGGAAATCCTTCGAATTATGGTGGCGTTAGAAACATTTCAACTTGATTGAGATTTCAAAGACCGAGCCAATGCAGCGTTTGACCACGACTTATCTCCAGTAATCTCTCGCCCTGCCCAAGAAGGGATTTCCACGGAATGAGTTTCAGACGGGAGCTCTACTTCTGCTAAAATGAGGCCATTCAATCCTCCTTCGAACTCATCGACTTCCCAAAGCATCTGGTCATTCCCTCGCCAATTATAGCGAGTTTTTTCAATCGAAGGAAAGTCGTCCATCTGAAAGATTTCTTCCCCCTTCTCCCTTTCAATTTCCCACTCCAGTTCAAGAGCACTGGATTTACTGCGCTTGCTTTTCAGAGTCAAAATAGTTTCATCGTCCTTGTAGCGAATTCGAGCAGTCCACTTTTGCGTTGTCGAAATCAACGCACTCTTTTCATCAGCACGGAGGACTTCAACGGAGTCGTAAAACAGCAAACCATCTTTGATATGAATCTGTGAGGAATCGATGTAGAATTGCATTATTCTTGATTTTGATTCACCCGTTTGCCAAACTTTTGAGGCTCTCTCATCAATTAAAAACCGTCGTTCAATTTCGAGATTTTCTTCCATTTCGTGTTCCCGCCGTTAATGTCCGTCTTAGAGTGGTTGAATCATGTCCTTGAGGACTGGAGAAACCTCATCCCATATTTGTGAATGAACATCCTTTACAGACTGTTTTGTATGGATGATAGGGCTGTTATCTTTGCTCGCATGTTCGACAAAGGCCGAACGTATTTTTTTCTGATAGTTGAGAAACGATTTCGTAATTGAAGGAGACAATGCCATATCAACACCCGCTTCAAAAGAGTTCAATTGAACCAGTGAACCATTATGCATCATTCTGTTCAATAATCTCCGGCCTCCGGCTTCGAGAATAATGGTCAAGTCAGGCGTAGGAATATTGGCATACAAACCTTCAATCCATTGCGAATCTCCACCGCGTATCTGTTCTCTGATGAGCGGTGTGAGTGTGTAGCGGTCAGCAATTACGACAAATCCAGCATCGAGCAGTGGTTGCAATTCATGGATGATTTGGTCGTGCAAATCAGTTGCATACAACAACGCTCTTGTTCGCCAGTTTAATTGATGTAATTCGTGCGTGTTTGCTTTGATGAGTTCCCCCATCAATTCAGATCGGGCAAGTCCTACTGTTGCTACTGCTACACCATGTGCTTCAAGTCGTTCACTCAACAGGCGTGCATGCAAAGAACGCCCCACGTAATCAGGCCCTTCAATCACAATCAGCTTACCCTGTGCAGACATCACACTCCCTCCTGTTCAAATGATTTCCAATCGAAAGAGGAACTGCGAATTGTTTCCGCCATTCTATCGGTTTCTTCGATCTTGTCAATTTCATTGAAATCTATTTTCTGATTGATGATTTCTCGAACTCTTGTTTGAACTTCAGCAACAGAGCCAAGAGCGTCGACTCGTACAATTCGGCCCTCCTCGACCAATCCATCGTAGATGAATTTGATTTTTTCTTGAAGGATTTTATACGATTCAAAAGGATCATGAGTCCAGCCCATATCGAGCCCTGCTTCGTACCATTTTAGACTGGGGCGGCCCTTGACAATCCTGGTATAGCCGACTTCTGGAGGTATGTCAAAATACAGCGTCAAATCAGGCTCAGGTGCAAAGGAATAGTTGCTCTCAATGACTTCTCTTGAAACCTCTCTTGCCCCGTCTCTTGCCATTGCGGTGAATTTGTATCGGTCGCAGATTACAATTCCGCCAACTTCGAGCATTGGCTCAATTTGCTTGGCCCACCGATCAGCAAAGTCAGCAGCATGAATGAGATGAAATGTCATCGGCTTCAATCGCTTTGCTTTTTTCCCAACTTTCGTTGCGTTTTTGACTGCGGGACTGGAATTCCATTCCGTGTGGTGGACAGGGAGGCCTAAAGCGCGAAGCCAATTGAAGACAAGTTGGGCTTGAGTGGACTTGCCACTCCCGTCCATCCCTTCAACAGCAATCAAGATGCCCCGCTTCATGGAGAGGTGCTCATTGTTCACCTATATTTCACCTACCACCGTGCACGTTCTTTGAGTTTAGAAATCATGTCTTTGATTATCCCTTTCTAAAGAAACTATGTACTTCATTTATTTTGCTCAAACTACCGAGGCTTTGATAACAACGCAATCCTTCATCGGTCTATGAAGCAAAAGAAAGTACTTGCAGTTTTTCTCGTTTCCCTCTTTTTCTTATCTGGGTGTCTTAATGCGGTAGACTCGAACGTAGAGGTCCCGGATGTCGCCCTTCCAGATGACTGGTCTACTGTCGTTCAGCGCAGTTCTGTAAGTCCACAACTTTCCCAATTTTCGGATTGTGAGGAATTGGAAACTTCACTTAAATCCGCCGTTGCTGAAGAATACAGAATACAACTTTTACAAGCCGTTGAAGAAGAATATTACTACGGAGGTGGGATGTGGCTTGAAGATGATATGGTGATGGCCGATGGTGCTGCTGAAGGGGCCTCGAACAGCGCGAATACAGCCACTCCACGACGACAGGAGGGTACTGATTTTTCCGGAACCAACAATCAAGAGCAGGGCGTCGATGAGGCTGACTTTGTCAAAACCGATGGATACTACATCTATTTTTTGAACGGTAAGTCTCTTGAAATATTTGGCGTGCCAAACTTTGGAGAACTGTCCCACCTCTCATCAACCAACATTGAAGGAACTCCCCAATCAATGATGCTTGATGGCAATCGATTGGTCGTTATTTCAACCGTTTCTTCGTGGAATATTCCTCGAACAGATGCACTCTCTTCTGTAATGGGGTGGGACGATGGCTATGGTTCATGGAGGACTCCTAGTCTCACTAAATTCACAATTTTGGACATCACGAACCGCTCATCTCCGGAGAGCGGAAAAGAATTGTATCTCGAAGGATATTACATGACTGCAAGAGAAGTCAATTCTACAGTCCGAACCGTGACGCACGCATGGCTCGATATTCCCGGTGTGAAAAGTTGGTTGGATTTGCCAAACGGCTACTGGGAGCTTGATTATGATGATCCAATTCGGCGCGAAGTCCGAGAAAAGGTAGCGTATCAGACCATCCTTGACAATAACGCTGCTCTTGACGCTCTTGCTTTAGAGGACATACTCCCAAAGGTGTATGAGCGCTCGAATGGATTGATTACAATTCACACCATGGACGAGGAGCAGTGCGCCGATTTTATCGCCCCTGAAGACGGTTTCAATCGAGGCTTCAACAGCATATTCACGTTCGACCTTTCCAGCGAAGATTTTGAATTTCAAGCAGACCATATAGTCGGCAATTACCCGATAGTCTATGCATCTGCAGATGTCCTGATCCTTACTGAAAACGCTTGGGACTGGTGGTGGTTCTGGGGCAATGATGGTATGAATGAGGCAACAAACATCCACACGTTCGATATTTCGAACCCAGGCGACACGCTTTACACAGGCTCGGGCCGAGTGAATGGAACTATTCTCGATCAATTTTCAGTATCTGAATATGAAGGGGTCGTTCGTGTTGCTACAACATCAGGGCAATGGGCTCGCTGGTGGATGGAAAACCCCGAGCCTATGAGTTCCAGCGTCGTCACTTTCACTCGAAGCGTTGATGTTGACACAGACGCGCAAATTCTCTCTGAAGTTGGAAGAGTCGACAATATCGCCCCCGAAGAACGCATTTGGAGCGCCAGATTCGACGCAGATCGCTGTTACCTTGTTACATTTAGACAAATTGACCCGCTATGGGTCATCGATATGTCGGATGAAACCAACCCAACAATACTTGGCGAACTTGAAGTTCCTGGTGTTTCAACCTATATTCATCCATTGTCAAGAGACCATTTACTCACGATTGGTATGGGTCCTGCAAATGAAGACGGAACCGGGCTGGACTGGTCAAGTACTCGCCTTTCATTGTTCAATATCAGCGACCCTACAGCACCTGCGGCGGCTGACCATTTGACCCTCATTCCAGTATCCAATCCAAACGATAATGCGTGGGTTTGGTCGTATTCAGAAGCCTCGTATGAGCATAAAGCATTCCAATATTGGGCTCCAAAAGGGTTGTTAGCAATTCCTCTTTCAACCTACAGATACCACAGCTGGACCGATTCGAATGGCGGATATCATTGGAATTACCAATACGTTTCTAAACTTATTTTGGTGAATGTTTCTGAAGAAACAGACAATCTTTCAATTCATGGAACGGTTGATCACTCAGACCTTTATGACCGTGGAGAAAATCAGAACTGGTGGAATCAGTATAACATTCGTCGTTCTATTTTCATGGGCGATTTCGTCTATGCGATTTCTTCAGCGGGTATTACTGCAACCAACCTTACTTCGATGAATGAAAGTGCGAGTGTGGAACTCGATTATGTCAATCCATACTCCACATATTACTATGATGATGTCGTTGTTGAAGAAGTCGAAAGAGATGAAGATTCGACATCTGACGATGGGGGCGAAGGCAGCAGTGGAGCCAGCAGCAGTTCCGGGGGTTCCGAGCCGGAACGCGATTGACATTCAGAATTGATCGACTGATACGGACGCGTGGGAAGCTTGTCGGATGGGTACCGTCTGACAAGACCCACTGCAAGTCCTTTGATTGGGTCAAAACGAATCAATGAGTCTGTGCATTGACCCTTTGGTTAGACTTCACTCGCCTTATATCTAGCATCATTGAGAAAATTAGAGCAATTTATCTCCCCTTCGGAATATTCTATTTCCCGACTCATCCACATTGCGCTTTTGAACAAAGCCTGAGCATCTTCAAATCTATTCTCTTTTGTACACAATAAACCAAGAATTACGGTTGCATTAATCTCACCGATTCCTTTGGAATCTAACTGTTTTTGAAGCCTCAAGAACTCCTCTGCATGTTTTCTAGCTTCTTCTAATTGCCCCAAACCGATTTCAACTCCAACAAGATGGCTATGCCAAATAGAATTCCACTCTGGACTTACATCAGGGTTCTCAAGATGATACAACAAGCCCTCTTTGATTGTAATAAGTTCGACTGGCTTCGTATTTGGTTGGCTGTTATATGGGAAAAAGAGAGTTGGAAAATTATCACATTTTCCACAAGTCTCTTGGAAAAAATCAACCTCAGTTCTGCAGACTCCGCATGTCACTGGCATAAATTGCCTATTTCTTCACCTCATATAAATTAGGTTCAAGCAGAGGGTGCCCACTGCACACCAGCCAAGTAAAGGGTACGGTCTAACACGGCCCATAGCAAGCCCTTGGAAAAACCAACTATGAATACAAGGGCAAGCATAAGAACCCAAGAAGGGGCAGTCGTGTGTTTTTCTTATTTCAAGTTTGTTTTGCTACCGGGTAGTTGCTACCCGGTATGACTATAAGTGCCGGCACCTTGGGCTAGGATATGTCCGCAACAAAGA
Organism: Euryarchaeota archaeon UBA91; assembly: GCA_002499705.1. Lineage (GTDB taxonomy): Archaea > Thermoplasmatota > Poseidoniia > Poseidoniales > Poseidoniaceae > MGIIa-L1. The sequence continues at coordinate 30,560 of DAMU01000066.1, forward strand.
CAGGAAACCCAGCCCGAAAAATTTCGATTAGTCTGCCAGTCAACTATATTGAGATATTAGACCAAATGAATGGAACCAGAAGTAAAATCATTCGAGAAGCTTTAGAAACATTATTTGACACTGAGAGTGTTGAATACATGGAATATTTCTTTAACGCTCTACATGGGCAAATTCACCAATCTAAAGTAATGGATACCTTGACAAAATCGTCAATTGAAAAATTTCT
>DAMU01000058.1 GCA_002499705.1 Euryarchaeota archaeon UBA91
CACCCGAGTCATGTGGGGGCGAGACATCAACGTCCGCATGCAGAAACCAAGGAGCCGCTTTCGCCGCCCAAAGGCGTTCAGCCCACCGTAAAGACGATTTGTGGTACAGGGTACGCCTAGCTCCCCACCTATCCCATTAGGTGCTGCAACTGACTGTATTTGAACAAAACCCATACACATGCTCGTGAATTACTCTGCAGTTACATCTTCTTCATACTTTGAAGGACACGATGTTTTAATGACCTGTGCCTCGAATACATATTCACCATCAATGTAGGAAAGGACACCTTGTGCATAGACCGTTCGATTATCACCAAGGCCGTTTGAAACTGATGCATCAAGATAGTCAATGAGCAAGGTATGAGTCGAACCGTGGAGGTAGAACACACTCTGATTCTCATCGATACTTCCATCAACAATTTCACCACGAACAGCGATTTCTCGGTCCATGTACGATGCTGGTTCTTCCATGAGTTCATCAACGGTCCGGGTTGGCTCAGGTGCCTCAAGTAAGAACACACCGAGCAAGCCAGCGGTAATCACTGCCCCAAGGATTAGGATTCGGGTTCGTCGAGAATACATACACACTCACCTCATATCAACTGCGATGACTAAACCCGACTGCTTCTTCAATGCTCTTAAATCCGTGTTCGCTTAATTTTTTCTCAAGGCCATTGACTACCGATTTTGTAAGGCCTGCACCTTCGAAGACAAAACCGCTGTATGCCTGCAATAGCGATGCACCTGCACCAATTTTTTGCCAGGCATCTTCAGCAGATGAAATACCACCAACACCAACTATCGGCCACTCACCATTGGTCATGGAATAGATTTGATGAATAACTTCAGTAGAACGAACAGATAGAGGCGCACCGCTTAAACCACCGGTTTGGGCAAATACCTTTTGTTCATTTTTTGTGGAACTCTCAGGTCGTTCAATAGTGGTGTTTGTCGCAATAATGCCGTCACAGCCAGCGCTACGAGCAGTATGGACAATGGCAGACAATTGTTCATTCGACACATCAGGAGCAATCTTCACTAACAGGGGTTTAACGGAAGATTTGGTTGACTTTGACTGCTGGGCATTGACTTCTTGGCACGCCTTAATTATTGATTCAAGGGCGTCATCATGTTGGAGTTCACGTAAATTTGGGGTATTCGGTGATGAAACGTTGATGACAAAAGTGTCGCAATATTCCCACAAACGATCCATCGTTGCAGCATAATCACTGGGGGCTTGGTCAAGCGGGGTAATCTTCGACTTCCCGAGATTTGCCCATAACGGGACATTGGGCGAGCCATGGCGCAAGAAATGCTTCTTCAGTTGAGTTGCGACATTCACCGAGCCGGGGTTATTGAAACCCATGCGATTAACCAATGAACGGGAAGATGAGGCCCTGAACATACGTGGTTTAGGATTTCCATCTTGCTGATGCTCTGTCACGCCACCTATTTCGATAAAAGAAAGGCCTATTGTTTCCCATCCACGTAGCGCTTCGGCCTTTTTGTCCAATCCCGCAGCATTTCCAAATGGATGAATGTATTCTTGACCAAAGCATCGAATTGGCAATTTCTTGCGTGGCCGGTAAAGCATTGAAAGAATTGCACGAGAAAGGGGATTTGCTGAAAATAATTTCAGCATCGTCAATGCTCGCCCATGGGCTTTTTCGGAATCTTGGATACGCAACGCGGGGCGTAAAAAGACCCGGTAACCTATGCCCATACCATCCGCTCCGAACGGTATCCTTCAAGACTTTCGCCTTCTACGGTCATTTGTGCGCATAGATGACCCCTTATGGCCAGTGGTTTTGGAAACCTCTCGTCAAATCTTGAGAAGAGAAAATCTTCACCTCGTACTCCCCCCAGAGTTTGAGCAAGATATGAATGATATTTTACTCGAAATCAGTGATTTTCAACCCGAAAGATTGCACTTCCCTACATTTGAATTGCGCCCATGCAGTAATGTGGAATTATATGTTCGAGAGACTGTAAAGCTTCGCATGATTGCCTCAATTGGTATGACGGAACCAGCTCCAAATGTTCGCTGGGTAAAAATGGAACAAAATCCGGGATGGAAAGAAGTGGTTGTTGTATGTAATGAACTGCATGTAGCCGGATACCCCGGTTGTGTTGGATGCGGCGGACCCAATTCTGAAATGCCATGGGATGAACAAAAATCACGTTCCGGACTGCTCTGAGAAGTTGGTCAATTTTTTCCTTTTCTTTTTACAGATACAATGTATCTGCCTCTCTATGAAGGTATAAGAGAGTTCAAGTAGCCTCGGCGGTCGCATATCAAAACATGGGTGTTGTCATAGTTGCCGAGAAGCCAAGTGTTGCTAACGATATCGCTCAAGTTCTCGGTGCTAACTCGAAAAAGGATACCCATTGGGAAGGAAATGGCCTTATTGTCACCTGGGCAATTGGCCACTTACTGCAACTGAAATACATGGATGACTACGATGAAGCATTCAAAGATTGGCGTAAAACCATTGACCGTCTGCCATATATTCCTGAATCATTTGAATACAAGCCTATTGGAGGTCGCGGCAAAAAGCAACTTTCTGCAATCACCAAACTCATCAAATCAAAGGATGTTACAGAAATCGTCAATGCTTGTGACGCTGCAAGAGAAGGAGAATTGATTTTTAGAACAATTGTCCAACATACAAAATCGAAGGTGAAAAATTCGCGAATGTGGTTACAATCAATGACAAAGGATGCTATACAACAGGCTTGGGATACTCGGCTCGATGGTGATGAATATTCTGCCCTGCGCGATGCAGCATACTCACGTTCGGAGGCTGACTGGATCATCGGGATGAACGGGTCCCGTGTTGCGAACTCATTTTTACCACGTAAAAAGAATGAACGCGTTGCAATATCCCTTGGCCGTGTTCAAACAGCAACTCTAGCAATGATTGTCGAGCACGAATTGAAAGTTCTCGGACATTCACCACTTCCTTACTGGCAGTTGGAAGCGAACTTCGAATCGGGTGATGCAAAGTGGACTGGACGATGGGAGAGAAGGAACCATGTTGATGACCCTGAACAACCTGATTACAAAGCACATCGAATCATTGAACAAGCAGAGTATGACAAGTTAAAGGTTCTCTTAACATCTGGAAACTCTGCTACTGTAAAACAAACTCAAAGAGATTCAATCGAAAAACCACCACTGAATTTCGATTTAACAAGCCTCCAAAGGGAAGCGAACAATATTTTGGGATGGTCTGCGAAGAAAACATTAGGTGTGGCTCAAGATCTTTATGATTCTCACAAACTCACAACCTACCCCAGAACAGATTCCAGACACTTGCCTGAAGATATGCATGAGCAAATTGCCAAAACGATACGACAACTTGGTGCTCAAGACTCTTACAACGCTCACTCCACTCGAATTGTTGATGATGGTATGAAAAATGCTGGAAGAAATTTTGACAACTCCAAAGTTAGCGACCACTTCGCAATAATTCCAACAGGCAAAATTCCGGAGGGAAATTTGAATTCCGATCATCAGAGACTTTACGACCTCATTGTTCGAACCTTTTTGGCTTCATGGCATCCAGAGGCTGTTTGGGATGTCCAAAAGCGAACAGCAGAATTGGAAGGGGAACAATTCACGAAGGAAGCGAGAACAATCAAGGTAGAAGGCTGGCGAGCAGTGCGTCCAAAGAAACAATCGCTTCCAGAAAACTGGAATGTCTTACCAAGTAACCCTTGTGAAGGGACAATCGAATCCTATGAATTCAAAGAAGAGAAATCAAAACCTAAAGGGCGACTTAAGGAAGCCGGATTACTCCGATTGATGGAGCATGCTGGTAAACAAATCGATGATGAAACTCTTTCTGATGCAATGAAGGATAAGGGATTAGGAACTCCCGCTACACGAGCAGACACCATTGAAAAATTGGTTGACAGAGGATACATTCAACGTTCTCGAGGAGGAAGCATAAGCGCCACTGCACATGGAATTCGTATTATTGACGTCTTGAGAAAGATTCCTGTCGAATGGATTACATCACCTGAAATGACTGGGGAAATGGAATCTTCATTACTGCGTGTTCAACGCGGAGAAGAACCACGAGAGAATTACATGAATGCAGTGATTGAACAAACAACAGTCATGGTTGATAAAATTAAGAATCATGACCGTTCAGAATTATATGTCAATGAACCATCAATTGGCGGCTGCCTAAAGTGCGAAGCTAACATTGTTGAAACGACAATGACCTATCAATGTGAACTCAATGAAGGGAGAGACAAAGGTTGTTCATTCGTGTTTTGGAAGGATACCTCAGGTAGATGGTTTGACCATGTTACTGCAAAACGTCTTCTTGAAAAACGTCAACTTGAAGACCTTCATGGATTTTTCAATCGCTCAGGTGAACCATATACGGCTACTGTAAAGTTGACCGATGAAGGAAAGGTAGAATTTGTCGGTGGAGGGGAATCTTCTTCCGACGCATCTGATGAAGAAGTTTGTCCGTGCCCTGCGTGCGATCATGGAACGATTCGCATTGGTCAAACCATGTACGCCTGCGACCATGATGACTGTAAATTTAGAGGCGTTTCAAAAGAAATGTGCAAGCGACCAATTACTCCAGCAGAAGCAAAGGGAATTTTGACAAATGGTAAGTCTGGCTTGCTTGAAGATTTCATTTCAAAGAGAGGTCGGCCGTTCAAGGCGTTCCTTGTTCGCGACAATAATCGAATTAAATTTGAGTTCCCACCTCGAGAAGCAGCGGCTGATGCTACTAAATTCCCAGTCGTTGGAGGCGTCGT
>DAMU01000018.1:0-31060 GCA_002499705.1 Euryarchaeota archaeon UBA91
GGGCTTACTCCCTACTCCCTCCACTCATCTCTTCAGTCTTCTAGAAGAACTGCTTCAAGTGGTCTCATGGAAACTGCAGAGGCTAATGCTATGCCGTCACCATGGTCAATCCAAGGCTCTTCGCCTCGAATAGCTGCCCGAAGAGAATGTTCAGCAGAAATGACTGACGGTAGTAAAAATGTACTCGTGATGAATGCAAAGAAAATCAGCAGACACATGACGAGGAAAAAGTTCACCAGACCCGGGAATGCAGCAAAGCAACCTGCAGCAATTCCGGACATTGTCGTTACCGTCGTTTCAAAGATAGTCTGTCCAGTTTTTTCTATAGACTTGGAGATACCTAAGGGGGTTTCACCTTCTTCACGAATTCTGTGCATGACGTGAATCGAATCATCAACTCCAATTCCAAAGACAATGGTACCAATCATTGCCGTGAATATGTTGACATTGACATCGCCACTCTTCATCAGCAGTGGTTGCCATAGAATGACGACTGCGACTGGAATCATAGTGTAGATTCCTAATCGAGGTGAACGGAATACAATCGATAAAAGAATGGTGAGCACGAGCATTGTGATCAGAGTTGTCGAAGATTGGGCATCATGTATCCCCTCGTTGATGTCAAGAGAGACAGGTAGTCCACCCGTCAGTAAAGAGGTCGTTGTTTGACCATCGACTTCAGGTTCATTGAGGAGAAGAAGGTCGATTTCGTCTCGTAATTCACCCGCTACATTGAGGTTCATGTATGGTTGAGTGACATAGACAATCGCCTTGGTCCCTTCTTCATTGAGTAACATTGAGCGAACCTCGTCAGAAAGAGTGTCGAATACAACATTGACCATGTCTTTACGTAAACCTTGACGACCGTCTGTTCCCGTCAAGTCCAGACTGAGCCAAACATTACATTCGATAGGGTCATTACTGTCCCAGCAAGGGTCGTGCAGCAAATCCCACAGACTCCCTTCATACAACGTGACACCCTCGACCAGCGTGATGGTTGCTGGAATCGTTTTCAAGAATGTGATGATACTTGTCGTATTTGTTTCATCGACTTGATCGATTTTCATTTCGATGGCATCAATCGCATCCAATACTGGAAGATCTCGAATATTGTCCGTTTTGTTCTGTTGGGCCTGCAGTGTTCGCTCTTCTGCATCAAAGATAAACAAGGATGTTTGACCCCCGCTAAAGGCTCGTGAGTAATTGGCAAGCATGTTCAGAGATTCGATGCCATCTGGCGCTTCTGATGAACCCGTAATTGGTTCATTCATCGTATCCCAATTTGAAACTCCAATGCCAGTGACCATAATTGCTGCAAAGAGAATCACTACAATTCCCATTACTGAGACAGGGAAATTGGAGACATTGGTGAGGAGATTTTTCACAAACGCAGGATTACTCCTTTTGTTAAATCGCAACATCCATGCCAAAGTTGGAACGAGAATTATACTGAATACGAGCGTGGAAAAAATCCCCAAGCATAACGTGATTCCAACCGAACGAATTGGTGCTACAGAAACGATTTGAGGAGCGATGAGTACCGAAAATCCAACAATAGTGGTCAGTGCAGACAAAAAGACAGCTACGCCAGTTGAACGAGTCATTTCAAGAACACATTTACGGTAAAAATCAAGATCCCAAAGTTCTGGAACTTCTTCAGGAGGTTTTCCTTGCTTTCGTCTTCGCTCGTTTTCATCATGAGCTTTGTCAATTTCCTTTCGACGTACTTCCTCAATTCGATTGACCATATGCAGTGCATAGTCCACCCCCAAGCCAATAAGAATCGGGAAAGTTGCAATAATCATTGGAGTCAATGTGATATCCATGAGCACAGAACTGCCAAATGTTACAGCAAGTGCCATGACAATTGGCGTGCCGGTAATCACAACGACTTTCAGCGAACGGTGAAGAAAAGTAATGACTAAAATAGTGATGATGACTGAAATTGGAAGAATTTTGAGTAAATCATCGTAAATAGAATTCGAGATGTCTTCAAGGACTTTTGTAAGTCCAGTGACGGTCATGTTGGTATTTTGCATATCGCTTGAACGATTATCAATAACGTCTTGGAAATGTTGATGCAGGTGGCTAAAATCTCTGAAATTCGCCACACTAGGGTCATGGTGCATTCCAATGACAATCGCAGCAGTATCCCATATACCATCACCATCGAGGTCATTTGTTTTATTTCCGTCTCCATCGCTGTCGAAACTGAGATCCATGTCATTGGTATCTTTGAAAAGGGCATCAAAACCGCCGTCAGATTCTTCAATAATCTGGTCAATGGTTTGTTGGTCAGGAATTGCATAAGCTCCTCCTCCAGGTAACAGGTCGCAATCCAAATCCAAAGGAATGCGAGTATTGATTCCGTGGATGCACAATGAATTGTTAAAACGCCCATCTGCTGAATTGATTTCCTTGATGACTTGTGCAGGTGAAATAATCCAAAGAACGCCATCATCGCGTCCATGGTCGTCTTTACTGTAATCTATTCCTCTACCAGTACTTCCTGCTCCGTTGACATTGTTATCATCCCCTTCAACCCAACTTATTTCATTCAAAAAGGCCTCATTCGTGATGTTTAACGTGTTGGCAGTATCAAAGGCATTGGGAGTTCGCACGTAGATAATAGCGATATCCGTCGACCATTCAGTACGCACTTCTTTGAGAAGGTCTGTTGAAGGAGCACCGTCGGGAAGAAATATTTCGACATCGTCATCGATTTGCTGCTGAAACGAAAGTCCCTGTTGGGCAAAAAAGGCAGCGACTATGACCAGTAGAATGACGACGGTCGCCGGTGAAGCAAGAATGCTGCTATACATTTGGTCGACACGTCGAGCCGTTATGTCGTTTGCTTGATTGCGGAATGATGAAAGCCGATTACGGACGTTCTCCCATTCCCCTCCCTTCTGCATGGTGATGCGATAGCGAGGTGGCCTTTGAATGATGCTCCGTATAGAGCCGTTGAGTCAAGGAAAAACACCGATTCAATCAAGCCCAAATTCTCGAACAAGTAAGTGACGCAAAAACCCACGAGCACTCTGCAAAACCAAACCGGTCGCCATGAGTGAAAGTCCTAACACGCCAATCCAAATCGCTGAAAGACCAGGTCCTACGAAACTGTCGATATGCCCGGTTACACCTTGGGCAGTGTTCATTCCCATCGCTGCTCCAGTTGCGAGAAGGCCAGCGCCAGGCAATCCAAGTACGAGCAGCGGCTTCTTCTGCGAGAGTGAAAGCATAGCCCACGTCAGCACAGTAAATCCATGAGATACTGCGGTGAAGTTCGAACCTTTGGGGACGTCGTAGCGGATTACCGTTGGAACTTCAATGATTTTCAATTGTTTTTCTCGAGCATCTTCAAGCATTTCTAAGGAAAGTTCCATCCCTTCTGAATCAAAACGTAGACGTTCAAGTGCAATACGAGAAAAGGCTCTGAATCCAGATTGCGTGTCCTTGATTCCAAGGTCACTGGAAAGATTGCTCGCAGCCGTAATCACTTTTATGCCGAGTCTGCGATAAGCAGGCATGTCTGTTCCGCTACCCCCTTCGACGAATCGTGAACCAATTGCGAAGTCAGCCTCTCCTGAAAGTATAGGTTTGAGCAGTTTAGGGATATCTGAAGAGCGATGCTGTCCATCACTGTCCAGAACAACTAAAGCGTCGACATCGAGGTCTTTTGCCTTGACGAACAAAGTTTTGAGAGCGCCTCCATAGCCACGATTCGTTCTGTGACGTATGACTGTAGCACCGCATGCTTCTGCAATACGGGCGCTTGAATCGGAAGAACCATCGTCGATGCAAATAACCGCATCGACATAGCGTAAAGCGGTGGTTACAACCGTTCCAATAGTCTCTTCTTCGTTATACATCGGCATGCCTGCAACGATGAAACGTTTTGAAGATGTACCTATGTCTTCCACAATGCCACCCAAAACTTCGCGGTTTCCTGTCATATTTAGTAATATAGCCATCGCAATATATTATTTAGAGAATTATGAGCTTTGGGCTTCTTCAAGGGTCGAAACCCCTGAAGAAGCGGCATCGTGTTTCTGTGAAACACGTCAAACATGACTGAAAAAGTATCAATCTTGTAACTGAGTAACTGTTGTCACTGCACGCTCTCCATTGAGGACTTTCTCAAGAGCGTTGAGGGACATGACCAGAGGGACATAGGCTTGTCCATCGCTGGTAACATAGGTCGAACAATCCGAAAAAGCATCGGTATTGATCGAGATTTTCAAGGCTCCACCAGCGTTACTTTTACGGACATATCCGACCAGTATGTTTGTTGTTTCATGTTCATTTTCAGGCATCTTTTTTTCATTATTTTTTGGCATATTTTTCAACTCCACCACCAAGAATTCACCTCGGCGGTATTCGTTAAGAATTCCATTAACGGTTATCAAAGCCACTATGTTCATCAAGCATTCAACAGAGAGAGGAATAAATCATCAACATAACCAAAGGCTCATACATAGGCGTTTCTTGATTCAACCATGCGAGCATTGGTGACTGGTGGTGCTGGGTTCATTGGCTCGCATTTGATTGACCGCTTAGTCGCCCGTGGAGATACAGTCGTAGCACTGGATAACCTTTCAAGCGGAAAATTAGACTTCATCCAAGGGCACCTTGATTCTGGTAAAGCAGTTCACATCCAAGGAGATATCACGGATTTTGACACCGTACTTTCTGCAATGGAAGGTATTGATTGCGTCTATCATCTTGCAGCGAACCCCGATATTCGACTCGGCACTCGAATTACGGACACCGACCTTAAACAAGGGACACTTGCGACCTACAACATCGTAGAGTCAATGCGTCGATGTGACGTCAAGAAAATCGCTTTTGCCTCTTCTTCAGTTGTCTATGGGGAAGATGCCCCCCTGCCCACACCTGAAACACACGGCCCCTGTATGCCGATTTCCTTGTATGGTGCGAGTAAGCAAGCGGGTGAGGGTTTAATCAGCAGCTGGGTTGGAACCTTTGGATTGCAAGCATGGATTTTCCGTTTTGCAAATATCATCGGTACACGAGGGACGCATGGGGTAATCTTTGATTTCATTCACAAACTCAAAGCCGACCCATCACGACTCGAAGTTCTTGGAAATGGACGTCAAGAGAAATCATACATGGAAGTCGAAGACTGCGTAAACGGTATTCTACATGTTATGCAGCATTCCAATGCCCCTCTCAACCTGTTTAATCTTGGTTCACATGACACGGCATCAGTTCGGCGAATTGCTGAAATTGTCGTTGAAGAAACTGGGTGCACCGGTGCATCAATCGAATACACAGGCGGTGACAGGGGCTGGGCAGGTGACATTCCAAGAGCCATGCTCGGGATTGATAAGATGATGTCAACAGGCTATGATGTCCGGTTTAACAGTGAAGACGCCATCCGCCACACTGCAAAAGCACTTATTCAAGAAATTGGAATCGATAAGGAGATGAAAGAATGAAGTATACCTACGATGATGAAGCAGATGCACGAACGACAGCAATGATCAGAGTGATGGCTCTTTTCTTTGTTGGCATTATGATTATTGCAGCCACAACCAGTCCAGTTGCCACGGGTACCAAAGAGGGAGAACGTGCTCCTGCTCTCGAAGGTAAATACTACAACGGCAGTGGCTGGTTCGATTTTGATTTAGAATCCTATTGGGACCCACTTTGGGTCGAAGGAGACATCACAGGCCAGTGGGTTGCACTCGAATTCATGGATACCGATTGCCCATATTGTGTTCAATCTGCAGAAGACATCTCCGTTGACTCGAATGACTTTGGAAGCAGCGACTCTGGCTGGGATGGAGCAATTGTCAACTTTATTGCAAGCGTTGCCGAACTGAATATCGAAGGCCATGATTCAAGCAGGTCTGAAATAACCGCTTTCCGTAACAAGATTGCCGACTCGGGTGAGAGTTGTGCCAATATTGACTGTGGTTCTCGACCGGGTGGAGCCCACAACTTCCCATACATTGACGACTTAGACCTTGAAAACATGCAAAAGTGGAAGGTCTCAGGCACTCCGAGTTACTACCTCATTCAACCGAATGGCATAATCGCTTGGAGTTCAGCAGAGAATCAAGGTGAAGAACTTCGTGATGCCATCCTTACACTGGTGCCTCGGGAGAGTGCTTGAATGGACGCAAATATTCAATTGATGTTGTATTTGGTTCCTACCGTTGTAGGTTTACTTTTGGTACTTCCACTTGGTCGTTCAATCGTAACGCCTTTCACTGAACGATATACCTCACTCGCTACCGAGCGAGGACGAATCTTCTTCGGTCTTATTTTAACATGCATTGCTGGTGCCGCTGTCTCATTTCAAACGCTGTGGATCTCTTCCAAAATCAGTGAAGCCGGTGGCGAGTTTTGTTCCGCAGGTGGTGTCTTTTCATGCGATGACGTCATTGGTAATACCGACTACAATGTCGACCCAATTTTCGGGCTTCCTTGGGGCGGAATAGGCGCAGTTGTTTTCTGTATCTTGTTGTATTTTGCTTACTCATCATTCAAAGAGCCGAATGCAGACTGGGTTTCAATGCATCTGAAATTAGGGGTTTTGGTTACCTTTTCTGGTTTCTTCGTTATTGCATTGCTCGTATATTACGAAATTCAAATGGAAAAGATTTGCCAATACTGTTCGACAGCTCATCTTGCCAATATCGCTGCATTCATTGGTTTCTTCCGATTGGTGAGAATGAACGATTCCGATACATGGAACGATTCCTGAATGGTGGTTAAATGAACCGTGAAACAACATTTTGGTCGGTTTTCACTGCACTTGCACTTGCCGCACTTCTTGCACTTTATGCTCAAGAACAAGGTTTCTTTGAGACAGATAACGACCAAACCTCACCTGGAGAGAATGAAACCTCTTCTCCTGCTCAAAACGCATCTGTGACTCCAAATTCGACAGCCGATTCACCAGACCCGTTGGCACTCGAATGTCTTGACCACAGTGGGCTTGCTCGTCATGACCATGTCACACTGGAAATTTTCATCGACGGCAATCCATACACCATTGAATCGTCAATCGGTATTCAAACTGACATTTGCAACGGTAATGAAAATTACATGCATACCATCCACACGCATGATGATACGGGTAGGCTGCATGTGGAATTGAACGAAGCAGGAGACATTTCACTCGGTGTATTCTTTGACATATGGGGTCACCACTTTGATTCAACAGGCATTTTTGATTACAGAACTAATGATACCCATGAGATGGCTATGTATGTCCACGCTTCGAATGAAAATGCTACGGAAGAGAACCGTGTAGATTCATTTGACGACTATCTTATCCAAAACGGTGAAGTCATCGAAGTTCATTACCGTCCAAAAATCGCTTAAGGCGTAAAGCAACCTTCGAAGAATGCTGGTTCAGAAGTGACTTGAATTTCTTCCATCCTGTGCACGGTAACGTCGATTCTCTCATTTTCGACGTATGTCTTTCGCAATTCGTGTAGCAAACTTCTTTGCACATCTGCAAGATCTTCACCATACAATATGTTGAGATGGTGATTTTCTTCTCCATCCACCAATACGGTGTATTCTACAGCCCACTCTTTGAGTGGATGCCTTTCGTCCCAGGTTACATCTTCCCATGTTTCTGCCATTGTATATACATTGGCGGGGTGGCTTATCAATACTGCGCCCCCTTGCTTCAATATTTTTCCGTATTGTGGCATTTTTATTCCGTTTCCAGGAGCATTGAGGTGTAAATCATTCAATCCTTGTCCTTTCTCGGCATAATGGCGGCAATTCCAGCCCCAGCAGCAAGAAGGAGCAAGAAAGGCGCGAATGACCAGGATTCTGGAATGTCCCGAGAACGATATGCGAATTCAACAGCACCGTATGTCCCCAATGTAGCATTGTGATTTACGATTGCATCTTCAGTACTTTCATGAACCAAAAGAATGCTGAATTCTGTCTTTGACTGAAAAGAGATTTCAAAATCGTTGCACCCTTGTGAGGATTCTGCACGAAGTAATCCGATACTCACCTCAATTGTTGAGGTGTTGAATTGACATTCGGCGGTAGCAACCAATACTCGGTCCCGATGCAGTTCACCAGGGTTGGTGATTCCATCAGGAACTACTTTTTGATGCTCAATAACCATAAATGTGATTTGAGTTGAATTCATATCTCCACTTGTAGGTTCGAACGAAAGCATTCGAGCTGTGGTGTCTTCGCCAACTTGGGATACTTCAAATTGCAGTGAAGAAGTCACTTGCCGTGTTAATTCTAAGTCGAGAATATCTCGTTGGACATCGACCCACGCTTCGGTCCCTGAGCGAGGGTTTTTGCCTTCAACGAAAAAAGTAGGTGAAGGGATCGAGTCGCCATGGATGATTCCAAGTCGGTCGATTCGATGTTGGGCAGCAGGTGGTTGGAATCCATCAATACCGTCTGTAGGGTGATATGCAACCATTGCGATACGTGACCCGTGTGAATCGGCTACTCCCATGAGATAAGGGTCAATTTCTGCACAGGTAGGGCACCATGTTGTCGTTACTTCCTCAATTAAGAGACTCCGGCCATTTGATTCGGTCGCAATTGGCTCGAGCAGTGTCTCGCTTGAGTCGAGCACTTTCGCTTCAACAAATGCGTTACTCGAAGTCAGCAACAACAGGGCGATGACGCAAAACAAAACGAATTGAGGTCGTTTCAGCATCGAACCCCTTCCCCCATACTATGGCGAAGATGCCGACCCCCTTCATCCCTTTGTTTCATCATAGAATGAAAGGGAGGTTTCTTCAACAGGGGCGTGACCAATGGCAAATGGAGGATTACACTTGGCAGACCACTGGGTTGAAAATCACAAGCGTGATTCTTGGCGCAGGCAAGCCAAGGCCAGTGGTTACAGAGCTCGCTCCGCTTTCAAACTCAAACAAATTCAAGAACGCTTTACTCTGTTACGTGAGGGCGACATTACTCTTGATGTCGGCTGCCATCCAGGAGGTTGGGCTCAAGTGGCAACAGAGTTGGTTGGCGAGTCCGGTTGGGTTATTGGTGTGGATTTAGAAGCATGCCAGCCTGTGGAAGGTTCGATTTTACTTGTCGGCGATATTACAGAAGCACATACTCAACAACGTGTCCTCGAAGAATTGAACGAACGTCCTCTCAATTCCGTCATTTCTGACATTTCGCCAAACATTACTGGGAAATGGGATATGGACCAAGCGGTTGCTATGACTTTAGTTGCCCAGGTGTTTGATTTTTCATTGCCGCTGCTTTGTAAAGGAGGTTCATTTGTCTCGAAACTTTTCCAAGGCGTAGGTGTTGAGGAATTGATCGATGTCGTGAAGCCATTTTTCTCTGATGTACGTCGTTTTTCACCCCATGCTTCAAGAAATTCTTCTTCAGAGGTGTATTTGGTCTGCAGAAATTTCATGCCGTGGAAGTTTAGAAAAGTGAGCGTTTTGGAAGGCTACGAAACCGCGTTAAATCTCAAGTTGGGTGGAGACGATATCGAAGAAGCACCGGATATCATCACCTCTTCATTTTCAGTTCGAAAGAAGAAAACCGAATAGTTTGATGAGCATTGAGGTGAATCTCACCTTATGGTAAGCGACTCAAGCACCCCCGAAACGAGAAAGAAAATTATCCACAGCCGGCAAAAGATATCCGAACTGAAAGCGAATCAACTCATTCAGCGACTTGAATTGGTTCTGTTGCGAATCTATCCTCAGCGTATGGTTTACTCAGAGCATTATGTTGGACCTGTTGCTGCAGCATGCGGTCGTGATGAGACTGGTCTTGTTGGTGTCGTCTTATGGGGTGAGCAAATTCAGAGAGTTCGAGTCGGTGACATCGTGACGTTTGAATCAGGTTGGTGCCGAGAGCGAAAGGGAGAACTTGTTGTCAGCACTGGACGGAACGGTCACTTAACGGTACTTGGCCGATAAAACCAAGCTCGATTTAGGAATGTTGACAGGCGTTTCATAGAGTCAATGCGAGGTGATTCAGCACGCAACCATAAAGAAGGAGAGGGCGTGGGCCATTTGTTCCTGAGGGCTTATTATGAGTGAAAGAGCAAAAAATTGCACATCATCCGGTGTACCACTTGAAGAAACTGGTTCAACTTCCTTCCCTTGCCCGGGTTGCGACGTTGCTATTGGTCGAAGTCCTCGATGCCGTAACCAAGGCGTCATTTACATTTGTCCAAATCCAGAATGCAACTATCAGGGGCCCTGAGGTGGTATCATGGGTATGGTAGCAATGACGTACAAAATCAATCCTGATGCTGATACTGAAAATGTTGATGCCGATGCAATCGCAGCAGCAGTTCAAGGTCTCAGCGATGACGTCTACGATGTTCAATCTGTTGAGGTCAAACCCTTGGCTTTCGGACTCAAATTCGTTCAAATCCACGTTGTCATGAACGATGGCGAAGGATTAGCAGATGCATTGGAAGGAAAAATCTCACAAATCTCTGGTGTCGGAGAAATTGAAGTTCTTTCAATGGGTCTTCTTTGAGCCCCACTTACAATTGATGCAGTGGACATCGCATGAATTCTCTTAACAGAGTCGTAGCGTAGCTTCCAGATGAAAGTACGAATCGAAATCGTATACATGCACCTTCAGGATGCCATCGACTGTTATCTAATGGTCCACTCTTCCATCTTTCACCCATTGAGTCATCGTTTGCAATGGGGACGCTGTCAATACTCATCTCATTGAAACTCGTGACAAGTGATCGACGAGTTCCGCGAGTGGAAAGTCGAGGGATTGCTTCAACTTGCCAACTTACGTCGGCCAAGCCCATTTGCTCAATGACGCTCTTCTCAATTTGTCCACCCAAGCCATTGCAAGTTTGAATTTCACTGCCGGGGAGTGGTCCAGTTGGCACTAATCGTCCAAGTTGACAATTCCGAATGATTCGGGGCAGAGTTCTTTGTTCAACCAGGACACAACTCGACGCATCCAATTGTCCCTTTTCATCGATACGTCCAACGTAATCTCCCTCGACAGGGATACTAATTGGATGGTTTTCAGAGAGTCTTGCGTGAAGTGACTTGTTGAACACAACTGATTGCAAAGCGTGAATTGTCATCAATTGAAGATTCCCTGGCAACTTTCGAAATGCACCAACATAATCTTCTGGCCTATTGAGGAGATGTTCGACCATCTTGCGCTCAAATCCGAGCCATTTAGGAGCCATCTCTAATCCTTCTAAAGTGGGGCCATGGGTTCGAACATGCTCTCGGAATGCCGCTACATCTGCATTCTCCGACTCACCTGCCATTGCAATATATGTGAGTGCTGCCTGTTTCCAATCTTCTGATGTGACGTGTTTGCCAACCTCCGCAGTGACTGGGCGCCCTGCTCCGAAACGCTGCGGACCTATCCAATTTGGAAAGATTCCTTCACCGAGTTTATCCGCCATTTCTTTTTGAATCGTTTCGACTTGATTCAAGGCATCCTCAACAGACATAGGTGTTCCATCTTCGTTTGCACATCCACGGACAACAATAGTGAAACGATTTCCACGATGGTTTCCAAATCCAATCTTTTGATGCGTCCGACCAAGAACTTCAATGTCGACATCGGGTATTTCCACCCCTGCTACTTTGGCTTGAGGTGCATCAATGACAAACAATTGTTGAGTGATTGCACGCTTGTCCTTTGTTCCTGCAAAAAAGATACGGTTACGAGGTATGGAGAGGGCTTTTGCCAGTGTATTACAGAACCTATTTGTTTCCCAGTTTGTCAACATGATTTTGGCAACGGTAAACCTTCCACGATTATCTAAGTGAACTGGTGTCGAAATCTCTTCAACACGAAAGTCTGCGACTCTCGCTTTCAAAACGCCCCCGATACCACGAGTGTCTGTTGCATAACCGTCAAGTCCAATAGATTCTGCGAGAGAATCCGTCCATGTGGTCATTTCAATACCCCATTTAGAGGCTGAGGCTTGAGAATTCTTTGGCAAGTCCTGATACAATCTCTTTCAAGACTTTGTCAGACGA
Organism: Euryarchaeota archaeon UBA91; assembly: GCA_002499705.1. Lineage (GTDB taxonomy): Archaea > Thermoplasmatota > Poseidoniia > Poseidoniales > Poseidoniaceae > MGIIa-L1. The sequence goes on from DAMU01000018.1 coordinate 11,982, forward strand.
GTTTTTACCAGAGGTTCGAATGTAAAATTCAGGATCATCCAATTCAGGATGTCCAGGGAAATAATTTGCGTATTCTACTTTCGCGTGGTTGTTAAGGCGTTCACGAAGCATTTGCAAAGCGGTATGGCTTTCACCAATGACTCGCAAGCGAAGTTCATTCTTTTCATTGAGGAGGACTTTAACAGGCATTGCAATCGTTCTTGCGACCTACCTTCTTGTTTTGAACCTTCTCCTTATGTTCGTCTGTTCCCAACTTGAAAATCACTTCGAGGGTTCGAATTAAAACGAGCGAGAATGGCACTTCTTGAGAACATTCGACCCCGTTTCTTTTTTAGTGTCTTTGCGTCGCGAGAACAATGGATACTACTGCTTTGGAAGAACGGATGGCCGGATGGTCGTCTGCGTTCCAACGTATGGCTCCAGCATTTCTTGTCATTGTCACCTTGATGACGTTAGCTCTTGGCGTTCATCTTGTCGTTTCACCCCCTACTTTTAACACCGATTTAGCGGACTTTGCACCCGAATCAGATTCCAGAGATGCCCACGATGAAATCCACCAATACTTTCCGAATGAAGCTCGGCCATTATTTGTTCACGTTTCATCAGATGACGGCTCTAACATTCTTTCTATAGAAAATTTGCAGACCATGGATAGCCACCTTTTACACATGGAAAATGAATCATCTAAGCGCCAAGGAGCAGTCGCCGTATGGACGACTGCGCCAAGTATTGTCCAACTGGCACTCGATGAAGAAGCAAACGGGACTTCGCTGAATACAATACAGTCGTGGAGTGAGATTCTCGACCTTTTGTTTGAGGAAGATACCGTTTGTTCATTGACTGCTGATGACCAATTACTCTCTGCTGCACGGTATGCATCTGCTGCACTTCTTCACACCGATTTGAATGTTGATGCGAGTTGTCAATATCTGAAAGAAGGTACCGGTGACGCTGCTCCAACCGCTTCTTCGACGCTCTGGGTTTTGGAAATCGACCCAGACTTGGATGAGGAAGAAAGAAAGGTCATTCAAGATCAATTCCGAACTGAATTCTCCGAACTATCGGAATCTTCAGGACTCACCTACGGCGTAGCATCTCTTGACCTGATATCCTTTGATATCGACCAAGGCACTTTTGACAATCTAACTTTACTTGTCGTCCTTGCATTGTTGGTTGTTGTTCTTCTCTTAGCAATTGCATTCCGCTCGATAAATGATGTTGCATTCCCACTTATCGGCCTCTCCTTTGCACTGATTTGGACGTATGGGATTTTGAACTATTTTGGCGTGAGATTTACTGCTCTGGAAGTGGCTGTTGCCCCACTTGTTCTCGGATTAGGAATTGATTATGCGATTCACTTGCAGCGTGCTTATTCAGCCATTCGAAAAGAGCAAGAGGACCCTGCTGAAGCATGGCTTCGAGCGTGTGCAAGACTCTCCGTCCCACTTTCATTAGCGGTTGTTACAACTGTGGCAGCGTTTTTGGCAAATGTCATTTCACCGCTACCCCCAATAGCGACTTTTGGTTATGCTCTGGCATTCGGAGTATTGTGCGCATTTGTTTCATCAACGGTAGTTGTCGGGGCTCTTCACGTTGTTCGCAAGAAGATGTCCGCAGTAAAAACAAGCCAAGCGATCACCATGCCAAGTTTGGTAACTGCCATCGTTGGGGTTCAACAAAAACAACAAGTTTCAGTTTTACTTGTCACCATACTTCTTTCCGGTGTTTCGATATTCGGTGCAATGTCACTGGAAACTGACTTCGATTTAGCAGACTTTGTTGACCCTGATATGGAAATCATGGAGGTAAGACAAGATATGGCTGATAGCTATGACAGCGCAGGATGGAAATTGATTTACATTCTCTTTGAACCAGTTGAGTCCTCTACAAGCATCCCCGGTGATTCATTAATGCTCGATGAACTGCAAGGTTTACACAAAGATTTGGAGAGAAATCATGACGTAGTCGGTACGGACGACGCACCTGCATCACCTTCCTATGAAGGTCCTTATGTGGTTCTGCGAGATGCCATTTTGCGTAATTCCTCATTCGGTGATGAACACAATTTACAAGTCTATGGTGGTGATGTTTACCAGAAGGATACCTCGCTTGAACTTCACCTTGCAACCGTATTTTCTGCACTTGCATCAAACCAAACAGTTGCTGATGCATTGACCGGAGAAACCTGGGCTGAACGCATCGAGCAAACGGTATATCTCACGGATGGAGAAATAACCTATTTGCGAACTGAAGTGCGTGTCGAGGCCTCAACCTCTGCTCAATCTCAAATCGTTATCAACAACATTGAGGAACAACTTGGTAGTACCTTGAACACCGGCACACTTCGCTATAATCTCGAGTCACATGCAAAGCTGCACGTCACCGGTGATCTTGTAATTTTACAGACAGTTCTCGATGGATTAAATGCATCTCAAATCCGTTCGACCGCGATATCACTGTTTGTTTCTATGCTTGTCTTGCTGGTGTTGACCCGTCGAATGGTTCCCGCACTGGTTGTTCTTTTGCCAGTTGCTTTAGCGTCACTCTGGGTGGCTGGATCGATGTTCCTTCTCGGGCTGAAATGGAATGTTCTAACCGTAATGGTAACCGCTCTGACCATTGGTATAGGGATTGACTATTCGATTCACATGTGGCGCCGAATCGAGGTTGAACTGGCACGCAGAGATACGCATTGGGAGGCTTTACGCGCCGCACTTTCGACCACTGGTGTGGCACTGATAATGAGTGCACTCACGACTGCATTTGGATTCCTTGTCTTGTTGTTTTCACCGATGCCAGTCATTCAAGACTTCGGATTAATCACTGCCGTCACTGTGTTCTTTTCACTCGTTCTTGCTCTTCTGCTCTTGCCGGTCTTGGTTGAACTCTCAGCACGAAATAAGGAAGAAGTATTGGAAATCGATGATGGCACCATCATCGAGGGCTGATTAAACGGTCGAAAGAGCGTCAGTGATTTCCTTCATCGAAAGGTTTTGTTCCCTTGCCACCAATGCTAAGCACATCCACGTACTTGCGTATTTCAGTGCCTGATGTTTTCGGTTTGCACGACGCTCGACTTCCGCAAGCGAAATTTCTGACGCTTTGGAGATGTATTTGGAAAGCCGTTGAGTAAGTTTAGCCCTTGGGTCATTGGAATCTGCTGAATGGCTCAGTGGTTGTGCTTTTGTTTCAGTTACGCTTTCAACTGGTGGCTCTGGTTTTTCTTGTTCGTTCTGTTCCTTTCTTTCACTTGCATGAACGGGGTGAAGCAGTCGTGAGGGACGCGGGAACCAACCAAGCGGAGAGTGTACATCATCGAGTAATACACTGGGTTTGAGAGCGTTCTCTTCCCCACTGAGCCAGCCTTTGCCAATCAGTGCTTGAACAATTTTTTCAGCCTCGCTGGGACTTACCCATTCCATGTCAAAAGAAAGAATTCGCTCTATGTCCAACGCATCAAGTGCTTCTCCATCTCGAAAGCAGATGGCGAGAACACGTCGTATATCTTCGACATCCTCACTCGCCATGTAGGTAACACTGGTTAACACTTCAAGAACTTAAGCATCAGGCTTAGTGAGTTCGAGTGAAGGATTCATCAGGGTTTTGCTTCCAAGTTCCACACACCAAACCGGTGTATGTTGTTTGACCACCATCATATTGGTAATCTCCCCCTCCTGGTAATTGTGAATAATTTGAAACTGAGGTTCCTATGTCGGGGAGTTGAGATGTTTCTGGAACAGGCTCTGCTTCTACTTTGACAGTCGATTCTGCGGTTTTTGGCGGTGGACCCTTGAGATTTGATGGAGCTTTCGTTGCTTTACTGCTTTTTTGTGGTGGGCCAGAAAGTGGTTTCGATTCAGTTGGTTTGCCGACCTCTTCCTCGTCGACTTTTCTCATACGCAGTACAACTACCGAGAGCCCGATAATCACCAATATACCGCCTCCAGCAGATACAGCGATGAACACGCCGGAGAAGTCATCGTCCTGACTGGTGTAATTTTGAGTCCAAATGTTATTGATTTCACTCAACTCCCAAATTTCTTGTTCTTGATCGATTACAATCTTCAATGTCCATTCTCCATCAGGGACGACTAACGTGCTGCGAATATTGACAGCGGAGTTCTCGGCGATTCCGGTAAGGGATTCTCTGGCAACGATTGTTGAAACTTCACCTTGAACTACGCTGATGGAAATGTTAAACGGCACATCAATTTGTTCACCAGTGCTCAGTATTCTCATTTCCATCCGAAGAGTTGAACCTGGCTTCGCATCACCTTCAAACTCGACTGAATCAATCGCTAGGTCAGGGCCTACATTGTTGAGAGAAGATATCAGCCAAGGATTATTTTGAGAGTTACCTTCTGGTGCAGAAAGAATCCATCCTGCGTCATCACTCCCGCTTGCCCAACAGGCGATGTTGGATTGTGTTGAGAGCGTGGAAGGGTCACCTTGTTCAGCAAAGTTGTAGACAAAACTGAACATGGTTTTGCCGTTAAAGACGGTCGTTGACTCACGACTCAAAGTGATTACAGGCCATTCAAAATCAAGCGCTTGTATCTGGCAACTGAGTGTTAAGTTTCCACTCCATGAATTTGTTTCAGCAATGCTCACTCCAATTTCCACGCTGTCCAAGTGATAACGTGACACACCTGTGGTTAATGTTGAAGGCAGCAATACAGGTGCATCACCATCTAAAATCATGTTTGGCAATTCTGTTGTGAAGAGTTTTTCCGAATCATACGGATCCCAAATTTCTAAGACGGTTTGGTGCCATAGACCTGAACCCATAGGTGTTTGAATTTGAGTCGACAATTTCCCATCGATGACTTCTGCTGAAAAACTACTGGAGAAGAAATCGTTCTGAATTTTGCCCCGCCAAAATACGGAGACGTAACCGTTGTATGAGGCATTGCTCACCAGGTGATGTATTGAGGCATTAAGCTGGACATGTTCTCCAGAAATCATACTCCAACCCGTTCGAAGTTCACCTTGAATTGGTCCTTCAACATCGACCAGTGGCTCCATTTCTATGGACATTTGCCGCTGCAAAACCCACTGATTTTCAAAGCCGACTTCATTGGTTCCATCATAATCATCGACTTGCACTTCAAGATAACCAAGGTCCAGTGCTGAATTGACAAAAGTCCAACTTACTTTTCCAATAAAGTAAATCACCAGACTGTCGTTTTCTAAGTTCGCATAGCAGGAAGAATCCACTTGGATACGTGCATCCATTTCTTCACAGGTTCCTAGGTTGGTGTTGTATCGCATTCCAAGACTTTCATCGTTTCCTAGTTCGATACGGACTTGAGCGATGTCGGACATATTATTGCTATCACTCACAATCACTTTCCAACCTATATGTCCAGTTGGCTCAAGCCTTAGTTCGCCTTCAGGGGTTGTGTCAAAAAGTGGTTCAAGCAAGGAGACATTGGCTTTTTCTGGCGTTCGGCTCATCCAAGCTATTTGCCCATTGTCGGGTGAATGGGTGATGTCGCGGATGTTTTTTCCAGCAAAATTAGTCCCCTCAAGAACGACATGTACCATTTCATGATCTGAATTGGCCGTATCGTTGACGGTAAGATTCAGAATCCACAGGTGACCTGAATGAGCAAAATTGAGTTCAGCAGGAATTGCTTCATCAGATGAAAATTGGTCATCTGAATTTGTGTCGTGAAGTGCTTGAATCCATACCTTGGCTTGGACAGTGTCGTTACTGAATCCACCAACATCATAGAATTCAAACTCAACATTTCGTTTTGGCATCTCGTTCAAATATGTACCACTCAGTGGCGTCGTGCTGATCTGGACGGGGGCGTCTACATTGAGTACGAATTTCTTACTGGAAGGGTTGACATTTAACTCAAAGTCATCTTGTGTTCGTGCTTCAATCCATATTTCGGCATCACCAGAACTGGAGTTTGGAAGTATGATACTGGTTGTTGTTTCATACCCCGTTTGCAGAGTAAACCATTCGCCAGTGCTGTTGAACCAAACGTTGTTTGGACTTTCAACATCGATGTGCAACCTCGCTTCAATAACGCCATAAAGCAATCGTGTCCCAGTCGAATTGAAACTGTGGTCGACGATAACATCGACAACTGCGCCATCAGGAAATATCTCACCCGTATTCACTTCTAGGCCGCCTTGGCTTGAAAAGTTCGAAGAATAATCAAGGACATGTACATCGAGTATATTCTCGATATTGATAATCTCTGGACTTCTATATTTCGTTTCATGAAGGCCATGTGTTTGAACTTCAAGCGCTAGATAGTCGCTGGGTAATCCCTCTTCAACTGCAAGGCTCCAAGTTATTTCATCACCATCATCTGAAGATGAAGTGAGAGAAACGCTGACTTCACTTTGTTTCAATATTCCATCACTATCATCAATTGTATAGGAATCAGTTTCAGGGTCCCATGTGATTTCTACAGCATTGCTGTTGGGCAGATCAAAACCGTCACTGTTGGTTGAGTGCAACAGTAAGGAATAACTCGAATCGGTTGCATACGATGAATGGAATGAAGTAATTTCAATTGGTGCTGCATTTGGGTGGAAAGATGCGGGTGGTTGTGCCATTAGCGTGGATTCTTCCGAATACACTTTGACATAGTCGAGACTCGGTATTTTCCAGTTATTGAGTTCACTGGTGTTGAACTGAATTCGGTATTGGAAAAAGGAATGTTCTTGGCCCACTGACATAAGAGAATGGTTTCCTGGGTTGAAAAATTGTGTACTGTTCTGCAGGCCCATTGGAAGCCAATTTGAAACGCCGAGTGTGCTGGCATCTTGACCTATTTTGTATTGCAGTTTAAGCTCTGTATCCGTTGGAGTTTGACCGGAAAACTCCAACCATGCAAGAGAGGATGTACCGAAGACTGTTTTGCGCAGGTCAATCACATCGGACGTGAGCCAACCAGAATGTGATGTTGGGTTTTCGAAATATTCAGTTCTGTCAAGGTAATTGGTTCCCCAGGATGAGAATCGGTAGTATGAACTGTCACCCGAGGCATAGATGATGGATCCATTTGTCGCTGTAATCGTGTGGTCATACATGTCGACAGAGAGTTGGGAGTGAGTGTTCATGACCCCAGTAAGCGGATTGTAGCCATAGACATCACTTGATTGAACATTGAATCCAGTTCCAGTAATACCCCCTGAAATAATAATTTCATCATTATGGATGGTTGATGCATAGGCTGCAATCTCAAACGGTAAGACCGAATGGTTCGTCCAAGTATCTGTCAAAACATCGTAGACCTCTGTATGGTTTGTTGGTGAGGACACATTTTGATTCAAAGTCGGGTCAAAGGTTGTTTGATACCCACCTAAAGCATACAGTTTGCCGTGGTATTCAACCAGGGAGAAAGAATGCCGAGCGAGGTTCATTGTTGCCATTTCATCCCAGGTGTCGGTATTGGTATTGTATCGCATTAAGCGGTCGGTAACATCTGACCTGTCCTTTCGACTAACGCCACCTGCGACATAGATAAAGTCGCCAACATTATCCACTCCAGCGAGTCCAACCGCCTTTCCACTTGGCATGGATGAACCTTCAACCCATGTGTCGTTGCTTGTGTTGAGAATTTGAACGATTCCCTCAGAGCGTATTTCTGGGGTGTTGTAGGGGTGGTAATCGCCAATAGTATACACTTTTTCACCGATTGTATTGCAGCCAAAGTACATTTGAGTGAGCTGCATACTTTCATCACTTGGCGACCATGTTTTGTTTACGAGATCATATGTCTCTACAATGTTGGTAGGGACTTCATCTCCAGTTTGCGAAGGACTCGGGTCTGCCCTACCTCCCATGAGAAGCACTTGGTTTGTTGACGGGACGTGTACGGCACAAGCACCTGTACGGGCGAACAGAAGTCCCGAGTTGGAAATTCCTTGCCAGGAAATGACAGGATGGTCTAAAACTGCTTCACCGGTATTCTGTTCAATGCTGATATTACTTGGTGTGAAACCATCAGATTCATTAAAATCCACATCCATGTGCAATGTTTTTGAACTTTTATTATCTTCAAACTCATATGCATTGTCTTGTATCGTTAGAATGGATTGTAAAGGGGTCAGGAACATGAGCAACATCATGAACAGTGCTGGGATGAGTGCACGATACGAACTCTTGCCCATGTGTCTTGCTGATGCTGTCGATTGAATACATTTACCCTTGAGCGATTAAGAACGAGAAGTAAGACTTCAAGAACAGTTGAATTCAAGAGACGGTGATGAAGCATAGATTCATTGGTTCGGGTGTGATGCGCCCTACGGAGGAGATACATTTGTCGCGAGAATATATTGCCCGAGACCCTCGCACTGGCCTCCCAATCGCGGTTTCTAAAAAGCGAAAATCAAAAAAGAAGATGAAGACTGAATCCGGCCCTTGGGTTGCGCTTTCAGACGATGATGTTCTCGCATTGGCACGTGGTGAAATAGGAACTGTACCTATCCGTTGGAAAGATCAGACTCTTTCCATGGACCAAACGCATGCCATTCGCGCCTTGGGTCGATTCCATGGTGCTCGAATCCATCAAGCCCATTCGCTCTTGCTTCAAGGACTCGAATCAGATGCCGCAGATATACGTGTTGCTTCGTTAGATGTCCTTCCTGAAGTGGCTATATCGAAATCGGATGAATTGTTTGATTGGCTTTCTGTGCTGTTGGATGATAATGACGTGAATGTTCGAAAAGCGGCTAGTCGTTGTTTGACCACGACCTCTCCAGTCTTCCCATCAGGTGTTTCTTCTATTTTAGCAAACGAATTACGTTCATCAGTTCGCCATCGAAGCGATGCTGCCTGGGCAGGACTGGCTGGTTTGTGCGATACTTGGCCTGAAGTCGTTGTTGACCATGTCGATTCTCTTTTGCTTGAAGAAGAAATGATATTGCGAAAGAAAGCAACAGCATTACTTCGAAAAATCATCAATAAGGGTGATTCTGCAGTTTGGGACCTTATTTCTTGGTCATTAAACGATGCTGAAGTCGAAGTACGTAGAGTTGCTGCTAAGAACTTACCAACGCTGGCCCGCAAGGAGTCAAGAATCGCCACACTATTTGCCGAACGTGCATTGGTCGATTCCGATTCAGAAGTTCGCTTAAGCGCCATCAAGACCGTTCAAGTGTTGGACACAGACCATGGTCGAGCGCGCGAGCTGGTCGTGCGTGGGACGAAATCAAAAGACCTCAAAGTTCGCTCAGCATGTATTGAACTCCTTCCTCGTTTGTTCGGAGAAGAAGTATTACGTGCCATGGCTGAAGAATTACTTGTTACTGAAACCGATTCCAAAATTATCGCTTCGCTCAAAGAAATGGTCTTTGACGTCTCACTGGAGGGGACTGAAGCTCAAAAGAACGCTCAACTGGCTCCGGCCGCACCTGTCCCTGCTTTGGACCGCGAAGTCGCAGAGTCTCAAGGAAAGCGTGTGGGCTTAGAGCCAATCCGATCTACCAATGACGACCAATCTCCAAAAAGCGATGCAACCGTCGTTCGAGAACTTCACCAAAAAGAACAGAGTCCAGTCACTCCTGAAGCGGCACCTGCCCCGGTATACCGTGCTGTTAGTCAAGATGAATTGATGGGATACGATGATGATTTTGAAGATGAAGATTCTGATGATGATGCCGATTATTTTTAGAATCTCATTGTAATGTCAATTTCTTTTTCCCCATTTCCATGTCGGTATGGTTAAATGGGGTGTGTCAGTGGGCCGATTGCTTAAGGTGAATATAATGGATGAAGCATTCAATGATAAGGCTGAGCAATTCGAACGCTTGTGGGATGGAATCACCCCAAAAGGCATTAACCGAAACAAATCTTTGAAGTTCCGACAATACATTTTGGAACACGTTCGACAGATGCGTCGACCCTTGACCCGAGACAATGCTCGTAAGTATTGGATGGGGATTCTCCAAGCAGAAATCGCAGAACGCGAAAACTTCTGATTCCACTCGAATGGGTTGCCACCGTCTCGGCGACCCACTCGAAACACCGAGACGGAGCTGATCACATGTTCACAAATACCCGATTCGATTCTTGGGACCTTCCCCAAAATCTGCTTGATAGTCTTGACTCAATGGGTTGGGATTGCGCAACTCAAGTTCAAAAAGATACAGTCCCGCTCGCTCGCTCTGGTCGAGATGTCATCGGACAGGCAAGAACAGGTTCTGGTAAGACTGCAGCATTTGGTCTTCCAATTCTTGAACGTTGCCAAGCAACGGGCAAACTCCAAGCATTGGTTCTTACACCTACCCGAGAACTTGCAAACCAAGTCGCTGAAGAGTTTGGCAACTTACAAGGTGATTCTGGCTTGAAAATTCTCACTGTTTACGGCGGAACTGATTTAGAAAAGCAAGCCAAGACCCTTAGCGGTGGTGTTGACATCATTGTAGGGACACCTGGACGTGTCATGGACATGACTGAGCGTGGTCACATTGACCTTGAATCGCCTTCACTTTTCTGTCTTGATGAAGCAGATAGAATGCTCGATATGGGTTTCTTCCCTGATATCATGTGGGTTATCGAGCGCATGAAGAATCGAGACCAGACGCTTCTTTTCTCTGCTACTTTCCCTCAAGAAATTATTGATGCAGCACATGAGTTCATGAATGAACCGGAATTTGTCCTCACCAATACTGAGGAATTAGATATCCCTCCAATCGACATGTACAGTATCAAAATTGGACGTGCAAACAAACTCTGGGCTCTCGGTCGGTTGATGTGCCGTATGACTGATGCAGACCAAACCATCATTTTCTGTAACACTAAGCGAATGGTTGACTTAGCAGTTCAGCGATTGAACAAGCATCGCTTTGTTGTCGAAGGCTTGCATGGTGACCTCAGCCAAAACCAACGTGAAAAGATTCTTGGACGCTTCAAAGAAGGCGAAGTCAAGACCATTGTTGCAACAGATGTTGCGGCGCGTGGAATCGATGTCGATGGAATTACACTTGTGGTGAACTATGATTTGCCAGTTGACTTGGATTCATTCATTCACCGCGTGGGTCGAACGGGTCGAATCGGTCGAAAGGGTGAAGCTTGGAGTTTAGTTTCTCGAGATGATGCCCCTCAACTTTCGAAAATCATGGCGACCTACGGGCTTGATATTGTTGATTCAGAGGCGCCAGAACTTCCCGAAGGTGTTGAACGTGATCCGGTTACCCGCCAAGATGACTTTGGAGAAACAGCAGATGTCTTTGGCTTTGTAACTCTTCATCTCAATATTGACCGTTCTTCTGCGGGCTCCTCTCGCACAGTAGCGAATTGGTTCCAGAGTTCTCTTCGCTGTGATGAGATGGCCATCGGTGATGTCCACTTTGACAACGACTCCACCTTCATCAGTATCCACACCAGTAAGGTTGGACTTGCCATCAAAGCTCTTGAAAAGCACGACATGGCTGGCCAGAGAGTTGTTGGTACTGTTCATGAGTGAACTCATTCTTCCTCGGAATTCTTTTTCCAGGAGCCTGATTTTTTCTTTTGATGTCGAGACTTCGGTTCCGCAGATTTCTGTTCGTCAATTTCACTCTCTTCTTGTTTGCTTTGAGTTACGGGCCAATTTCCATTTTCATCCGGCCGTTCAATGACTACTGCAGTACATCCAAGTGTCAAGATGCCCAATGCAGATAGCGACCAAGCATATCCAATGGCATCATCCCAACGGTTCTGTGCTTGTCCGCATTCTGAAGTGACAAGTTCAGAGAAGTAACAGAAATCAAGGGTTTCTTTTGCAGCCATAGCCTCCTCATTCGAAGTGACATTTGATACTGCAAATACGAGTAAGATTACTGCGCCTGCCAGCAAAGAGAACTGCTTTGCATTCCAGCTTTTTCTAAACGTTAATCTCCACTTTTCATCGCCTGCTGAACTCGCATCAAGCGTACGGGCAGGGCCACCAACCTTCCAAAACCAAAGCACCCACATCGTCACTAAAACCAAGAGGAACCCCCATTCATAGACCGCAGTGTGGAAATCCCACATCCCTGAAAGACACGCTGCTTGGTTCGGATTTATGCTGCAATCACCGACTGCAATAGGGTAAAACATTACCAACCGCATTATGTTGAGGACATAGATGATGCTGCACATGACGATGATGGAACGAATCTTCAAGCGTTGGGGGACGCCTTCTGTCATAGCCACCAAAGTCGATAAGAAAATCATTTCATGAACGCCTGCACATTCATCAGATACATAGAGTCCAACCGTATCATAACTACCAGGGAAATTTGGGTGACTCAGGTCAATGCGTGTCATCCAACCGTTGTGGGTTGAGAGTGTTGAAGCAACGTATTCTCCATCACTGTACAAGAAATTCGTTAACGCATTCCACAACCAAGCTTCGGTCACTTGTATGGGAGCCAATGTGTCGGAAGGTTGCGTCAAAAACCAGTAAAAGGCTTCCACACAAAGCAGGGCCAGTGGAATCCTTGCATAACGCAAGCCGAGTTGAGCAACTTCTGACCACTCCAAATCTTCCTTTGAAGACGAGGACTTAGCATTCTTGCTCATGCCTCTGCGTGGACGACCATCTTCATTTAGTTGCGGTTGAGTTTTTGGGTGGCTTGGCAAAAGCAATCCTGTCTTCAAATTGGGAGGATTTGAAAAGGATGAGGTTGACAGCGATTCATGGTCGAGGTCGTGTCTCTTGGACATGAGGTCACGGTTTCACCAACCCACAGTCTCGATGTCATCGGCTATTTTTGTCCGATTCCAGTCGCTGAAGCCAAAAAAGCCCTCTCAAATATGACTGTTGGAGAGGTTCTTGAGGTCTTAGCAGATGACCCTGAAACACTTCACGACATGCCACTTCTCACTACTCGTGGCCACCATAACATTCTTTCAATTGAGGAAAATGCTGGTGAACTCAGGTTTCTTATCGAGGTGGTGAAATGAAGGTAAACAAAAACGTTATCCAGTTGGTTGAGAAAGACTCAGTTCCTAGTGAGGCAAGACTACCTACCATACATGGCGATTTCAATATTCGCGTATTTCATGAATCTTCAACTGGCTTTGATCATGTTGCACTTACCCTTGGAGATATGTCCGGTCCTGACCCTGTCATGATTCGCGTACATTCCGAATGCTTGACTGGAGATGCATTGGGGAGTCTACGATGTGACTGTGGCCCACAACTTGACGCTGCTCTAAAGGCGATTGTCGAGCGTGGCTGGGGCTGCTTACTCTACTTGCGTCAAGAAGGGCGTGGCATTGGTTTGCATGCGAAAATCCAAGCATATCATTTACAGGATAAAGGTGCAGATACCCTTGATGCGAATTTGATGCTTGGGCTTCCTGGCGATGGTAGAGATTACAGTATCGCTGCAAGTATGCTATCCGCTCTTGGCATCCCGAGAGTCAGCCTTCTTTCGAATAACCCGAACAAGAAAGAGCAACTTGAAAAGTACGGAATTAATGTTGAGGGTTTGATTCCTCTGGTCGTAGGTGTAGGTGATCAAAACAGGTCATACTTGGAAACCAAGGTTGAGCGAATGGGTCACCAAATCGAACAAAGTAAACTGGATGAAAATTAAAGGGGCCGTGACCGAGAATCGAACTCGGGCTGGCAGAACCACAATCTGCCGTGCTAACCCCTACACCATCACAGCCATGAGAGGTAGTTTGCCGTTATGCGCTTGGTATTTCAACAATCCGCAGGGAGTACCCTGTGTTGAAATTGTGAAGAAATGGAACGAAGAACCCTCTTGTTCAAGTGTATTCGCTGGCCTCGTCTCTACATGCGAAGTGCTCAAACAAGAACTTTGACCTCTTTTTTCCTGCTTATTGTGCTGCTTCTTGCACCTTACAGCGTGGTTTCTGCTCGTTCTGTTCACCAAACCATGAATGTAGACATCTTCCCCGAAGGCGATTTTTCTCAGCCCTCGAACTGGACCGTGGGTTCGCTCACCTCTTTTTCTGAAGTTCCAGCAACCTACACCGATGTCATGGTTGCCGACCAACGCCTCACCATGGTTCATCATCGGCCAATGAATCAGGATACGATGACGTTCTGGGCGCAAAGTACGCCGACAGAATCCAATAACTCCCTAGGCACTCCGGATGGAGCGACCTCTTCGTCAACGGGTCCAGAGATACAATTATCCTCCTTCAACGCAATTGGCTCTACAGAATACGATATTCTTTCAGTCAATGTTGTTGTTGCATTTTCAGTCCCTGACCCCTTGTATCAGGATTCGGTTCGATTTTCAATTAACTACGACAACGGGCAGTTTTACGAGCCATTGACTACTTTTTCAAACACTCAAGGCTCGCTTGACTACCTCTCCACCATGTGGTCATACAACATTTCGGAATTGACGACTTGGGATTGGAGCATGATACAGGATGCAGTCATGACTCTTGATTACGTATCGATTGGTTCGACCGATGATTCTCAATTAAACGTCGATGCAGTGGGTATGCAAGTGGTGATGAAGACTCCGTGGTATGGCGGTGAATACGGTTCTGCTCAAGCCCAATTTTCTGGGCATGAAATGCCTGTGTTTGGTCTTGATTTGACTCTTGGAACATCTGAAAACATGGCGTTATCATCATGTGGCCTTCAATCCAGTAGTGCAGGAACATCTGGCGCATGGACCAGTGAAATTCTTGAAACCCCACCAGGTCAGCGTATCGGCAGAGCACATTTCACTCTTCAAAACGAGTCGCTTGACGATGTCGTTCTTGAGTATTCCTTTTCTGATGACGGGGTTTCCTTTTCAGAATTTGCTGTAATGAATGAGCACATGCTCCTCCCAGACCATGCCTTCACCCAACTGCGCCTCTCGACAATCGATGCATGTATCTCGTCTGTGACTGTTGATATTAACGACCCCACTCTTACTTTGCAAGGTCGTATTTTTGGTGATGTTGATGGTCTTGATTCAGTATACTCTCGTTGGCTTTTATTTGTCAACGATGAACTTGTTACCAACCAACCTGTAGCATTGTCACCTTCTCTCTCCCTCTCTTTCCCAATTGGTAAGCACATGATGAAAGATGACACATCAATCAAGGTTGAACTCAAATCCTGGTTTACCTGGGATTCACTTGGAAACGCAAGTACGACCGCTTTTGAGGTCACATCGATGTCTATTACCGGTGGCTATGATATTGAATGGGATGAAGACCCTGTCTGTATTCCCGTTGGTGAACAATCGTTGACCGAAGATGGTGGTGGTCGAATCTTGCCGTTCTTGTATCGCTGTACTGATGATAGAACTGCATACGAAGACCTGCAAGTATCCTTTTCTAATTCCAATCCAGACCTTGTCGTCGTCGACCTCACAGAAGGTGATATTCGTCTATCGCTTCAACCGGAATCCTCCGGTCAGGCAACCGTTCAGACAACTGTGACCGATGTATCTGGAAATACCTGGGTTGAGCAATTCCTCGTAAATGTTCAAACGGTAGACGATACTCCCATTCTTCAAGAGTTTCAATCGCTGGTGCCTGTTGAATTATCAGTCCCAACCGTGCTTTCCTTCGATTATTCTGATGTTGATTCATCTGGATTAACGGCGTCCACGAATCGCTCTTGGGCACTTGTCGATGTGATGAACAAGACCATTACAGTCAATGCGCCAAATCCTGGTTTCACCTCGGTTTTAGTTTCACTCTGCGATCAAACCTCCTGTGCTGAGCGTATTCTCGACCTTGAAGTTCTCGCTTTACCAGATTTATACGTTGAAGAGATCGATATTGGAGATGAAGTGATTCGAGCCGGAGATATCGTCTCGGTTCGTGTACTGATACGAAACATTGGGCAAGCAGAGGCAACCCTCATCTCCGTACGTTGTGAATCAAATTCTGAATTAATTGATTTTGAAACACTTCCAATGCTTCAACCGGGAACGGTCGCTTATGTGACCTGCGACTGGCAAGTGCCCGAAGACAAAGAACAAGTCCAGTTCCGAGCCATTATCGATCGTGGATTAGAGATTCCAGAGGGTCAAGAAGACAACAACGAGGGTATCCTCGCCGTAGCAATTGAGCCTGCTCCTTCAACGAGTGATGATGTTTCAAGTTCAGACCAGCTCTCCGATGGAATGTTTTGGGGGCTTACTGTTTTGGCTTTGGCAATAATTATCGGTGCATTTGTCTTTTTGATGCCTGCAAAGATCAAAAAATTAGAGTGATTCTTTTTTCCTCGCAGCGGGTTGGAAAAACAATCTCTCATGACGGATAACGCGAAAAACACCCTCAAACTTGATAGGGAGACCGTCTCACAAAAACTTGCTTTGAGGCCGTGGGGGCCGTTCAACACTGTTGACAAAGTGGATGTGGGAATCATATGTCAGTATTGAAAATACGAATAGAAACGGAAGAATACATTTACGAAGAATACGTTGAAGCTTGAGAATCAATTGATTCACTCTGGAGACTTCCAGCGACGAGGGTATAATCCTTCATCGAGCAAGACCATACTCGGTCGTGCAACTTCACCTTCACTTAATGTGGCGATTTCATTACTCTCCAGCGTCAGCGTTACAATTCCTACGGCTTCCCCTTTGAGAGTCTCAATCACCATTTGTTTACCTGCTTTCACATCAGACTGGATGTTGACTATTCCCGGGCGCAGCAAAGGCGCACCATGGGCAAGAGCAGCAGCAGCACTGTCCTTGACTGTAGCAGATGGTAAATCGAGCAATAATTTTTCAACAGGATGAATCACTCGAAGAAGTGCTTCTGGTTGGTCGCATTCTTTCCACAACCAGATTGCATCAGCTAATTCTTGCATGGTGATACAATCTTCGAGTTTGAACACTCCAGTGGTTTCTCTTCGTAATTCTTTCAATTGCACTTTCATGTCCAAAAGCAGTCCCATGTCTCGAGCAATCGTTCGAATATACGTCCCTGCCTCGCAATGAACTCGGGCAATCATGTCATTTCCCTTGATTTCGATATTGTCAAATGTGTAAATTTTACGTGTTCGAACTTGAACCTTTACCGCAGATACTTCCGGAGGGACATTGTAGACTCTGCCGGTGAGTTGCTTCATCACTTCTGATAATTGCTTTTCATCAGGTGCGGTGGCGAACCGAAATACGCAGATGTAGGTCTTTTTGTGAGTTAATATTTTCTTGGTCAACTTCATTGCCTTTCCAGCCATCAATGGAAGCACACCCGTTGCAAACGGATCAAGAGTTCCTCCATGGCCCAAGCGTTCAAGTCCGAACATGTCACGAGCCCATGAGGCAAGCTGATGAGAAGTAGGTCCTGCAGGTTTGTCAAGGAGAATAAATCCCGATGCAAGTCGTTCCATAACATCACGGGAATCAGGCTTACCACCAATGGAGGGATTCGTTGAAGCATCGGCATCAAGAACATGTTGTGTCATTTCGATTCCTCCAAAATTGAGATAGCAGCAGCGAGCACTTCTTCGCTGCCAAGGTTTGTTGCGTCAAGTAATGAGGTATAGGGTTCTCGCTGTTCAGGGAGCAGTTGGTAGAGTTCCATAAAACGTTCAGCATCAACCGCTGAGCGTTTTTTATTCTCTTGTAAGGACTTTTCTATAGATATTCCTTCTCTACCGGAAACTCGCCTTGCACGTTCGTTCTCATCAACTTCCAGCCAGAGCCGGACGCACGGAATCTTCAGTCGGTATGCCCACCATCCGGCGAGTCGTGACTCAACGATATCTGCAGAGTCTTCAAGCATTTTTTCTTGGAGTAATTTGTCGAGATTGCGATCAACCTCTAAGTCTTGTTTGCATAACTCTCCAAACTCTTGGAGACTCATACCCCTGCGAGCAGCTTCGTTACGAAATACATCTCCGCCGTTAAGGGCAGTCCACCCAAAGCGTTCAATGAGTCCCTGAACAAGAGTGCTTGTACCGCTTCCAGGATGTCCTGAAACGGTAATACGGGTCATTTCTACACCCACTCATGGCGACATACATCGCAACGTCGACTACGTGCGCCGAGTCTGGTGATCATGGTAAGTCCACATTTCGGACATTCGTTTGAATTGGAATCACTCTTGAACGATTGTTCAGGTGAATCCTCTTTTGAAGAAGATTTTGACTTTTTGCGGTTACTTTGTGAATGGCGTTGACTGCGCTGCTTTCTGCGTTGAGCGGCGCTGTCCTTCGGTCCTGTTGAAGATACAACAAGGTGGAGTAATGGTTCTTTGAGCGTGTCTCCTGCAGTTACAAGAGGGTGGTTTCGGTATCGGAATAATTTGATGTGTCGGTCGATTACTCTTCCAAGTGGGGCACTCATGCAAATGTATGCACAAATCCACGCAGGGAAAAACAAGAATTTGTCTTCAAGTAAATTCCATTCCGATGCCCATGGAAGGGATACATAGTCTACACGGAAATTCTCTACTGCCATTGTGAGCCATGCAAAGATAGCGATAATGAAAATCATTGTAAACATCATTGGCTTCATTGCCCCCATTTGCACTTTCAATTGCTCGGGCATCATTTGTTGTTGAAGGGTTGTAGCTTTCTCTTGCAGAATCGTATCACGCGACATTCGAGCATCGTTCAACATCTTGCGAACTTGTCCTTGTCGATGACCAATATGTGCTTGAGCCATTGGGTCGGTGAAGAAATTTCTGAGAACTGTATTCATGGTCATCGAAAAACTTCCTAAGATGAGTACTGTGAAGACAAAGTATGCTTCTTCAGGGAGAAGTGGAGACAGAATTGGGTCCGCAGTATCGCCCAATGAATTGCGGATACTTGGGTTCATAATGAGCAATGTCATCAAGACCATAATTCCAAGCATCATCAGCATTGATCCACCTGGCGGCTGAGGTGGCGGGGGTGAATTCCCGTTGGACATGGACAGAGGGCGGCGCATAGAGGGCATGAAGGTTCGCTTGCATTTTTCAGCAATACACCCACTTCATACATTCTCGCCGAGAGTTTGAAACGATGCGGCATCATCGGAATGTCATGCGCCGCAGAGAACCATTAGATTTAGACCGAACATGGCGCCATTCCGTCCCTGTACCTATGCCGAATCGCCCCGTGTGTGTTACTCTTGATGAGGCAACTGAACAGTTGGGGCGTTTGGATGGCAATCCCCGAATTTTTCTTTGGACTGATGCGGAGCGCCGATGTCCG
>DAMU01000018.1:31455-32894 GCA_002499705.1 Euryarchaeota archaeon UBA91
TGCATGGATGGGCCAGTATCCTGAAGCATGGTTGGCTGTCGATATGCGTGATGGTGTAATTACGCCATCGACTCTTAACTCTCTGGACGACGTTCTCTCAAGAGTCAATCGACCTATACTCGTAATCGTGAGCAATTCTTCGGAAAACGAGAACTGGCCTCAATGGGTATTCCCTGAGTGAGTGCTTTCGCACGACTTGTCAAAAGATTGTCTCAGAATGTGTAAAAACACACGGAACATGAAGTTGCATCAGCAGCACATATTGCATCACAAGTTGGGCATAATTTTTCTTCACCTTCAGTTCCTTCTGCTGCATCTGTCTCTTCGCTTACCTCTTCAGACGGAGCTTCTTCAACTGCCTCTTCGACCGCTTCTTCAACGGTTTCTTCAGCAACGACTTCTTCTTCTGCATCCGCATTCCATGCATCCGCAGCCGCTTGGAGTTCAGCCTTCTTGAGGTATCCGTTATTGTCTGAATCGAAATTAACAGCATGCTTGACGAATTCATCACGAAGTTCTACGTCAATATCGGCCGCAGCCATTACACGCAGCAGAACATCTTCTCTCCACGAGACATTTGTTTCAACTTCTTCTTCAGCAGCCTCTTCTTCGACTGCCTCTTCTTCGACTGCCTCTTCAACTGGAGATGCAATATCTTCAGTTTCGACTTCATCACCGAAGTGAACGCCGTGGAATCGGTTTCCTGCTTCACCATCAATGACGCCAGGTCCATGTATCTCAAACGAGACCTCAAGCCGCTCACCCTTTTCGACAATCGGAATTGTCCAAGTGATGTGAGTTCCACCTTCTCCAGCCTCAGTATTCATTTCACAGTCATCCCTCTTATCGGAGTTGCCTCGAATTAACCAATCTTTGATTTCGAACTTCTCTGGAATGATGTCATTGAGGATGACGTCTTTCAACGCAGTGTCTCCATCGTTGGAGAAGAGAATCAATACTTCATGACGACCTTTGCCGCCAATCTTCTGTGTTGTCTTTCCAAACGAGAAATCACGTCGGTTGTGAATTACACTGATTGCAGGAGCTTCAGTTGTATCAACAGTGCATACCGGTCCATATCGCTCTGCGCTAAATTCAGTTCGAGCAGGTGCAGTAATGTTTGAGTTATCCGGTGAAGGATCTGGAGAAACCAAATCGTATTCAATGGTCATGCTCTTACCTGGCTTCAAGCCAACAGGTCCACGAGCACCAACGGTTACCGTCATTGTGTGACCGTCTCCATCAGGTGAGCGGTTGGTCTTTTCAAGGGTAATTCCACTGTTGATTTCACTCTTGATTTGGTCGGAATCGATTTCCTTTCCATTGACCTTGATGGTCATTGCAGATACATCAGGTGCATCGAACAATCCTGGTATGTCGTCAGTAATTCGCATCAAATTGATATCGGCTGAACCATTGTTGGTCAGCGTCAATGTGGC
>DAMU01000095.1 GCA_002499705.1 Euryarchaeota archaeon UBA91
ACTGGCATTACTGGAGGTGACCCAATGCTTGACATGGAGAAATCATTGGAAGCAGTTCGACAACTTAAAGCAGCATTTGGCAAAGAACATCATATTCATTTGTATACTTCCATTCCCTTTCAAGTCAACAGAGCAATCGACTTTGGAGAAGCAGGTCTTGATGAAATTCGATTCCACCTCTTGGATGGAACCTTGACCAAATATCTCCCTATTATCCAGGCATGTTCGGATGCAGGCATTACGGTAGGTATTGAACTGCCATGTGAGCCTGATAAGGAGGAGCAATTGTTCGCTTTACTCGAAGCACTTCATGACTCTCCAGTTGATTTCCTCAACCTCAATGAATTAGAAATCACGGTTGGTAATCAAGAAAACATGGATGTGCGAGGATTCAATCTTAGCGGTGGTATTACCGCTGCAGCAGAAGGTTCTGCAGAATTGGCATTGCGTCTTAAAGAGGCAGCGAAAGAGTTGGACTTCCATCTCAAGTTTTGTTCTGCTCGCTACAAGGATGCAGGGCAACTCCGTGCTCGTTTCCGCCGGAGAGGGCAGGCAAACCTCCGTCCTTACGAGGTCTTGAGTGATGACGACACCATCTTGTTTGGCTCCATTCCAACATCGCTTGAACATGCATCTGAAGATGTTGCAGAATTAAGAGAAGAGTTCGGTGTTGCAGAGGGATGGATTCGATACAATGCCGAACATCGCCGGATTGAATTACCGCTATCACTCGCAGAAGAACTCGCAGATGTTGTCGAGGTTCCAGTGTACCTTATCGAAGTGCATCCTACACACGACCGTCTTGAAGTGGGCCTCGTTCACTTGAACATCTACCGCTAACCTGTTTCAAGGGGATGCTTATATCGCCGTGACTTCACGACAGCATACCTTAGGGCTCGTGGTCTAGGGGTTATGACGTCGCCTTCACATGGCGAAGATCGCCGGTTCAATTCCGGCCGAGCCCACCAAATGTCAGCATCTTCGAAAAAGGTCGTGAAGAGAATTCTACTCATTTTAGGGTGGCCTAAACTTTAGATACTACCTTCATTACCCCCCAATAATCGTGATGGTCATGTATAACAATCTGCTCAAATGTTTGCTCGTCGTATTCTGTTTTTCATCTGCCGGATTTGCTGGGTGCCTTTCGAATCCAGTTTCATTCGAAAAGTGTGAAGATGATTCCAACTGTATAACTATCGCTTTTGAAGCGAAAGAAGAATATCGCAACAGTGATGAAAATCCACAAAAGTTAGCAGACCATCTCTCAGAACTCCTCGGGATGGATGTTGAAATCTATCCAGTCAGCAGCCCTGCTGCAACCATCGAAGCGCTTCGTTTTGGTCATGCTGATATCGGCTTCTTGGATGGCGGTGCAGCTTGGCTAAGTTGGCAACTCTATGGACTTGAAGTCCTTGGTGCAGAGCAAAAAGCAGACGGTCGACCATTCTACAACGCTATCGCTTGGGTCCACGCTGATTCTGATATGGCCATGGCTGACAAAGATGACGACCCTGCAACAGATCCTTTTTCCCTCATGGAAGGTAAAACATCCTGCCACACCTCTGCTTTAGGAAGTTCAGGTATGCTTCTTCCAATGGGTTACCTCATCACCAATGAATACATTGAAGTTGTAGGAAACCCTGATGAAATCGATTCTTTGGAGGACACTGTGAGAAACTACTTCTCTGAAGATTCGAGTATTCCTGAAAGTGGAACGAAGTATCACCGATACATTGGTTCTCTGCGATGCCTAGCTGAAGGTGGCATGGATTACATTTCATTCGCTAAAGACCCGACTGTTCCAAGTTACTGTGGTAATGAAGACCCTGATGACAATGAAGATTGGTGCTTTGAAGGTGAATTCACAAGTGTTGATGATTACTACGCATTGCCGACCTTTGGAGCAGCTCCAAGTCACCCAATCATGTATAACCCTGATTTCCTCGATACGACCAACGTTTCAGCCTTGCAAGACGCTCTAGCGGCAATGTCTGTCTCTGATACAGGATTGACTGTTCTCGACGATATCTTGAGCACTCCTGGCATCACAATTATCAACACCACTGACCACTTGGGTAACTATGGCAATCTGATTGATGGTGTTCCTGGAATAGAAGCATACTTCACTGGCAAATACAATTTGTGAGTTGAAAAAAACATGACCAGTCGAGCCCTGCTGCTGACTTTGCTGTTACTGACCTGCTCCCTGGCAGGATGTTTTGGTGAAGAAGAACCGGATTCCGGATTTGGATGGCAAGAGAAAGTCGAAGTCCCATGTAATACAGAGTTGGTTGAAGGGCTGGTTTGTAAAGAATACCTCACAGGATTTGTAACTCCTGTAGCGAGCATTCATCATCCTCAAGAAGACGAAATCTGGATTGCTGACCTGAGCGGTACCATTTCAGCCTGGAACGGTGAAAACCTTCGCACTGTGGCGAATTTATCTGAATTGGTTAGTAATTGTCACATTGAACAAGGGCTGCTGAGTTTTGCCTTTGATGAAGATTATAATGAGACCAACAAAGTACTTCTTTCTTATGTTGATCTTGGCATCAATTGTGGCTTTGAAGCCAATCTTGTTTTAGCCGATGTGAGCGTTGAGAATGGGATACTTAACACCTCTACAATCCGAGAACTGCGAGTAGTTCCGCAGCCTTATCGAAATCACAATGGTGGCCACCTTATTGGAATCGGTAACCACCAGTATCTTTGGGGTCTTGGTGATGGTGGAGGCTCAAACTCGCCAGACAAAACAGCCCAAAACCTGAGCTCCCCCCTTGGAGCTATTCACCTCATGGAATATCAAAATGGACAAGTGAGTCCAGTGCTCGAAAATTCATCGGGAGACTCCTATATCCTTCACCACGGATTACGAAACCCATGGCGATTCGACGTCGACCCTTCAGGTGGATTGTGGATTGCCGATGTTGGTCAAACTTGCTATGAAGAAATAAATTATGTTCCTCTCAATGAATCTCATAACCTGGGATGGTCTATGCGTGAAGGATTCCATGAGTTTGACCCGACCGTTGAATGTGGAACTACACCAGTGAACAACGATTCAAACTATACCGACCCTGTTGCCGTATATCCTCACGAAGGTGGTAATTGCTCGGTCTCTGGCGGAGAATGGATGGATTGGGGTGCTCAATCGCTGAGAGATGGATATCTGTATGGAGACTTCTGCACTGGAACCATTTGGATTATCCGTGATCAAGGGGGTGTTTGGAGTAGTGAACTCATTGCCCAAACCGGGACGATGATTGTGGGATTCGGGCACAGTCTTGAAGATGATTTACTTATTTTCAGTTGGGCAGGAACGATTTACGTTCTTGAAGAAAGCGAATCCTAGTTACTGTTTTCTATCCTTAATAGACCAATTTTTCCGAGAGAGTCCTTCTAGGGCGATTCCCGTAAGCAATCCCCACACCTCGGTATTGAATATTTCAAAAAGATACAGTGCTGTCATGAGTAGAGATGCGAGAATCCAGTGATGAATCCAAAGTCCCTTCACACGAAGATGAAAGGATGTCTGTTCTGTGACGTATCGGGTAATTGCATAGCCACCAATGAGAGCAATCGAATATATCGCAAACTCCATGTCCAACCGTAGCACTCCAACTATTTTGCATCACCCCTGTATTCTGTGTCAGCCGTTCTAAATGAAGTAATTTCAAGGTAATCATCATCCCATCATATTCAAGTGTGTCATGGGTCAGTTGCAATACATGGGGCTCTTGCAACAGGCAGATTTCGGCGTGTTCAAGAGGTCTGAAACGTGGAAAGCATTTGGAATTGGAGCACTTATGTTCGTGACGATTTCCTTTGCAGCACTTTCAATGTTTGACAGTATGGATGATGTTTTTGCTTCTGACGCTGACCCAGCACCAATCCCCAATATTGTTTTTGAGTCATTAAATCGAACTGATGTCGAGCAACCGCTCGCTAATTCTACTGGATGGATATCTTTGGATGACCACCGAGGCAGCATCATCATTCTTGACCTCATGGCACATGATTGCAGCAATTGTCATGCTGTCCAAGAGCACCTTGAAAGTGAAATGGAGAATTGGTATTCGATGGCCAACTCATCTGGTAAAACTCTCCAAATGTTTGCTTATGGTGCTTGGTATGGAGAAGATATTCCTTACCTCAATAAATCCTCAGGTTCTTACCATGTTCCATATTACGCAACCGGAATTGGTTCGACATCTGCAGCTATCCTTGAAGACGGTTCGACTACAGATCCTGTCCGATTGTTCACAACTGGCGGAACAGGACAAATTCCAGTCGTACTGATTATTGATGAAGAGGGTTATATCATCGAGAAACAATCAACCGGCACGCCCACAGATGGGTGGTCAAGTTTCGATGGGAAAATGGAGGACATCCTTTCAGCAAATCCTTCTGCAAAGGTCTCTTCAGAATTGATTTCATCACGTCTGGCTTGGGAAGAACCGGGCACTTCATATGCAGCAGTTTTCATCTTGGGGATGGTTTTGTCTATTCTCGTTTATTTCTCACCGTGTGCTTTTCCTGTTCTGCCGGGATTCATTTCTTACTATCTTTCATTGGGAGCACGAGAAGATGAACTCATTGAAGCGGGTAAGTTGTCGACCAAGATGCCGAATTCATGGGTAATTGGTCTCCTTTCCGGATTCGGAATGTGGACGTTTTTCGCCCTCATTGGAATTGTTGCAATTCTGATGGGCGAGGCATTCACTCAGTCCGGAGCCGTTCATTACATTGCGATTTTCATTGCGCTGTTGTTGGTAATTCTAGGTTCAATGATGTTGTTAGGAATCACTTCGCATTTGATGGGTTTTGTCGATAAATTTGTAATGAAATACAGCACAACTGAAGCAGATGATACATTCACTCCTCGACGCAATATGTATCTGTATGGAATCGGCTACGCAGCAGCGTCCATTGATTGCACAGCCGCAGCAGTTCTTCCCTTTGTAATCTATTTGAGTACTCTTGGAAAAACGGCGACAGGCGTGGGAATTGGAGGCTTAATGATTGGCTTGTTATTCCTCATGGTGTTCGTAACTGTTATGGTCGGATTAGGCCGCCAAGTGATGATTAATTTCTTGAAGCGAGCGACTGGAATGATCAAACTCGTTGGCTCTTGGATGATGATTATGGCCGGTGTAAGTTTGACTCTCTATCTAACTAGGCCAGATCTTGTAGGACAAATCTTTGGTTAATCTTCAGCCATTACCGCATCGAATTTGTCTTGGAACTCTTTGGTTTCCAACCGGTCAAGGCATGGTTTCATCCAATAGGCCCATGTAATTCCCGTGAAAAGAAGTCCTGTAATTGCATCCCAAACATAGTGTTGTTTGAGCGTGAGGGTAGAGATAATCAAAAGCGCCCAACAAATCAGCAGCAATGTCTGTAAAATCAAAACTTTGCGTGTGGATGAAGGAAACCAATAACGTAGGATCAAGACAATTTGACTGCTTTGAACAACATGCAGTGAAGGCCAAGCATTCCAGGGTTTGTCAACACCGTGCACTGCTCCAATCCAAGGCTCCCATACGGTGCCGTCAACGTTTGTTACGAGATGGCGAAGATCGATTTCAACTGGGAAAAGAAGAAAGACAAAAAAGCACATCCAACACGATAACAGCATCATTTGGTGGAAGACGATATTTTGACGCCACATGACATCGTTCTTGTGGCCCAGCCACGCACCAGCAGGATAATACAGGTACAATGACAAATAGGGTATGACCATCCATGCTACGAACGGAATCTCAAGGTCAAAAGGAATTTCAGGACTAAAGGCAGTTCGCTGCATATATTCTGAAAAGCGATTGATGACCAGATAAGGGACCGCAGCAGCAAATGTTAGCATTCCAACGATGACAATACTGATTCTTCTGTTGGACCAATCAGAACGATTCTTCCAGTGTGAGCGCCACATGCGCCATGGTTTAGAACACCACGTTACGAACATGATATTCCGAATCTCAATAGTGGTGTAATACTTGCGCAGGACAATCTTCAATTTTGGCTGTTTGGGGAGAATCCTATCAGTTTGGATGAATAGAATGCATTACTCAGATACTGAGTGATGGGACTATTTCGAATCCGATGAATCTTCTGAATCAGTACCGTCAATCGCTTTTTGAGCCGTTTGCTGGCGCAAGAATTCTTGCATCACTTCAGGCGTTAAAGCACCGTGCTCTGCCGCCATTTCCATCATTTTAACCTGAATGTCGTTTTGTTTATCCATTCGCTGATCTTGATGTTTTTGACTTTGCTCAATACGGTCACGCTTTCGGGCTTGAACCTGTTCAAAGAGTCGCATTGCTTCATCGGTTTTATGTGAAGATTCCTGCATCCTCAAGTCTGCTTGACCTTGGTCTCGCTTGAGTTCAGCATCCCAAACCGCTTCTTGCTTACGTAATTCAAGGAGTTCGCTTTCTGCTTGAATCGTAACTTCACCGCGCTTCTTAGCACGTTCAACGTTGACTTCACATTCGATCCTACGAAGGGTTGCAGCTTCACGAATGGCAATACGTTCCATGAGTGCTTCAGCATTAGCACCTTCTGTTTTCGTTGCGAAATCTAAGTCGGCTTTGAGTCGAGCAAGTTTTTCTTGGTCGGTTTTACTTGTCGAAATAAAAGCTCGCAAAAAGGTGAATCCAAGCGTCGAAAGTGACTGACGCATTTCGACCTCAGCATGCATTTCGAGATGTTCTTGGAATTCTGCACTTCGCAATTCTTCAACACTCGAGCATTTTGCCATTGCTGGAACAATACATCGAGTTGTTACTTCATGACCCAAGAAACCGATTAATCCTTCGCGGTCAAGAAGTGGTGCATGGTTCGCAAAAATGTTGAGAAGTTTAGGAATATCTTCCTTACGCAATTGGATACGTAAATTCATGTGCCCGGAGGCTTCTGAGCCGTCATGAAGATGAGTGGAAAAAGGAATCCAGAGGTCAAGTGGCCCTGTCATAGCAAAGAGCATACGACGGTCAGTAGCGGTTGCCCCAGCCATGTCGGCAATATGCCTGCCAAGACCTCCTCCAATGTTTCGAACTACTTTTTCTGAAACGATATCTCCGATTCTTCCATCGATGATAAAAGCACATGCTTCATTTGGCTTCAAGACAACTTGGCGCGCTTTCCACGTCTGAATATCATTTCCATCTACCAATCGTGCTACAATGTTCGGGTTACTTCGCCATTTAAAATTCGCTGCCATGTTCATACCTTCCTTTTCTGTCTTAGACCGTCAAGAACCGTCGCCCTTGCGCTGTAATATCCTCGAGAACTTGTAATCATTTGATCGCATTGGCGAATCAGTGACTTGACTTCATCACTGGTCTTGTCGGTAGAAAAGGCATGTTCAACGCTGTTGGAAATATTCACTGCCTTTGTCATCATGTCAATGACGTCGTGGTCGTGTTTTATGAGTTTTTTAAGGACTGAATTTGATGCAGAGCGTTGCCCCGAAAAGAAGGCGTGTGTCATGCCGGTTGGAGATTTGTCGATATCTTCTATCAACATGTCAATGGTGTTACAACAGGCTTTAGCTGCTTTAGCAATATCGAGTTTCTTTTCCCGAAATCCGCTGTCATGAACATTGAGGAGATGGTTGCGTGCACGAGTTCCACAGCGTTTGATTTCTTCCCGAATCGCAAGGTCTGCATCGCGTCGTTTTCCTTTTGTGTACCCCTCATATCCGGAGAGAACCATTTGGATACCTCGTACATATGGGAGCACATCAAGCGGGGTTCCTACCATGTTGACCGTATTGAATTGATACGGGGCCACTTATTATGCTATCCTCGGGATGATGGGGAGCCCAACTTACACTTCGACGCTCACAGGACCTGAAATATCACTCCAATTCAAGATTCGATCGGCAAGAATCTCGGCTTCTTCAGGGTCATGAGTTACATGAATGGCTGACATCTTTTTCGATTTGAGAATTTCACGAGTATCTTGAGCAATTTTACGTCGAGTTGGTATGTCCAATGCTGAAAAGGGTTCATCCAGAAGCAGTAGAGAAGGTTGGTTGAGAAGTGCACGAACCACCGAAACGCGTTGAGCCTCTCCACCAGAAAGCGATTCAACCTTTCGATAAGAAAAACCTCCAAGTCCGACAAGTTCCAATTCACGAGAAATTTTCTTTTTTCGTTCTTCCTTTGTCAGTTTCACATCAAATCCTAAAGCGATATTTGATTCAACATTGAGGTGAGGGTAAAGAATTGGCTTCTGGAACACATACCCAATCTTGCTTTCTGCCGTGTTCGAAAATTCAACCGTACCTCTTTCAACAGATTCGAGTCCCGCAATCATCCGCAAGAGCGTCGACTTACCGCATCCACTTGGTCCGATAAGCGCAACGATTTCATTGTCACCTACATCCAAATTCAGGTTACTAAAAATCGTCTTGGAATCAAAGGTCTTGGTTAAGTTTTTCAATCGTAGTATTGTTTTTGATTTCGCCATTAGAAACCACTCCTATCGTCATGCGCTCTGAAACGTTCTGCGAGAACAAAGAGCGTGAATGTAAGCAGCATGAGCACCGTTGCTGCTGCCATTGCGGTCGTGTGAATCAAGGGGTCAAAATTTGGCCGACTCATCAGTTGGTCAACTACAATTGAAAGCGTGTCCCAGGAGCCTGAACGAACGAGAAGCCATGATGCACCAAATTCTCCGAGCGAGAATGCAAGGGTCAGTGAACCAGCAACGACGGCAGGTCCACGAAGAAACATGAATGTGCCATGATACCACGAACGCGTGGGTGAGAGATTTAGCATTCGGCATTGTTCAGAAAAAGCGGGGTCGAGTGATTGGTAAGCAGGTAACATGATTCTCACGACAAATGGGACTGTAAGCAGGACATGTGGATAAACTGGAAGGAGGAACCATCCAAACATTTCTGGATACCAGCGTAGGCCTCCCAAGAGCACACCGAGGCCCACCATTAAGGCAGACACGGCCAGTGGAAGCATGCATAACAAATCCAATATTTTAGAAAATTTCGACCATCCGGTTTGTTCAAGCTTGAATATTGTTGAGGCCAGAATCCATCCAAGTGGTAATGCGATAAAGAGAGTACATATTGCATAAATGATCGAATTTGACATTGCCTCGCCTACAGCCATTGTTGACATGTCTCCACTCCATGCATTGCTCCACCCATCGAGTGTCCAATTTCGTTCGACAGAACCTTCGGTAATTTGTCGAACTTGGAACGAAGAGAGAACTACTGAAATGAATGGAAGGAGAGTAAATGTTACGCCGAGCAAGATAATGATTTTTGCAACCACTGAAGGAGATCCATGATGCGTTCTCACCCCTTGTTCGGTTAACAGGGAAAGACGTTGAGAATATCTTTTTTGGAGTACAGATGTCATCCACAGTGTCAAAAGCAAAATGAAGAATTGGACCAGCGCTACGGAATAAATCAACTCACTTGAGTCGATTCGATAACCCACTATTCCAGCAGCTGAACCAGCCTCTGCCATAAGCGATTCAAGAGTATAACTCGTGGGTGTTAACCATTTTACAAGAGCAAAGGAAGTGAATGAAAACAAGAAACTCAATGCTGCAGCGCAGAAAACAGCTGGTCCAATGACGGGAATCCACAGATACTTCATTCTCGCAACTCTCGATTGGCCTTGGGGTAATACGGAAAGTTGCTCTTCCCATGCTGGGTCTAGTGATGATAAAGTCGGCTCAACAAAACGAATCATCAACGAAAGGTTGAACCATGCATGTGCGATGATAAGTGCGAGGAAGTGTCCAGGGTGATTCCAACCTGATGCCTCTGCAAACCAGCCAACAATGCCAGTCTCGAGCCGGAGGTCGATACCAATTTTTGTGAGTAAACCATCTTGGCGTATCAAACTCAAAAAACCCATTGCTGCAACGATTGAAGGGGTGACAAATGGGACCGCAATCAGTGCCCTGAGTAGGCGAATTCTCTTCCATTGGTAACGGCTCAAGCACCATGCAACCGGTAACCCGATAATGATGGTGAGTACGGACGAGGCGATTGCTTCCAACAAAGTAAATTTTAACGCTTCCATCCCACCATAGATGTTCCTAAATTCAGTGAAGGCCTGCCAAGCAGTCCAATTTGTGACGTATTCCAATCTGGATAAGGCATAAACAAACGGTAACGTGGAACCGAGCGTAAACAGAGCAACTGCAAGCACTCGAACCGTCTTGTCAGAACTGCGTAGAATCGCCTCTCCAGGCGCTCCAATCGCAGCATGAGCCACTGAACTCAGCCTCATCCCATTTGGACTGCATTCTGCCAAATTGTGAGCCAGGTTTCCATATTCTGCTCAATCATTTCTTGCGTTATCGCATTACTCACGATGGCTTGGTCTGCATGGAAGCGATAACCGTTGGTCTCGGGCAAATCAGTTCCGTTTTGAACCGAATACATAGAGTTGTAATCTGGCATATTGACGTTGACTTCCATGGATGTGATGAATTCAATAAATTGGTTCGCAGCATTTACCTCAGCCGCACCGTTAATGATGCCAGTGTATTCCACTTGGTGGAATGAAGCCCGTGGGAGTACTAACGAAGTCGAGTGTGTATAATTCTCTGCATAATATGCTTCGACTCCTGGTGAGTGGCAATAGGAGACTGTAAGGTATGCTCCGCCAATGTGCCCTTCCATATATTCTCCATATCCACCTGTGTAATAGGTAACATAGGATTCGCTCCAGCCAGATGTGAAGATCGCCCCATTCTGAACCATTGCCATCCACCAGCTTGCCATGTCGCCGCCTTCATTACCGGGCGAATGACCAAAGTAATCCACCGTCGCTGCCAAAAAGGCACGGCCTGGCGAGGAAGTCATTGGCGATGGGAATGTGGTTTTCCCCTCCCATTCCGGTTCCGTAAGATTCCAAAGACTCGTAGGTACGGACATGTTGTCTGCTGCAAGGGCGTCTTCATCATAATTGAGGCATACATCTCCTTCATCAAAAGGAACGGCTAAAGGACCTTGGTAGAACTCGAGTGATGACTGTGTAAAAGATTCATCAGAAACATTGTTCGACATCAGGAGACAATTTTGAATTGCCGTCGGCAAATAGGTATTGTCCAAGCCAATCATCAAATCCGCTTGAGGTGCGGCTTTGGTAAGCATCATTTGGTCGAGAATTCCACCTGCATCATCAGTTTTGATGAATTCGACTTCAGTACCGGTTTGGTTAACAAATTGTGCAATGAGTTCGTCTGAAAAACCGGCAATATCGTAGGTTAGAATCTTCAGCGTCCCATCACTCTCTCGCACTTGAATGTCGGCCATGCAAGGGTCTTCTGACTCAATTGATTCAATCATTTCATCAGTCAAACAACCACTGAGTGAGAAGGTCAGCAAGAGGAGTATGAGTGTTGCCGCCTTACCTCTGGAATTCATTCACTCACTCCCAGTGCAGAAAGCAGTTGATGTGTTCGATCAATGAGGTCAAGTGGATTGTGTGCAAGGACATACAATGTTGGCTCCCATCCGAAATCGCCCTCATCCAGTAATACATCGATCCGAGTTTCTTGTGAATCCACCCTCCCTTTTGGAGCAAGAGAAAAGTTGTAACCAAGTTGTTTGCACACTTTCTGAACATGCCCAGTCTTGACGGCAGATTCACTCAAAGGTGGGCGAATGTTGAGAATTGATACTTTTGAGGAATCAATTTCATGCGAGTCGATGAGAACGGATGCGAGGTGGTTGGAGGAGCCAAAGCTCGGTGTTTCATGGTGGCGCAGTTCTCCTTCAACCAGTGTAATTCTTCCAGGAAATGCCGCAACCTCGGATGGAGATGTAGCGCCTTTACTGCATGAAGCAATATTGAGGCCAACTGCGGGTATGGAATGCTCGATTCGCCGGGCATCTAATCGACCAGCAGCCCATTCCAGACGTCGTAAAAGTGCTCTTTGTTCTTGCCCTTCTTCTAAATCCAATCCAGTTAATGTTTTGTCGTAGCGGATGGTATTGTTGCCTGTGAATTGGAATTCTACGACCAAACGCTGTCGAACAACATGAGCTTCAGGACCCATGGAATTGAGAGCGAGCGATAGTTCATGACTCCAGCCGTCGATTGTTGCTTCGTCAGCACTGGAATTTAGCGACACGGGAGGTTTCTGCATTTGGCGTGAAATCGTACTTTGTGTTGAGCCGAGTGTTTCAGCAATTTCAGTCTGCGACCATCCTTTGGTCCGCAAATCTTTGGCTACATTCTGGTGTAAACGGCTAATCCATTTGTCCCCTACTTCTCCGAGCATGAACTTTGCTCAAGCACTTACCTATTCAATGTTACTCGGAGATTATGCACTATGCATGGACATTTGAGCCTTTTTTGGACTGTTCCAAGCCCAAAAATATAAAATTCCAATATTTTTCACTAAATGAGGGCATTTGATTCCCTTCGAATCATTTCTGATAAGAAGAATGATTTTTAAATTTGAAATTATTATTTTTGAGTCGAAAAGAGTTCGATATGCGCCATTACTTATCTTGCATCATCCATCATTCATCTTTCATATTCCATTTTTTTGAGACAATTTTCCAAGCACATTTTCACAATTTCAAGCGTTTGTATTGATGAACACTAAAAACCCCCCATGCCCCCATCAAATTGAGTCGTATGGAATTAGAGGTGTTCATCGGCGAGGTTGCAGACCGAATAGTGTCATACCTCCATGCGGGTGAGCAGCCAGGTAAAGTTGCAGAACCAATGCCCCATGCGTCCCTATCAAGGACCTCCGATCTTAAGATTCCACTTGAAGGGCATGGAATGGATGCTGTTCTTGATGACATTGATGCCTATTTGCGCTCATGTGTGAAAACAAACCGTCCCGAATTTATGAATCCACTTTGGGGCGGCATCAATACAGTTGGGCTTGCTGGGGAAATCATTGCTTCTCTAACCAACACCTCGATGTACACTTACGAACTTGCCCCACTTGCTACGCTTATCGAGGATACTCTGCTCAAACGTATGGGTGAGATTGTCGGCTTTGAGAATGGAGCAGGAACGCTTACCACTGGCGGTTCAAACGGTAATATGTTAGGGATGCTGTGTGCTAGGCAAGCGATGAATCCTTCATCCACGCAAAGTGGATTTGATGGTCGAAAGATGGTCGCCTATGTTTCGAGTGAGGCACATTATTCTGTCTTGATGTCAGCAAACGTGATTGGTATAGGGCATCAGAATGTGGTCAAAGTCGCTTGCGATGAAGACGGTTGTATGCGTCCTTCAGCGCTACAGGAAGAAATCGAACGCACCAGAAGAGAAGGAGGCGTTCCCTTTTGTGTCGTTTCAACTGCTGGCTCCACAGTACGCGGAGCTTTTGACCCGCTCAAAGAAATCGGTGATCTTGCCCACGCCAACGGCCTGTGGCACCATGTCGACGCTGCTTGGGGTGGCTCCGCAATGTTTTCTTCCAAGCATAGGCCCCTCATGGACGGGGTCGAATTTGCTGATAGTGTATGTTGGGATGCTCACAAAATGATGGGTCTGCCTTTAATTTGCAGTGCATTTTTGGTAAAAGATTCAGAACTTCTTGCACGATTGTGTGCTCACGGAGAAGTCGCACACTATCTTTTCCACGAGGATTCGAAAGAAATCGATTCTGGAAGATATTCGCTGCAGTGCGGTCGTCGAAACGACGCTCTCAAACTCTGGTTGGCATGGAGAGAGTGTGGTGATGCGGGATGGGCGAAGTTAGTCGATAGATTCATGCAACTCGCTGATTATTTGGAATCGAGAGTTCAAGAGCATGAATCTCTTCAAATGATGTCTTCTCGAATGTGGACCAATGTTTGCTTCAGGTTTGCGCCGCAAGGATTTGAAGGCGACCTCAATGAACTTAATTCTGAGATCCGTAGCCGGATGATGCAAAATGGAAACTTCATGGTGAGTCGCTCGAATGTTGGTGATGATGTCGTCTTACGCTCTGTAATTACAAATCCACAAATCACTGAACAAACTCTCGATAATTTTCTTCAAGAAATAACACGAATATGCCATGAAGTGGTTCGTGGAATGCCGAGCGAACATCCATTTTCCTCATCTTGAAAGTCGTTCTTCATAAACGACCTTTTTTGAACTACGGGTGTGAATTCCAATCATGGAGGAAGTTGAAGTGGACATTTCCCCATGGAAACGGTTGAGTGAGAATCAAGGCTTCTTACCATTGATGTTTTTTTCTGGTCTCTTCCTTTCGATTATCGAACCGACAATTCGATACTTCTCGGGTAAGAACGTCAGTGATTCGATTTGGCCACATGCCTATCGCACACTGGTGTGGACTATGGGGTTGAGGGAGAACCTTTT
This sequence comes from Euryarchaeota archaeon UBA91, assembly GCA_002499705.1. Taxonomy (GTDB): domain Archaea; phylum Thermoplasmatota; class Poseidoniia; order Poseidoniales; family Poseidoniaceae; genus MGIIa-L1. Next base: position 14,328 of record DAMU01000095.1, read on the forward strand.
CGCGCTCACCCTTTTCTTGAGCATCTTACTCTTTCTGACTTTTTTGGTACTGCAACGGCAACTCAAAGGCCTGCAGAACCCTCGCTTAGCCAACGGAATCGGGACACTGTTACTTGGAATTTTAGTCGGTTTTATCACGCTGTTCTTCGCCCTTGACATCTATTATCTTCGGGGGGCATTTCTCCTTCTGCCTACCCTCTACGGGTTTCTTTTACTGTCAATTTTGCTTATGCTCGGAGGTTTCCCGCACGTCTCCACAAAGAGCAAACCTCTCGAGATGAGTAAGCATGTTCTGCATATCGCAGGTGTATTCTTTGCTGCATGGCTGGTAATGCCGGGGATTCCTGCACTGGTCGGCATTGCCCCTTCGCCCCCTCCAGCACCCACTATTGGGTATGGCGCAGACCCCGGTCCATTCACCACTTCGATGTCGATTCATCCCTACTCGATGCCCCAAGAAGTCGAACAAATCCGAGAAGAATCTGAAAGTGATATTGATTTTTCAGTCTACCTAACTCTCCCACACCTACCGGAAGGCATCCCACAACTTTCGATTCCACTGGCTGTTCTCTCACACGGTTGGGGATATCCAACCTACGAGGAATACACGGACTGGATTGCGCACCTTTCGGCCAAAGGAATGGCAGTAGCATTTGTTCAGTATCCGTCTGATATCGCGCCTGATATCGAAGATGATTTTGAAGCAATTGATGAATACGGTGCATCAAATTGGCCTCATCACGTATACAGGGCACAAGCATTTGCAGCTGCCTTTGATGAAATTGAAGCGATAGGCTTTGGTGATTCAAGGTCTGAATTTGTTGACTCAGTTCTCGGAAATCACACCATCAATCCTTCACATCTATGGCTTGGTGGGCACAGTTTAGGAGGGGCATATGTTTTCTTGAGTTTGTATGAGTCAATGGAGCGTGGATGGGGTAATGAAACAGTTTTCTTAGATTTTGAATCACCATGGACTCGCCCAAGTCAAGTTGAATTACAGCCAAATATGTCGAGACTTCCTAACGCGACGATGGTCCACATTGCCCAAGGAATTGATGACATGTCAGTTGATCCTTGCTACAGTGTTCATCATCAAGCGATGTTTTCAATGCTCCCACAAGAGCATGTTTTGTTTATCGAATTACAAAGTGACCTCTACGGGTTCCCCCGATTGGTTGGCTCTCATTATCTTCCTACAGACTCAGTACACGACACGCTTGCTGATTGGGGAGTATATCGAAGGATAGATGCTCAAGCAGACTGGGTTGTCGCCCGAAGTCGTGGAGATGTTTTTACTGAATCATGGGCATACGAACACCTAATTGCCTCGTCACTTCTTACCAACATGGGTCAATGGTCCGATGGTACGGATGTGCTTCCCTTACTCATTCACCATGAGGCTCTCACCCGTAGCGAGAAATTCTCTCACTGCTAAGCAGAAGGCATGGAGCATGTTGCTTGAGTTTAAGGAGCGTCTCTCAATCCCACGTATATGAGCGATGGTGCACCGGTCCGAACAGCGTTGTATGATGAGCATGTAGCACTGGGTGCGAACATTGTTGATTTTCATGGTTTTGAACTACCGATTTGGTATTCAAATATCAAGGCAGAGCATTTAGCAACACGCTCAACTGCAGGCCTTTTTGATGTATCTCATATGGGGTCATTTCGATTTTCAGGCGCGAATGTAAAAACCTGGCTTGAATCAATTGCAACACAAAAAGTCACCTCAATTGCAGCCCCAAGATGTGCCTATACACATTTCCTTGACCATGATGGTCATCTTATTGATGACATGATTTTCGCTGTTGTTTCTGATGAAGAGATTCTCGGTGTTCCGAATGCCTCAATGATTCAAGTGATGTGGGACTGGTTTTCATCACATCTCCCTGATGATGGTTCTGTTGTGCTTGAGAACCTTTCAGATGAGACTTCTATTATGGCTCTCCAAGGACCAGATGCTAAATCAATTCTTACTTCCGTATTAGGCGATTCAAATCATGTCGCTCGCTTCAAGTGGCAGAGTATCGGTCAAAACGATTTTGGAATAGAAGGTTGGATTCAAGGCACAGGGTATACAGGCGAAGCGGGGTATGAGATTTTTGTTCCAAATTCCCAAGCCCCTCTCCTCTGGCGGAATCTGATTCAAGCAGGTTCAGTCCCCATTGGACTTGGTGCTCGAGACACACTTCGATTGGAAAAGGGATTCCTCCTTTCAGGCGTGGACTTCTGTTGGCCACCTCTTTCTGAAGTCGAAGATAGTACCTTTTTGGCTCGCGATTCATGGGAAACAAATGTTCCTTTTGGGCTCGACCTTGAGCATGAGTTCATTGGCAAGCATCGCGTTACTGGACACGATCAAAACGATGCTCGTTGGTGGGGTATTCGCTATGTTGAGAAAGGACCTTTGCCTCGACCAGGTAAGGATGTGACGTCACTTGATGGTTCACCTCTTGGGACGTTAACTTCAGGCGCTCCCGCTCCTAGCCTTGAGAACATTGGAATCGGCATTGGGTATTTGCAGAATGTGTCTGAGGGCGATGAAGTACTGGTCGTAGCAAGTCCGCGAAAATCGGTGAAGGCA